>JACUTT010000069.1 GCA_014859655.1 Campylobacterales bacterium
CAATCTCATCTCTCTTTTTCCCTCTGAAGGCAGTTGGGGTTTTTAGAGGTGCCCTGTAATACAAAATGTTATTAATAGTGCTTAATTATAACTTATATCCTACTTGTTTTGATTTTTAAAAAAAGCTTGTTTTTTTACTTAAATATTTTTATTAAATCCTATATATGTTTTCTTTTTTTGGATTTATCTTTTACACTGCACTATGAAAAAAGTATATTCGGGAAGTTTTGAGGGCATTTATGCCAAAACCGTTACCGTAGAGACAAGCTTTACTAAGGGTCTGCCCTCGTTTTCTATCGTGGGCCTCGGAAATGCTTCTATACAGGAGTCAAAAGAGAGGATCAAGTCAGCCTTGTACGCCAATGGCTACACCTTCCCGCCAATGCGGATCACCATAAACCTCTCTCCTTCCGATCTGAAAAAAGAGGGGACTCATTTTGACCTCTGCGGCGCACTCTTGATCGCCTTGCAAAAAGAGGAGCTTGATCTCGGGGAGTACTATATTTTCGGCGAACTCGGTCTGGACGGAGAGATCAAAGAAACGAGCTCTCTGTTTGCACTTATTCTCTCCCTTGCGCAGTCCGGGGAGCTTTCAAAAGCCATCGTCCCTGCCTCTGCACTCGAAAAACTCGCCTGCATTCCCAATGCCGAATTTTACGGCGTTGCCAATCTCAAAGAATGTATCAGCTTCTTCACCTCCAACGAGACCCTCCTTCCCGCCTCTGCCAACGCGTTTAATCACCCTTTTGTTCAGACGAAAAGGGGAAAGCTCTTTTATCAAGACCATTATCCTCTTGATTTCAAAGAGATAAAAGGCCAGGAGCACGCCAAGCGGGCTGCACTCATCAGTGCGACGGGAATGCACAACATCTTGCTTGAAGGGAGTCCAGGCTGCGGCAAGAGTATGATCGCCAAGCGCTTGCGCTACATCCTTCCGCCGCTTGATATGGATGAGATACTGGGCAATGCAAAGCTCAATGCTCTGGAGGGAATAGAGCCTGACTTTCTGCCTGTTCGTCCATTCAGGGCCCCCCACCACACGTCCACGCCGGCTAGCATCTTCGGCGGGGGCTCAACCCAGTCAAAAATAGGTGAAATTGCCCTCGCAGACGGCGGGATTTTATTTTTTGATGAACTTCCCCACTTTCCAAAGAACATCCTCGAAGCCCTCAGGGGGCCTCTGGAAGACCGTCACATCATGGTTTCACGCGTCAACAGCAAGATCAAGTACCCTACCGACATCATGTTTATTGCGGCGATGAACCCCTGCCCCTGCGGAAACCTCTACCACCAGCATCAAAACTGCCGCTGCAGCGATGTGGAGATCAAGCGCTATACCAACCGTCTTTCCGAGCCTTTTTTGGACCGCATCGATATCTCCATACAGATGCAGCCGGTCAGCAGCGAAGATCTCTCTACCCTAAGCTCGGCACAGATGCATACGCAGGTCTTTGAGGCCTTGAAGATGAGAGAAGCGCGTCAGCAGTTTAAACCCAACGGCAAGCTGAGCGATGAAGAAATAGCAGATTTTTGCACGATTGATGAGGAGTTGCAGACTCTTTTGCACCGCGCCGTCGAACAGTTCGGTTTGAGTTTTCGTTCGGTGAACAAGAGTCTTAAAGTTGCCCGCTCCATCGCCGATCTGGCGGCATCAGAGCAGATCCAAAAAGAACACCTTCTTGAAGCGCTCTCCTATAGAAGACGCGAAAAGCGCTAGAAGGTTGCCAACACCCAGGTGGTGACAAAGTAGCCGCCGATGATAAGCCATAAGAACATCACGCCCGCCGTATACAGAGGCGCCATACCCAAGCCCTTGAACTTGGCAAAACGTGTTCCCATGCCCAGCGCCGTCATCGCCATCGTCAGCAAGAAGGTGTCGATGATATTGATATTGCCGATAAGCGCATTGATCAGCGAGGCCGTCTCTTCAGGTGCGGTTGAAGTATAGTTGTGGATCAGCGAGTTCACGCCGGCCATGCCGACAAAATAGACCGCGAACCAGGGAATCACCAGCTTCACGCCACCGGCCTCTCCGCCTGAGCGCTTTGCGGTATAGGAGAGGTAGATCCCCAGGAGAATAAGCATCGGCGCGATCATGATCACCCGCGTCATCTTCACGATGATCGCCGCGTCGCTGGCTTCACTTCCGTAGGCTCCGCCGACTGCGACGACCTGGGCTACCTCGTGGATCGTTCCGCCGACGAAGATCCCGAAGGCTCTGTCATCCATGCCGACAAAAACACCCGCACTGTAAAGCGCAGGATACAAAAACATCGCAATCGTGCCAAAAAGAACGACCATTGAGACCGCGATCGCCGCCTTATGCTCTTCTGCTTTAAGCACAGGTTCGGTTGCCAAAACCGCCGCCGCCCCGCAGACCGCAGCGCCGGAAGCCGTCAGCATGGAGGTGTCTCTGTCCATCTTAAAGATCTTTTGTCCCAGCCAGGTGCCCAAAACAAAGGTAGAGGCCAACATGATAAGCGAGACCAAAAAGCCCTCTACTCCTACCTCAGCGATCTGCTGAAAGGTGATACGAAAACCGTAGAAAACGATAGCAAAACGCAGGATCTTCTTGCCTGAAAAGACAATACCGCTTTCCCACTGCGCGGGAAACTTGTTGTGCAGGGTGTTGGCATAGAAGATACCGATGACGATACCCACTACCAGCGGCGATATGCCCAGATTTGCCACGGGTGCAAGCTCGGCGATATAGGTGGCAGCGGCAGCGACGAGGGCAACGAAGATAATGCCACTTACCGTTCCCTTGCGTTTCTCTTTTGAAAAAGCCATTTATTTTCCTTTTTAAGGGTTATCTCTTGTGTCCTGCCATTATAATACAGTTTGATACATAAGTAAAATAAATTAATATTGAAAGTACGTTAAATATAACTGATCGGAACTGGAGAGGAGTTTGCAGCAGCAACGCGGAGTTCACAAAAGCTTGGCTATAATTACTCTTACAAAAGCTCCCAAAAGGCATGAGAATGCAGAACCTTTTTTATGATGTCGGTTTCCTCGACAGGCGCTGCTATGAGCAATTTCACCTCAGCGAAGCGCTGCTTATGGAACACGCGGCCAAGGGTATGGCGCTCTACATCAATGAACACTGCAAGGATGCCGTCTCTGTCCTGATTGTCTGCGGCAGCGGAAACAATGGAGCGGACGGCATTGCTTTGGCGCGTCTTCTTCATCCGCGTTTTGAGGTGCGGCTTTACCTGCACAAAGAGCCTTCCGGTGAGAGCGCACAACTTCAGCTGGCCCGGGCCAAGGCCGTCGGCATCGTTCCCGTCGAGGACCTTGATGAGGCTGATGTCATCGTAGACGCACTCTTTGGCTCGGGGCTCAACCGGGATCTAGACCAGAAAAGTTCGGCTGTTTTGGAGCAGCTCAACTGTTTTGGCGGGCTTAAGATTGCCTGTGATATTCCCTCAGGACTCAACAAAGAGGGGCATCTGCAAAGGCATGCATTTGCCGCCGATGTGACGCTGAGCATGGGCGGACTCAAGCGCGCGCTCTATTCGGACAGGGCAAAAGAGAGTGTTGGGCAGGTAGTCTGCCTGGAACTTGGCATCGGCAGAGAGATCTACGAAACCGCTTCAAACTGGAAGCTTCTAGACGAGAGCGACCTGCAGCCTCCGTTTAGAAACAAACAAAACACCCACAAGGGAAGCTTCGGCCATCTCAGTCTTGTCAGCGGGGAGAAAGAGGGCGCTGTGATTATCTCCGCCCTCTCTGCATTGCACTACGGCGCGGGCCTCGTCACCCTTGTCGGCAAGACGATAGATGCCCTGCCCTACGCGCTGATGCAGGAGAGCTCGCTTCCCAAAACCACAACGGCTATCGCCTGCGGGATGGGGCTTGGCCGAAATGTTCTGCGAGAACATCTCTCTTCCATTTTGGCGCAGGATCTGCCCATGGTACTGGATGCCGATATCTTTTACCACGGCATCTTTTATGATCTTCTGCACAAAGAGATCATTATCACCCCGCATCCCAAAGAGTTTGTGTATATCCTCAAAACACTCAGGCTTGCCGACATCAGTGTTCACGATCTGCAAGAGAAGCGTTTTGAGTATGCCGAGCTTTTTTGCAAGAGCTATCCGAACATCGTACTGATCTTAAAAGGCGCCAACACGATCATTGCCCACCAAAACCGCTTCTATATCAATCCGCACGGGAGCTCTGCCCTGGCCAAAGGCGGAAGCGGCGATATTCTTACCGGATTATGCGGAGCCCTGCTTGCCCAGGGCTACTCAGCTATAGACGCCGCTATCCAGGCCTCTTTGGCACAGACCCTAAGTGCGAAAGCTGTACAGAAAAACAACTATGCGCTTCTGCCCGAAGACATCATCAAAGGACTCTCTTGGCTTTAAAAAAAATCCTTATCCTCTTTAGCGGTGAGGGCAACAATATGCTCCACATCATCCAAAATCTCCATCACAAAGAGTTTCACGGCACTACCGTAGAAGTCGTTGCGGCCATCACCAACAAAAAAGATGCCGAAGGGATTGAGAAGCTGCGTCCTTATCATATTCCCTGCGCCGTTATAGAGAACAGTGCCTATGGCTCGCGTGAGGAGTTTGACCGCGCGCTTGTCGAGCGTATCGACTGCTATCAGCCCGATCTTGTTGTCCTGGCTGGCTTTATGCGCATATTGACCCCTGTGTTCACCCAACATGTCAAGGCGATCAATCTTCACCCCTCCATCCTTCCCCACTTCAAAGGTGCCAAAGCGATCGAGCAGAGCTATGCCGATACCCAAAAACCGGCCGGCATCTCTGTACACTGGGTCAGCGATGAGCTTGACGGGGGAGATGTCATTTCGCAGCAAGAACTGCACCGCATAAAGGAGGAGAGTTTTGACTCCTTTAAAAACCGGATCCACTTACTTGAATATGAGCTTTTGTCGAAAACCATAGTCGATCTGCTTCAATGAGTTGTCAGATGGAGTGTGTTATAAACCACCCAAACGATACAGTATGCACTAAAATAGGGAGAAATAATGGACAACATTCTTAGAATCGGAAAATATGAACTCGGAAGCCGCCTTATCGTAGGAAGCGGAAAATATAAAGATTTTGAAACAACAAAGGCCGCGACACTCGCCTCAGGCTCCGAGCTGATCACCGTCGCCGTGCGCCGCCTGAACATCACCGACCCCAACAAAGAGAACCTGCGCGACACCTTCAAGGGAAGCAATGTCAAGTTTCTGCCCAACTCCGCAGGCTGTACCACGGCCGAAGAGGCGATCACGCTTTTTCGTCTGACACGTGAGGCGACGGGCATCGACCTTATCAAGCTCGAGGTCATCGGCGACACCGAAAAGACGCTTTATCCCGATGTGCTCGAGACGATAGAGGCCTGCAAGGTGCTCTCAAAAGAGGGTTTTACCATCATGGCCTACACCTCGGATGACCCTATCATGGCAAAACGCCTCGAAGATGCGGGAGCGGCGGCCATCATGCCCCTTGCCGCGCCTATCGGTTCAGGTCTTGGCGTTCAAAACCCCTACAACATCGTCTTCGTACGCGAAGCAGTCAATCTTCCCATTATCGTTGATGCGGGGATAGGCTGCGCTTCCGATACCGCCTATGCCATGGAGCTGGGAGCGGACGGCGTCTTGACCAACACCGCCATCGCCCAGGCACAAAACCCGATGATCATGGCCGAAGCGATGAAGCACGCTGTTCGAGCCGGCCGTATGAGTTACCTCGCAGGCCGCATTCCCAAGCGCCCTTACGCCACCGCATCCTCACCTGTTGACGGTATGATCCAATTCTAAACCCAAGAAGCTCTTTGCTTCCTGGATTCGCTTATCCTCTTTAATCCCTACTCCATTCCAAGCAGATTTAACATCACGATCAGCAGTGCTGCAGGCGCTATATAGCGGATGGCGGCATACCACAGGGCAAACCCTCTGTCATTCATGGAACCCTTCAGCGCAGCTTGGACCTGTGTTTTTGGCATGACATAGCCCACAAAGATCGCCATAGCAAGTCCGCCCACTGGCAGGAGTACCGATGCGGTTATAAAGTCCATCCAGTCGAAAAAGTTGCGGCTTCCGAAGGTGAGCTGCTGTGAGAACTCGCTGCTGTTGGCCAGAATAGACACTATTCCGACGATGTAGAAAAAAAGGCCTGCCGACAGGGTCGCCTTAAACCGTGTGAAATTAGAACGGTCGATCAGGTACTGCACCATCGGCTCGAGCAAAGAAACAGCCGATGTCAGGCCCGCAAAGGCAAGCGCAATAAAAAAGAGAAGGGCCAAAACTGTTCCCAAGATTCCCATCTCATAAAAAACCGCCGGCAAAGAGATGAAGACAAGTCCCGGTCCCTGGGCAGGCCCGGCGCCATACTCGAACAAGAAGGTAAAGAGCAGCAGTCCCGCAAGCAGGGCGATGCCCGTGTCCAGCGCGATCACGATCAAGGAGACTCGGGTCAGGTTCGTCTCCCTGGGCAGAGACGCCGAATAGGTCAAGATCGCCCCCATCCCCAGCGAGAGGGTAAAAAAGGCGTGTCCGACAGCCACCACTATGGCTTCTGAGTCTATCTTGCTCCATTCAGGCACAAACATAAACTCCCACGCCTTTGAGAAAGCGTCCAGACTAAGCGCATAGAAGAACATCCCCGTAACGATGAGGATAAGTATCGGCATCAACTTCATATTTATCTTCTCTATCCCGCCCTTTATTCCCCGAACGACGATCGAAGTGATCGCCATAAATGCCAGCGTGTGGTAAAAAAGCTGGGTGCCGATGCCCGCACTCAAGAGCTGATGGAAACTCTGCTCTGCCTCGCTCACCGAAGAGGGAAGCGTGCTCAGCGCCACGACAACATAGTGGAAGATCCAGCCAATAACAACCGAATAAAAGGTCAGAATAAGCAGCCCTGTAAAGCCCATAAACCCGGCGTATTTCCAGCCTGATTTGCCTGCAGGAGAGAGCTTCTCAAACGAACCCACTCCATCCAGACGCCCCTTGTATCCGATCAGCATCTCCGCGATCATTACCGAAAATCCAATGACCAGTACCGTGACAAGATAGACCAGAACAAAGGCCCCTCCTCCGTATTCACCGGCAATATAAGGAAACTTCCAAATATTGCCCAAGCCCACAGCAGAGCCTGCCGCAGCCAAAATAAACCCCAGTTGTGAAAAACGTGCAATCTTCATCTCTGCCCTTCAGTACCAAAGCATGCCTGGTTGGCAGGATTTGGTATAACATAGTAAAAGATTATACTCAATGCCCGATAAAAATATACTCCTGGAGATATTTTCATTTTTCTTGCAAAAAGGTATTGACAATCCACGGCCTTTTGTATATAATTTCGCCTCATCAATATTTATTGGTGAACAAGTGTCGGGGCGTAGCTCAGTATGGTTAGAGTACCTGGTTTGGGACCAGGGGGTCGAAGGTTCGAACCCTTTCGCCCCGACCACTTTTTTTTCATTTTTTTTAAAAATGAATCACTTGTTTTTAAATTTTCTTCTTTTTTCAGAGTACATGGTGGGATTAGCTCAGTTGGTTAGAGCACTGGTTTGTGGTGCCGGGGGTCACGGGTTCGAGCCCCGCATCCCACCCCATATGATTAAAACAACGAAAACTTAAAAATAATACATTTTCGACAGTGCGCGCCCGTGGCTCAACTGGATAGAGTAACGGACTTCGAATCCGTTGGTTACAGGTTCGAATCCTGTCGGGCGCACCAAACATGCGCTCTTAGCTCAGCTGGATAGAGCAACGCCCTTCTAAGGCGTAGGCCAATGGTTCGAATCCATTAGGGCGTACCACTTTTTTTAATATTGTTAACAGTGTTTTATGCGACATGCGGATGTGGTGAAATTGGTATACACGCCAGACTTAGGATCTGGTGCCGCAAGGT
>JACUTT010000070.1 GCA_014859655.1 Campylobacterales bacterium
ATGGAACGAGGTAAATACTTTTCTGAGCTCTCGTGTCACCTCTCCTGAGGTGACACGCATACGGCAGTCCGAACGTAAAGCACAGCGGCTGTGTCTAAGCAGGTGAACTGCCTATGCGTTCCACCTCGGGAGAGGATGGAACGAGGTTATACTTTTCTGAGCTCTCATGTCACCTCTCCTGAGGTGACATGTATACGGCAGTCCGAACGTAAAGCACAGCGGCTGTGTCTAAGCAGGTGAACTGCCTATGCGTTCCACCTCGGGAGAGGATGGAACGAGGTAAATACTTTTCTGATTGGTTTGGCTTTTACTGCCGCATTAATATTTTACTTTTTGTCTTTTTTTATTGTGAAAAGAGTGGGTGGGGTTGCAGATGAAACCCTGCCGGAGGCAGGGGTGGAAGAGGGCAGAACTTCTTGGATTAGAAGTTGTAGGCCAGTTGGACTAGAACTGTTGTTGATTTTGCATTAGCATCATCATCAGTATAAACCGCTGCTACTCTCGTATCTAGCGGTCCGTATGACTTGCTTGCAACCAAGGCAACCTCAGTTACTTCTGTGTTTAATGCAGTTGTTTTAATGTCTGCATTGGTATAGCAAGCAGAAAGATCGATATCGGAAACTTTTCCAGAAGCGCTTAGCTTGAAAGAGTCGGCACCCGTAGCACTAACTACACCACGGTTCCAGAACATCTCTGTGTAGAGTTTAGACTGCTGCGTAGTTGTTGCAAGGTTACCGACATTTCCAACTGCACCTTGATCATCTACAGATGAGTAAGCCGCTTTGATCGTCACAACGTCTTTCATCTCATAACCCAGCATCAAACCATATGCCGTGTCATCATCATTAGCGCCGTTCACATCAATGCTAGTGTACTGTGCACCGGCTAAAATGCCTTCCATGCTCAGGTCAGCCTGGAGCCAGTATGCTTTTGCCATTGATGGCAGTTCATAGTACCATGCCTGCGCTGTCAAAGGTTTGAAAGAGTTGTTGATCGCACCGACTGCATATGCGCCGTCCTTTGCGAATGTATTGAACTTTCCGCCTTCAGCTACATAGCCGACTTTTGCAGCACCTGATGTATTCAGAGTGCCCTTACCTGTAGTAGTACCAATTGTTACATTTTCACTGTCAGCAGAACCGTTTGATTTGCCGATCCATGCACCTACTAAAGTAGTGTCTGGAAGATCCTGGTTGATCAGCACTGCTGCTTCAAAGGTGTTCTGGTCAATTCCCCAGGTCTCTGTAAATGCCAAAGGCGTGTCGAGTGCCTGACGGCCAAGTTTAGCGGTTGTCTTGCCCGCAGTACCCGCGATCCACGCTTCGCCTACCCACATCTCGTCATCAACAGATGCGCCACCATGATCTGCATTCAAAAATGATGCGCCTGTTTGTGTAGTCGCAGAGTGCGCATTCGACCATGTACCCGACACAAGATTGTTCTCAAGACCAAGAGTAGAGACAGCTGTCATGCTGACACCCGCAGTGACACCCGTTGTAAGGTCTGCCGTAAGGCCCAGGTGAAGCGCTGCATCCGCAAAGCTTGCGTCCTTGTCAAACATATCCGCGGCATCCGTTGCATCAGAGTCAACTGTGCCGTAGTAAACTTTTGCATTTCCGTTGACTTTTACGTTGTCGATCGCATAGAGATTCGCACCCAGTACCAAGGCCGCAACCATACTCATTTTTACTAACTTCATTTATTCTCCTTAAATTTGGCTTGTTTATTCTTTGTTGTCGAACAAAACAATTCTAGCACACTTTTCTTAAAAATTTCTATATTTTTCCTATTATTATAAAAGTTAAGCAAACAGTTATAGTCCCTATTTTTAGGGGTCTGTAGCACTAAGAATGGCAAGTATATCAATAAAAGTTATAGTTACATCCTATTTTAATGATAAGTAGTGCTTAAATATAGATTTAAGTTTTAAAGTTTTTAGCGCTATAATAGCTGTACTTTTACACAAGGAAAACAGATGTTCAACCCTCACAAAACGATACTTCTACTTCTAAGTACCTTTTTTCTCCTCGGCTGTAGCGCGGCAGATAAAAATACTCCGGCTGCCAATGTCGCCTGGTCAAGTACCGACAAACAGGATGAAAAGACACAGGGCAAAGGCGCCTTGCAGCAGAGTCTGGACAAGTGGATGAGCGAGGAGTGGGAGAGCAGTTTTGAAGACGACGCCGAGCAGGCCAAAAAGGACGAGGCGGCACAGGAGCACTTCAGCCTGCAGCATTATGTCGACAAAAGCAAAAAATATATGGATAAAAAAGAGGAAGAAGAAGCAGGTGAGCCCAAAAAGAAGGCGCACCATGAAAGCCTAAACAGCCTGCCCGTCATCGGCAGGTAACGCAAAACAGCCTGAGGCTATTTCTCGGCCGCGTCCCAGCAGAGCACGCTTTTGCCCTCTGCATCTTTTTCGACCGCAGCCATTCCCATCACATTGTAGCCCGCATCGACATAGTGAACTTCGCCCGTTACGCCCGAGGCAAGGTCGGAGAGAAGGTACATGGCCGAGTTGCCGACCTGCTCTATCGTCACGTTCTTCTTGAGAGGAGAGTTGATCTCGTTCCAGTTAAGGATCTGCTTAAAATCGCCTATCCCTGCAGCCGCAAGCGTTCTGATCGGTCCTGCCGAGATCGCATTGACACGACGCCCGACAGCGCCCATCTCTACGGCCATGTAGCGCACAGAAGCTTCGAGTGCCGCTTTTGCGACGCCCATGACATTATAGTTGGCGATGTATTTTGGTCCGCCGAGGTAGGAGAGCGTCAAAACAGAGGCGTCTTCGCTCATTACCGGTGTCAGACGGTTAGTCAGGTCGATGAAGGAGAAGACCGAAACATCCATAGCTATCTGGAAGGCCTGCTTCGTCGTCTTCATAAAAGGCTCTGAAAGTGCCTCTTTTGGAGCAAAGGCCACCGAGTGGACCAAAAAGTCGATCTTACCGAAATCTTTTTCTATCAGACTTGCTATAGCGTCCATGTCCGCTTCGTCGCCAACATCAAGCTTGTAGACCTTAGTCGAACCAAGTTCGGCCGCTATAGGCTCCACGCGCTTTTTGAGTGCGTCGTTAAGATAGGTAAATCCCATCTCTGCACCCTGATCGGCACAGGCTTTTGCGATGCCGTATGCGATCGATTTGTTGTTTGCAAGTCCTACGATAAGACCTTTTTTGCCCTTCATTATCATACCTTGTTTCCTTGTTTGAATTTAAATTTTTTCTTCTGCGGTTTTTATCATCTGACAAAAACTCTGTACATAGAGCGAGGCACCGCCGACCAACACACCGTCGACGTTCTCTATAGTGACGATCTCGTCCATGTTTCCTATCTTCACACTTCCACCATAAAGCAGAGGCCGTGAACTCTTTTCGCGCAGCTGTGCATGAATAGAGCGGATATCCTCCTTACCCGGCACCAGACCCGTGCCGATCGCCCATACCGGTTCGTAGGCGATGACAAGGTTCTCATACTCCAGGTCAATCCCTTCACACTGCGAGGTGATATAGGCCATCAATGCCTCTTCACCCGCTTCGCGTGTCTCGACCTTTTCGCCGACACAGTAGACGATCCTGTAGCCGAGTGCTTTAAAATAGTTGAATTTACGGGTAATCTCTTTTTGACTCTCGCCCAGAACATGGCGGCGTTCGGAGTGGCCGACCAGAATCGTTTTTATACCGAACTCATCAAGCTGTTCTGTTCCCACTTCGCCGGTAAAGGCGCCATTTTCAACAGCATAAGCATTTTGTACACCCACTGTCGCTGTTCCTGTAAAACTGTCCAGCGCGGTCAAAGGAGGAAAGACGATTACTTCAGCGCGAATCTTCTCGAGATGGATAAAACGGTTGAGTTCATCCATATACTCGCGGGTTTGTGCGCGGGTCTTGTTGGTCTTGAAGTTCGCTGCGATTATCATTTCTCATCCTCCATAACTAAGGGTCCGACACCCGGAAGGACCTTTCCCTCAAGAAGTTCAAGCGAGGCTCCGCCGCCCGTTGAGATAAAGGTCATCTCCTCATCCAGGCCGATGCGCTGCACCAGGTCCGCCGTATCACCGCCGCCGACGACGGTCGTCGCATAGGTATCGGCGATGTAGTGCGCCATCTTGCTTGAGCCGCGTGAGAACTTCTCCATCTCATAAACGCCCATCGGACCGTTCCACAAAATGGTCTGTGCATCGCCTATGGCTTCGCGGAAGAGTCTGACCGTTGCGGGTCCTATATCGAGCCCCATCCACCCCTTGGGGATCTCCTGAGCCGTCGTGATCTTTGTCACCGAGTCGGCCGAAAAGGTCTGGGCAGCAACGACATCTACGGGAAGGTAGAGTTTTACTCCGAGTTTTTTTGCTTCTTCTATGATCTGCAGGGCCTCATCAAGGAGGTCATCTTCGACCAGAGAGTTTCCGATGTCATAGCCTTGTGCTTTTAAGAAGGTAAAGGCCATGCCGCCGCCGATGATCATCTTGTCGACTTTGGGAAGCAGGTTGATCAGGGCTTCGAGCTTTCCTGAGACTTTTGAGCCGCCGACAACAGAGACGAAGGGACGTACAGGACGTTTGACCAGGTCGCCAAAAAACTTGATCTCTTTTTGAAGCAGGAAGCCTGCCGCCTTATGCTTTTTGTCAAAATAGTGGGTTATCCCTTCGACAGAAGCGTGTGCGCGGTGGCTGACGCCAAAGGCATCATTGATGTAAAAATCTGCCATATCTGCCAGAATTTTGGAGAGGGCCTCATCATTTTTGGTCTCGCCCTTTTCAAAGCGCAGGTTTTCCAAAAGCAGAATATCGCAACACTTCATGTCCGCGACTTTTTTCAGGGCATCTTCGCCAACAACATCTTTTGCCAGGATCACATCACGCTTGAGCAGCTGGTGGAGCCGTCTCTGCACCGGAACTAGAGAGTACTTCTCACTGAACTCGCCCTTCGGACGTCCTAAATGTGAGGCCAGGATGATCGCGCAGTCCTGGTCCAGGCAGTAGTTGATCGTCGCGAGTGCTGAGCGTATTCGTCTGTCGTCGGTAATGTTTCCATACTCATCCATCGGCACATTAAAATCACAACGGATAAAGACTCTTTTGCTCTTAAAATTCAGGTCTTTGATCGAATGAAGCTGCATTGCTTTCCTTATTAGTATAGATTATTTACAGACCTTACGCATCTTGCCAAAACAAGGTGTGTAAGGTCTGTTCTCTCCCGTATCCGAAAGATGCGGGTAGCTTTAGGGGGTTGTAGGGACATCTGTCCCTGCCACTTTAGGGACTTTGTTCCTAAAGTGCATAACATCAGTTATTTACAGATGTGAAGCGCCATGTCTACCAGGCGGCTGGAGTATCCCCACTCGTTGTCGTACCAGGCCATCACTTTTACCATGTTGCCATCAACAACCTGCGTCAGGTCCTCGCATACGATCGCGCTGTAAGTCGAGCCCACAAAGTCCTGAGAGACCAGAAAGTCGCTGTCCACATGGATAAGCCCTTTCATCTTGCCCTCTTCCATGCTCTTGAAAAGGGCATTGACCTCCTCTTTTGTCGTCTCTTTTTTGACCAGGATATTGAGATCGACCATAGAAACATCAGGGGTAGGAACACGTACACTCTGGCCGTGGAGCTTGCCGATGAGCTGAGGCATAACAAGGCCGATCGCCTTAGCGGCACCCGTTGATGTCGGAATCATGTTGAGTGCAGCCGCACGTGCACGGCGCTTGTCTTTGTTGTGTTTAACATCCAAAATATTCTGGTCATTGGTATAGGAGTGGATCGTTGTCATCAGACCTTTTTCGATCCCGAAAGCATCATCGAGCGCTTTTGCTATAGGGCCGAGGCAGTTTGTCGTACATGAGGCATTGGAGACGATGCTCTGGCCTGCGTAGGTCTCTTCGTTGACGCCCATTACAAAGGTTGCCGTCTCTTTGTCTTTTGCGGGAGCGGAGAAGAGGACTTTTGGCACGCCTCTGTCGATGTGTACCTGTGCGCTCTCTTGTGACAAAAAGACGCCCGTGCACTCAAGGACAAGCTCTGCGCCGCAGCTTGCAAAGTCAAGCTTGCTCGGATCGCGGTCGGCAAAGATACGCACATTTGCATCGCCGATTTTGAGTGTCTGCTCGTCAACGATCTCTACACCGCCGTCAAAATGGCCATGTACGCTGTCGTTTTCCAAAAGATATTTCATCATATCAAGGCTTGCCATGTCGTTTATAGCAACCAGCTCGATATCATTTCGTTCCGCCACAATGCGCGCTACACAACGACCAATACGTCCAAATCCGTTAATTGCAATCTTAAGTGCCATCTGTTCCATCCTATAATGCATAAAAGCCTCTGCCGGAAGATCTCTCAACTGCGTGCAAAGACCATGTCTTACGATAGCTTCGCTATCAACTTTTTATACAGAAAATATGGCGCAATAGTACCAAATTTTAGTTATAATTCGTATAAAATATGGTGAAGATGAAAAAAGCAATCTTTGGCGGAAGCTTTGATCCCCCGCATATTGGGCACATGGAGATTATACAACAATCATTAATAATTCTCAACATTGATGAACTTATTGTTGTTCCTGCCTTTTTAAACCCGTTCAAGTCCACCTGTTATGCCCCCGGGGATCTGCGTCTGAAATGGCTAAAAACCATGACAGAAAAGATGCCAAAAGTCACGGTCAGCTCCTATGAGATCGACCAAAACTGTCCGGTTGCCAGCATTGAGACTGTCCGGCATTTTAAAAAGGACCCTGGCGATACCATCTATCTTATCATTGGCGCCGACAATCTTCGCAAACTCTCCCAGTGGAAAGAGTACGAAGCCCTGAACGCCATGGTGACCTGGGTTGTAGCGACTCGGGACACGATCGAGATTCCCCCGGGATATCTCACTCTGAAGATCGATCACAACATTTCCGCCACGCAGCTTAGAGCAAATATGTGCGAAGACTATCTCGACAAAAGTGTTGCGCACGACATCATCACCCACTACAAGGAACAGTAACTATGGACAAACGTATAGAAAAGATAACGGCCGTACTTGACAAGAACAAAGCCGACGCGATAGAGGTCTTTGACCTGAAAGAAAAAGACTACTTTGTAGACAGCGTCGTCATAGCGACTTCACTCAATGCCCGCCATACCGAGGCACTGCTCAACCACCTCAAAACAGAACTCAAACCTGCCGAGCACTTTTTAGGCGTAGACATCAGCGATGAGTGGATCGTCATCGACCTAGGTGACATCCTCATCCACATCATGACGCCGGAATACCGCGTGAAGTACAATATAGAAGAGTTTTTGAGCAAGTTGGCTGCCCAGCAGCGCGACGAGATCCAAGAGTAGAGTTTCCCCGCATTTAAGGGTCGGGAGTTTTCTGGCCTTCTTTTTTTTGAATCCCCCTGTTTTTTTAGAAATGTTTAGTTTTTGAAGTTTTGCCGACGCAGAAATTTCTCGCTCCATCCTCTCCTGAGGTCGAACGCATACATGAGTTTATATGCTCAGAGTGACGCATGAGCTGTGGTATGGGAACCACCTCAGGAGAGGTAATTCCAGTAGTTTTTGAAGTTTTATTAACGGGGGATTCAGTTTTCCCCCGAGGGGAGCCAACGCCCAGCAGTGGGCGTTGTTATTGCTTTTTGGATGCACTTCGTGCTCTTATTGATGTTAAGCCTTCGATGGTGCCTTTGGCACAACATCTTCGGTTTCATTCAGCACAACGCCCAGCAGTGGGCGTTGTTATTGCTTTTTGGATGCACTTCGTGCTCTTAT
>JACUTT010000020.1 GCA_014859655.1 Campylobacterales bacterium
GATTTTACCTATTACAACCCGACAAGAATAGAATTTGGCCGCGGCAAAGAGAAGAAGATAGGCCACCATATCAAAGAGGCCGGAATACAGAGTGTTTTGCTGGTCTATGGAGTAGGAAGCATTAAAGGTATCGGTCTCTACGACAAGGTCATTGCTTCGCTTAAAGAAAACGGCATTGCTTACGAAGAACTTGACGGTGTCGTCAGCAATCCTCTTTTGAGTCGTGTAAACGACGGAATCAACATCGTAAAAGCAAACAAACTCCAGGCCGTACTTGCTGTCGGTGGAGGTTCTGTCGCTGACTCGGCCAAGGCGATTGCTGCGGGTGCCTGCTATGAAGGAGATGTTTGGGATTTTTACATCCAAAAAGCACAGATCACGCAGGCCCTGCCCCTCTTTGCTATCATGACCCTGGCTGCAACGGCGAGCGAGATGAACGGGAATTCAGTCTTGATGAACGATGAGACAAAACAGAAGTATTCATTCTCGTCTGTTTTGGTAAACCCGCTTCTCTCCATCATCAATCCCGAACTGATGGCCTCCGTCACGCAGGAGTATCTGGCCTACTCCGCTGTTGATATCATCGCACACAGTATAGAGGTCTACTTCACCGCCTCGCATCACCCTAACTTCAACTCCAGAATCGTTGAGTCCATCGTAAAAAGCGTCATGGAGACAACTGAGATACTGCTGGAAGATCCTAATGATTATGATGCAAGAGGCGAGTTTGCCTGGGTCGCAATACAGGCACTCAACGGCTTGACTCCCGCCGGTACGGAAGGCGGAAACTTTCCCAACCATATGATAGAACACTCGCTTTCAGCTCTTTTCAATGTCGCACACGGGGCAGGACTCTCTATCGTTATCCCGGCATGGATGAAGTGGTACAAAGAGAAAAACCCTCAGCAATTCGAACGCTTTGCAGCAGAGATATTTGCTCTTGAAAATGCGGACCTTGGTATAGAGAAGCTCGAAGCCTGGTTCAAAAAGATAGGCTCTCCGGTAAGCCTGGCCGATGCAGATATCCCAAGAGAAGCCATAGCTTCGCTGGCCGAAAATGCCGCCGGATCAGCCAAATTATGGGGAATGGACGGTATGTATACCGTAGAGGTCATCGCCGAGATACTGAAAAAGGCATAAAAAATAAAAAATTGCATCATCTTGCCTCTGCTTAAGAGGTGTAGCCTTAGCTGTTGCGCGCAAATAGTCACAAAATTGTGAGAAATAGCTCTTTTTTTATAAAGTATTAATCGTGATAAACGCATAATGCGCAGACTATTACGAAATATTACAAGGTTATGGCACAATGAGCAAGATGTTTTTAGCGCGCCAAAAGATCGTCAATATCAACGGAAAGATCTTTGCCTATGAACTGCTTTTTCGTGACAGCAGTACGGGAATCAAAAAACTTCCCTCAGACATCAAGGCCACCGCGCAGGTGATGCTGAACAGTTTGTCACATATCGATCTGGATGGATTGCTCACAAAAGAGGGTATCGCTTTTATCAATGTTGACAGCGAGATCATTGAATCCGATGTTTTAGAACTTCTCGATCCCAAACGTTTTGTTATCGAAATACTCGAAACTGTCCAGCTCACCTCTGCTCTGTATAATAAAATAGTCTCTTTGAAAAAGAAGGGCTACAAGATCGCTCTGGATGATTTCGACTGCAGTGAAGAGATGCTGAAAAACTTTCAACCGCTTCTCAAATACCTGAACGTCATCAAAATCGATGCCCTCACCGTCAACAAAGACAATCTCAAAAAGCTCCTTCCTAAATTCAAGGCAGCGGGCATCAAACTTCTGATCGAAAAAATAGAGAACCCCAAAGAGTATCTTTACTACAAAGAGCTCGGCTTTGACCTTTTTCAAGGCTACCATATCGGCAGGCCGGAGTCATTCGAGTTTGAATCCATTCAAGACCCCATAGAAGTGATCATACTCAAACTTATCTCCATCATCAAAACTGACAAAGAGACGGCAGAGATAGAGAGGTTCATAAAACTTCGTCCCGACCTCGCCTACAATATCATCAAGTTTATCAACAATCAGAACACGACAAAGGAGAGGATCTCTTCTATTGTTCAAGCCGTCACACTGATGGGAAGGGACTCGCTTCTGCGCTGGCTGCTGGTCTACCTCTATGCGGAAGTCTCCGGCAATGAGTTTTCAAAACCCCTTTTGCATGCAGCAGTCTTGCGGGCAGAGACGATGGAGGAGTCCGCAAGCAGAGGAAATAAAGAGGAAGCCTTTATGGTCGGGATGTTTTCGATGCTCGACTCGCTCTTCAAGGTTCAAATCAAAGATATTTTCAAAGGACTGAACCTCTCCCCTGCGGTCACTAATGCACTTTTGTATAAGACAGGCGAGTTGGGAAAAGGGCTGACGGAAGCGATTCAGATAGAAAAAGATTATTTCAAAAAGGTCTTTTTGGCCAATTTCAACAAGATCAATCCCGCCGATATCATTATCGCCTTTGAAAACAACGATATTGACTACTAAAGAGCACCTCTTTTAGGATTAGCCCTGTAAAGATAAAGATAGCCATCCTTGTCGAGATACCCCCTGTCATGTGTCTTATGCCAGCAAATACCCGCTATCTCCATAGTTTCTTCGGCGCTCTTTGGCGCCTCCTTGAGGTAGCTCTTCATCACCTGCGCCCCGCCGATCAAAACCAGCCCCTCTTCGTCACAGCCAAGCTCGCGCAGGCTTTGGGGGTCTACGATCTTGAAGGCCGTACCCGGAAGCGGCAGACCAACACTCCCCTCTTTTTGTCCGACCTGAAGACCAAGACCCTTTGCATCGAGGACATCAGGCAGATTGACACTCGCCACCAAAGCGCATTCGCTCATACCGTAACCCTCAAGCAGCTCCTTGTGAAACTTCATCCGGAAAGCCTTTTTGAGCTCGGGAGTGAGCATCTCTCCTGTTATAGCAATGCGCAGGCTCTTAAACATCTCTGGGTGCACTTTCTCGTTTTTGACGCAGAGTCTGAAAAAAGCGGAGCTTCCAAGCAGGAGCGTTGCCCTGTGTTTTTCTGCCGCCCTGCCGATGCCTGCCACATCTTTCGGATCGCCATGGCAGACCATCGGGATGCCTTCTACCAGCGGCAAAAGTATCGTGACCGTCAGGCCAAAGGGATTATAAAGCGGAAGCGAAGCCAACACGACATCCTCATGGCGCATATTAAAGAGTTCCGAGAGCTGTTTGATGTTGGCCATAAGGTTCTTGTGCGTCAGCATCACCCCTTTTGGCTCCTCCGTTGAGTCTGAAGCAATGAGGATTGCTACGACTTCCTCATTGGAGACTCTTTTTAGATACAGAAGCTTCAGGAAAAAAGCAGGTAGGAGTCTAACCGCCAGCAGGGCAAGCAGCCTCTTAAACTGGGGAATACTCGCTTTTAGTTCTTCAAGATAGACGAGCTCGCACCCGTGCAAAAGCGCCTTTGTATCACACCCCTTGGCCTCAAGGCTTTCCATGAATGCTCTTGTACTATAGAGCGTTTTTATCTCCGCTTTTTGCATAGCAGATGCGAGAAGGCTGATGGGAAGCGTATAGTTTAGATTTAGCACCGTTTTTCCCGCCATAAGTACGGCTATCATCGCCATGGCGCCCGCGGAACTTGTCGGCATCAAGATGGCGATATTTTGCTCCTCGTGCTTTTTGATTGAGGCGGAAAGCAAAATAGTATGCGTCAATGCCCTTAGATAAGTAAAACTCTCCTCTTTGGAGTCGGCTATGCAGAACTTTCCGCGAAGACGGCAGGCCGTCTCTACCCAGGCTTCAGCGAGCGTCGCAAGACCCTTCGCATGTTCCGCCCAGGCGCTATAAGAGAGTTCAAAGACCTTCTGCTTGACGGCTGTCGCACGGCTTCCGATGGCCATAGGCTCTCCAAAGGCGACGATCACCTCACGTTTGCCGCTCTTTCTGGCCTCTTTAAACCTGGCTGAGGAGCGTGATAGGCGGCTTCCCCACATTCCGCGCAGGTAAAAAGGGAGGATGTGCGCGGCGGCATCTTTGGCCATAAACTCAAAACCGCGGCGAAACTCCCCCATCTGGGCATTCCGGCTGATAGCGCCTTCTGGAAAGATACAGACGACTTCGCCCCGGTTCAAGAGTTCCTTGACCCTCTGCGTAGCCTCTTTGACGCTTTTCGGCGAGACGGGAACGACATGGAAAAAGTCCAAAAAAAGTCGGAGATACCACTTCTCGTAGATCTGCCTGTCCATCACAAAACGCACCCGCCGCGGCACTGCCATCTGAACGATCGCCCAGTCAAGCCAGGAGATGTGGTTGCCAAGCAGTAGGACACCGCCGTTTTGAGGGATATTGTCAAAGCCGATCACCTCGAGTTTTACACGCCGTGCTATCAGTGAAGAGAGCAGAAAGATCACCATCGACTGCGGAAGGTGGCGCAGGACATAGGCCGAACCCAGCAGCGCAACAGCGAGCATCAGGTAAAAAAGTCCGATGCTTCCCATGCCAGCAACCGCAAAAAGCACCGTCAGGGTCAAGAAGCAGAGCATGCCGACATTTTGAATAAAGTTGTTTCCCGCCAGTACAAGGCCTAGTTCATGCTCTTTGGAGCTAAACTGGATCAGCGCATTCAGGGGTACGACAAAGAGTCCCGCAAAAAATCCGAAGGCAAAGAAGTTGAAGGCGTGAAAAAGCGGCTCCTCCAGAACGACAAGCAGCAAAAGCGATACGCTGATGCCCAAGGCACCCAGAGGAATAGTGCCCGTCTCGATATAGTTTCTGGATGCTTTTCCCGAGACGAGCGAACCGATGACGATCCCGATGCCCGCCAGCGCCATCATCCCCTGGACCAGGACCGTGTTGCTCATGCCCAGCACCTCTTTGGCGTGTGCTGGAAAGCTGGCCAGCACCACCTGGGAGACGGACCAGAAGAGGCTCAGGCCGATGATAGAATACAGTATCGTGCTGTTTTCAAAGAGGATGGCCATATTTTTTTTGAGGTAGGCTCCGGTGTAATATTTTTTAATATCAAAGACGATATCGCTGCACACCTTCGTGTCGGGGATCTTGTAGGCAAGCAGAAGTTCAAGCAGCGAGCCCAGGACCAAGACCCAGCCTACAGGCGCGATATGACGCAGGATATCCCCGCTGTCACGGTAGGTCTGCTCGAACAAAAGACCCTCAAAAAAGAGCGAATAGATGACAATACCGCCCAGAATCGCCACCATCGTCACCGCCTGAACGATGCCGTTGCCAAGGGTGAGGAAGCGCTGGCCCACAAGCTCCTTGATGTAGCCGTATTTTGCGGGCGAATAGATAGCCGACTGGGCCGCCAGAACAAAGGTGAGGAAAAATGCAAATTCAAAGGCGCCGATAGTGTAGGCATAGGTGATGCCCAGCGTTACAGCTACCGCTGCCCAGGCCGAGAGGCGCATCACCCTGTTCTTGGCAAATCTGTCCGAGAGAAAGCCCGAGGGCGTAAAAAGAAGGATAAAAGGAAGTAGGACAAGAGCGTTGACGACAGCCGTCAAAATGATCTGCGTCTGGCCGTCGTAGATCTTGAAGATCGTGTTCTGGATGATGATCTTATGACCCAAATCCGTAAACGCGTTTAAAAAAACGACCGTCACATAGGGCAAAAGCCCCGCAATAGACCAAATGGAGTTACTCTTAGAGCGCATAAATATCTATTCCTCTTATTTTTCTAAACAGGTATGAGGAATTGTATCTTTTTATGTTCTGTTTTATCGAATCGTGTCTAAAGCTTCTTTGCATAGGCGCGTGACTTCTTTGAAGTTCTTCTGTGCTATCGCCTGCCTAGGTAGGATCCAGCTTCCGCCCACGCACAGCACGTTTTCAAGTGAAAGAAAGTCATTGAGATTGTCCAGACTCACCCCGCCCGTTGGACAAAAATGCATCGACGCAAAGGGGCCGCTAAAGGCCTTGAGCGTCCCTACCCCGCCTGCTGCCGTCGCCGGAAAAGCTTGCAGTAATCAAAACCGCTGTTGTGGGCGAGCATCACCTCCGAGGCCGTAGAAACACCGGGGATGAGAGAGATGCTCAGGTTTTTCGAGGTCTGCATCAGCTCGGTACTGATACCCGGGCTGAAGACGAACTGCGCGCCGTGATCGACGGCACCTTTGAAAAACACCCGCGCCGTTTTCGATGATCATAGATCCTGTAATCCCAAGACGCTTCTGTATGCGCAGAACCTCCTCTTTTATCTTGCTGGTGACGATGATCAGGGGGATATTGTGGATTTTTAGAAAGTTCAACATCTCATGCGCAGGTGCGAAACTGCAGCTCTCATACTCAAGCAGCGTTGCATCGAAGTCCGTAAAAATGAGTGTGTTTTTGCTTGGCTTATGTGAAGGCATGTAAAAAGCATAGCAAAAGATTTGGAAATTGAAGTTTATATTTATTTTTCAGAAGAGGGGCCCTCTTCCGGCATTTACTCTTCTTCGTCGCCCTCTTCGTCGATGTTGACCGCGTCTGTTCCCCAGCCCTCATAGCGCCCGTGTTCTTGCTTGATCAGCGGGAAGATATCCTCGGTCTGTTTGGCCAAAATCTCAAAGCTCACTGCGGAGAGTTTCGTAAAGACGACGCCGTAGACATAATCATCCTCGCTCGTCTGCACAAGAAACTCGCTTAAAACGTCAAACCCTGCCTCCGATACCGCCTCACTAAAACGTGTCCGCTGCGTTTTGGTCATAAAAAGCGCATGGTGTTCGATGCGGTGTTCGGCGTCCAGGTCGTCGCCGACCTCTTCAAGTTCGGAGATGATCATCTCGCTTTGGATGGTGTGGTACTCTGCGGCATTGGGCAGAAGAAGAGTGTTGTAGGTCTCGTACTTCTTGTCGCGACGCGAACCGCTTTCAAACTGATATTTTGGCTTAAGCGCTTCGCTCAGTGCGTTTTCAAAGCCTTTGGCAGACTCCCCATAGAAGTAAAACTCTGCCCACCCCTCAAAAAGCCGCCATCCGGCATAGTCCAGGTTTAGATGTTTCGTGTGCGCGAGTATCTTCTGCTCGATGTGCAAAAGCTCCTCATCGTCACCCTCCATCTTCACAAAAGCCCATAAAAGGGTGTATTTCTCTTCATAGATGTTTTCATCGGGGTAAAGTTCATTGGCAAAGACGCGTGCGCCCTCTTCGTCGGTGTAGAGTAAAGACATTAATTTTCCTTGTTAAGCGAAATTATACTATGATTTGCTATGACAATCGAACTTCTGCTCTTTATTCTTTTTATCGCTGCCGAGCTCTTTGAGATGCTCTGGCAAAAGTCGCAGACCCTTTTGCAGATGCTCGAAAAGATCTACAGCTACTACCAAAGAAGTCCCTACCTGCTCTACCTGATGCATCCGAGCTATATCTTTTCGCTCTATCTCCTCTTCATCAGCGACTTCAGCCTATGGATAGCGGCGATCGTGGCGATCAAGAGCCTTGACATCGTTTTCAAAATCCTCCTGATCCATAAACATTTTGTGCAGCATGAACTGAGTGAGGAGATGGAGCTGATCCTTGCACAGCGCCTGCACCCTTTCATACTCTCTGCAGGGCTCTTCTTCTACCCCTTTTTGCTTTTTCAGGCACTGTTTTAGAAAATGAAAAGTTTTTTTGATAATAATTACCAATACTCTTGACATTGATAATAGATATCAGTATTATTACGTAATTAAAAATAAAAAGGGTTTAATAATGAAAAAAATAGCACTTTCCCTAGGGGTAGCTACGGCTATCGGCTCAACGCTTTTTGCAGATACACAGACGGATGAACTCAAAGCGCAGTTAAAACTGATGAGCGAGCGTTTAAGCACGCTTGAGCAGCAAAACAAAGAGACCGAAGAGAAGACAAATATTCTTATCGATGAGACCGCCGATCTGAAAACCGGCTTTAATTTCAATGTGGTCGACAGCGACAAGTCGCACAACGGCCTGGGCGCCGCAGCGTCCAAGGTCTACTACTCAAAATCGCCGCTCTCCATCGGGGGATATGGCGAGATGTACTATGCCGCGCCGGACAATGGAGACAATTTTGCGGATATCTACCGTTTTGTTCCCTACATCGGCTACCGTTTCAGCGACAATATCATCCTGAACGTCGAGCTTGAGATCGAACACGGCAGCACGGATGGCGGCACGGTTGGAAGTGACGATAAGGTTTCGGGCGGCGGCAAGTTCGTTGTCGAGTTTATGTACCTTGACTTCTTGATCGATCCTGCCTTTAACCTTCAAGTCGGTCATCTTCTTGTACCGATGGGCTTGACCAACCTCCGCCATGAGCCAACACTCTTCAACACCGTCCAGCGTCCCGAGACGGAGCGACAGATCATTCCTTCCACATGGCATGAGAACGGGATCATGGCCTACGGAACCCTGGGCGAGAGCGGCCTGAGTTATAACCTCGGTTTTGTCAATGCGATCGACTATACGGTTAACTCTCCAGCGACAACGACAACGCGAGACGGACGCATCGGCTCAGAAAGAGACGGGACGATGAACCGCGTCGCCGGTGTGGGACGTTTGGACTATGAGGGCCTCGCCGGGCTTCTTGTCGGAGGATCGCTCTATTACGGTGACGCGGCGCAAGGCAAGGTCAGCGGCGCTTCGGCTTTTACTTATGAGCTACACGGGGTCTATGAGAACTCCGGCTTCAAGTTCAAGGGGCTCTACGCTGAGACTAATGTCAATGGCCTTAATGAGAACGGCGCCTACCCCGAAGCACTCAAAAAAGCATCGGGCTACTATGTGAATGCGGAGTATGACCTCTTAAACCAGATGAATTCAGAGTACCGGCTGCCGCTCTTTGTGCAATATGACACGCACAACAAAAAGCAGACCCTGGCCAGTGCAGCCGATCCCGAGGCCAAAGAGAGCGTGACCACCGTCGGTCTCAACTTCTTCCCGCATGAGCAGGTCGTACTGAAGCTTGACTATGCGATGAAAGCGTATGAGAAGCAAACAGAAACAATCAAAGATTTCAACACCCTCAGTGTCAGCCTGGGCTTCATCTTCTAAGCCGTCAAAAGAGGCCCTCGGGCCATCTTTATGGTACAATTCCAACAAAAAAAGTATTGACTTATGAAATTTATAATTTTTCTTGCCGCCGCTTTGAGCCTGCACGCACAGCTCCTTCTCTCCCCTTTTGATGCTATGGCGCTGAACTACGGCGAGGGCGCCGAGGTAAAACAAAAGAACATCATGCTCTCCAAGGCAAAGGCGAGTGAGGTGAGCAGACTTTCGCAGGTAAAGCTCGACACCAACATCTACAAGATCTACAGCGCGACAAAAGGGGATGAACTTCTGGGCTACGGGGTTCTGGTCATGCAAAAAGTCCGCAGCAAAGATGCCGCCGTTCTCTCCCTCATATCGCCCGAGGGAGAGCTCAAGGGCATCGAGATCATCGCCTTCAACGAGCCGCCCGAGTACATTCCTTCAAAAAACTGGACTGAGCTCTTCAAAGGCCTCCGATTAAGCGAGCAGCTGGTCTTGGGAAAAGATATTCCCACGATCTCCGGCTCCACCCTCTCCGCACGTTCAGCCACAAAGGCCGCACGCGTTGCACTCGCTATCTATGAGATTGAGCTCAAACAACAGCCATGAAGTTTCTCGTCTCTAAAAACCTCCATGCCAACCCCAACTATACTCTTCTGCTTGGCTTTTTTGCGGTGATGCTGCTGCTCTATTTTGCAGGCGATCTTTTCTATCTTGCCAACTTTTTCGGCCATACTCCGCTAGCTGTTTTGCAGACGCTTAGAGGAGATCTTGATGCCTTTGTGGAGCCCTTGAGCCTTGCAAGCCTGCTGGAGCATCTGCATGTCTCTCTTTTTTTGGCGATCCTGGCCATCTTTACGACTATGGCCATCGTTTTGCGCCTGAACCTTCAGTTTAGACACAAACAGTTGCTTATTTTGGTGAGCATGAGCTCTCTTTTTTTAGCCTCGCTCAGCCTTTTGGGAACCTACTTCTTTTGTGACGCGCTGGTCTATGCCTATCTTTTTTTTACGCTTCTATGGCATCTTGGCGCTAGTTACGCTTTGGCGCTCATCCTCTTTGAGCTCTGGGTCAAAAAAGCGTGATCTCTCCGCGCCTCTTTAAACTTCTGCTCTTTTTTGCCCTGGGGCTGATTTCTCTGCAGCTTCTCAGCGGCATCTGGCTCTTTATCGAGAAGTACGGGCTGACTCCGGGCGAGGTCTATCTCTATTTTGCAGGCGACGAAGCAAACTTTATCATGGCCAAAAGTGTTGAGGGCTTGCTGGAGACAGCGGTACCGCACTTTGTCGCGGTCTCTGCGACCATCTTCGTTTATGCGCACTTTTTGCTCTTTACCAAGGAGATCTCGGAAAAAAGAAAACAGCTGCTCATCTTTGGACTCTTCCTTACCGCGCTTATTGATATCTTCTCGCCCCTTGGCATCCTTTACGGCTGCGAACTCTTCGCCTGGCTCAAAGTCCTCTCCTTCTGGGGCTTTGAAATCTTAATGGGAGTGCTTCTATATATGCTTTTTTCTCTCTACCTTCTTCAAAAAAGAGCCTGAACTCTCGGCTCAAACCTCTGAAAGCCCCATTGATATAGACTTTTTTGTCGTTGGTGAGGATCAGATACCCCACTTTTCTCAGCCCATCTAAAAAACGCAGCGCCTTTTCCTTGGGCATCACCGAAGCCGCCGTCGCGTAGGCATCGAGGTCGCTGTTGCCAAGATGCGCGCTTAACAGGGTTATGGAGGCGAACTCTTGCTGCGAAGAGTGAGTTTTAGGGTTGATGAGATGGTTATACTCCCTGCTCTTGACAAAACGGCGGTAGTTTCCGCTGGTGGAGATGGCCGTGTTGTGTTGCGCCATCATAAAGCTTGCCAAAATATTCTCCGAAAAGGGGTCCTGCACGGCCATCTCGCACGCATGCAGACAGAAGATATCCCCGCTCAGCGCGACGATGCCCTTTTTTACCCCCTGGGCACGCAGAAGTTCGGCCGCCTTGTCTACCCCAAAACCCTTCCCCATTCCCCCAAGATCGACCACTATCCCCTCATCGCTCCAGGCCCACTCTTCGTTGAAGTGCAGCCCCTTGAAGTTCACAGCGGCCTTTTTGAGTTCATTTGCATGCGGAACCCTCTCCGCCTCGCCAAAGTGAAAAAGTCCCCTGGTAATGGAGCCCACAGTGATGTCAAAATAGCCCTGCGTCTCTTTGTAATAGCGCGAACAAAGCCTCAAAGCCTCGTAAGTGTCGCGCGAGATAGAGACTTCATGGTCGCGGTTGAGCCGGTAGATCTCGGCCGAAGGGTCGTAGGAGGAGAGAGAGAGCTCCACTTCTTTTAGACGCGCAAAGAGTGAGTTGGAGAGCGCGGTCTGCTCTTTGGGCAGACTGATGGAGGCATAAGTTCCCATCATCACCTGTGTTCGCGCAACAAGCCCCTCGGCCTGCGCTGCTATAGCAAGAAAGAGGAGTCCGAATATACCGCTTTTCTTCAGCATCTACTCTTCGCTGTAGCTTTTTTTCAGCTGTGCCTTGGCTGAGAGCGTTTTGACTGTGCTGCTCACCTCGTTTTCGGCGAAGTGGTAGTGGGTCTGCAGCTCTTTGAGCGAGGCGTCTATTTTGGCGTGCATGTCCTCGCCGAGGGCATCGATCTTCTTGTCCATGATCTCAAAATGGCGCTCTTCGGCATTTCCCAGCTCCGAGGCCAAAACATGTAGCTCCTTCTTCGCATGCTTGTACTCCGTATAGATATCCATCAGGCGTGAGACCAGTTCGTTGAGCGAGGCGTAGACGGGGCGGATCTTCTGCGACTGTGCATAGGTGTCCTCCATGCTCTCGTGGATGGTGTCGGACTTTTGCAAAAGCTTACTGCCTTGCTTGTTAAGCTCTTGCATCTTCATCTCATACTCCTGCAGCGATAGCATCAGCGTCTCGCTGAGCTGCTTGGAGTTTTCAAGGCCGCCAGCCATCTTTTGCGCGGTCCCTTTCAACTGTTCTTTAGCCTCATCTGTGATCTCTGCGACACTGCTCTGCACGGTTTGCTCAACACTGTACAGGTGCTCTTTGACAGAAGCCAGAAGCTCTTTGTACTGTTTCTGCGCACTGCCTTCACTAATCTCGTTTAGCAAAGTGTGAAGTTTGTTGAAATGCTCCTGCTCCGCAATGCGCAAAAGATCGATATGGCGATGGACAACGGCATCGAGGTCGACGATATCCTTGGAGATAAACTTCTGAATGTTGATCAGCGCAGACTCTTCTTGAACATACATCTCCTCAAGCTTCTGTGAAAGCTTCTCTTGCTGCAAAGAGAGCTGCCTAAAGACCGAAAATTCGTTTTTCAAGGCCAGTTGAACCGCATCGAATGTCTTCTCATCAGTGCTTGCTATGGCGCTAAGTTTTTCATCCAGCAGGAGAAGATGTTCCTCGATCGTGGAGCCCATACGCAGCAAAAGTTTCTCCTGCTCGGCCTGTTTTGCTTTAATACTGTTGGTCTTAAACTGCACCAGCAGATACATCACCAGATAAAAGATCAAAGCAATCAGCATCGGCATCAGCGCATCCTGAATATCGCTTTTGAGTTCGCTCTCATGCGAAGAAAAGAGAAAGAGACAGACAGAGGAGATGGCGCCGACAGTCAGCACCAAAGGCGCATAATCGATCTTTCCCTGCAGCTTCAAAACAGCAAGTTGACGCCAGAAAAGAAAAAGGATGATAAGACCCGTTAATGCGATCCATAGTTCAGGCATAGAAGCACCTCGATTTTAAGTGGCTTATTATGCCATAACTTAGATATGCAGCTTGTGATGAAAATGTTTGTCGATATCAAAATAGATTTCACCGCTTCTGTCTTTGAAAGTGAGGTGGGATTTGTTGAGCTCTTTGATGCTTTTTATCCCCATAATTGCCAGCAGCACCTTCATACTTTTGACAAGGTTCTTATGATAGTTTCCTATCTCTTTACCCTTTTTAACGACAAGGTATGAGGCTCTTTTCTTTGGATCTTGCGTCGCCATTCCCACCGGACAGACGTGCGAGCCGAAGCCTGAGCACATGCGTGCACGGATGCAGCCGCCGCTCATCATAAAACCCCGGGCGATACCGATAGCGTCCGCGCCCATGCACATTGTGATGACAGCATCGTCGGGCGTAAGGATCTTGCCGCTGGAAATGATCTTGATGTCCCCGCGCAGCTTCTGCCTTCGCAGCATCGTATCGAGGACATAGAGTGCGTTGTTGGTCGTCAGTCCGACGGACTCCATCATCTCAAGCGGGGCCGTTGCACTTCCGCCCTCCCCGCTGTCCACGGTGATAAAATCGGGGATATTTCGGCCGGATTCTTTTCGCAAGGCGATCTCTTTGGCCATCTCTTCTACGGCATTTGCATCCGAAACAACGATCTTGAAACCGACCGGTTTTTGTGAGAGTTCTTGCAGCTTTTCAACAAAATCAAGCAGCTGCGCCGTCGAGTCGGCATAAGGAAAGCGGTTGGGAGAGAAGAGATCTTTGCCCTCCGGTACGCCCCGGTAGTAGGCAACATCGGCATTAACCTTGCCCGCAGAGAGCTTGCCGCCCGTCTGCTTTGCCCCCTGGGCGATCTTGATCTCCGTCATCTTGCAAAACCGCATCACTTTTTGGTATTTGAGCGGATCGAACTTCCCCTGCTCGTCCCTGACCCCGTAAAGCCCTGAGCCCATTTGGAAGATGATGTTGGGGATATCGCTCGGCACTTCTTTAGGAAAGGCCTCCAGCGGCGCCTTCCAGTTGACGCGAAAGAGGACATGCGAGATCGTGTCGTAGATGTAGGTGTTCTGCGTTTTTTTGTTGAGCAGGATCGTGCGGTACCATTTCAGCGCGACCGCATGGTTGAAAAAGAGACTCACCGTTTTATAGGCCGCCTCTGCAAAAAAAGTACTTTTAACGATCTCAAGATAATCGCAGTCATTTAGGTTTGGCTTGTGGGTAAAAAGGTGGTTGGAAGTTAGCGAACCCTCGCCCGTATTTATCGTCAGCTGTGAGGCAGCGCCGGCTATAGAAAAGGCGCGTACTGCCTCAGGAGAAAGCGAGCCGTCACTCATGGCAGAGCGGATAATGGGCGTATGCGAGACAAAGGGGATCTCCCGGTCTTGTCCGAATACGACCGATAGATCCTCGCTGACCTCGTCGTCATTGAGCACACTCGAGGCATGTTTGAGGATAAAACGCGAACCAGAAAAGGGCTGGTTGACGGAGAAGGACTGATAGTTGGGCACATCTTTTGCCGCCTTGTAGACCCAGTCGACCTTGTCCTTTGACTCGTAAAAGGTCTCCTCCGCGAAATACTGGCGAAGCGGCTCACGCAGGGCCTCAAAAAGATAGCGCATCCGCCCGATCACGGGGTAGTTGATGAGCAGAGAGTGTTTCCTCTGGATAAACTTGTCATAGACAAAGGTAAACAGAAGCACCAAAAACAGAACCAAGATAAAAAACTCGGCAAAGTCTGCAAACAGTTCCCACGTGCTGTGAATAAATGCCATCTAAATACTCCCTTTAGCCTGCTACAGCTGCTGCTTTTTGATTGTTAAGCGGATTGTAGCGCGTAAGCTCTTAATCATCGATGTTTCCACCTTAAAAACCAAGTCCCTAAAACTACCCATGAGGACAGAAAGCAGTTGGACACGGTGAGGTGTCTGTTGGGAGTGCGACTTGTGTTTGGGGCGGAATAGGCGTCTGCAGGCACACTATTGTCTAAAAAGGTCCAGCAGGTCCTTCTCGTTCATTTTTGCGAAGCCCTGCTCTTTGCCCTCGTAGATGGCGTCCGCCAGGGAGCGCTTGTCCTCTTGCATCAAAACGATCTTCTCCTCAACGCTGTTTTCAACGATGAGTTTGTAGACAAAGACCGGCTTCTCCTGGCCGATGCGGTAGGCTCTGTCGGTGGCCTGATCCTGAGCGGCGGGGTTCCACCAGGGGTCATAATGGATGACGGTGTCGGCGGAGGTGAGATTGAGCCCTACTCCGCCGGCTTTTAGCGAGATCAAAAAGACCTCCTTCTCGCCCGAGGTGAAGCTGTCGATCTCTTTTTGGCGGTTGCTCGTGGAGCCTGTGAGTTTGCTATAGGGGATTTGGGCCTTCATCATCTGCTCTTCGATGATCTCGAGCATCGTCGTGAACTGCGAGAAGATCAAAATGCGGCGATTCTCTTCGCGCAGCTCCTCGACCAGTTCAAGAAGCATCTGCAGCTTAGCCGACTCGGTGATCTTCTGCGCCTCTTCGGTCTTGAGCAGGCGCGGATCACAGCAGACCTGGCGCAGTTTCAACAAGGCGGCCAAAATGGAGATATGGCTCTTCGCCAGGCCCATCTGCGCTATCGTCTCGCGCACACTCTTCTCCATCGAGACACGGATCGTTTCATAAAGGCGCGCCTGTTCACCCTCAAAACTCACCAAACGTATCATCTCCGTTTTCATCGGCAGCTCTGTGGCAACCTTCTCTTTTGTGCGGCGTAGCATAAAGGGCGCTATGCGGCGGTTGAGTCGCTCTTGGGAGCCAATGTCGCGCTCTTTTTCTATGGGGTTTTGGTAGAGGGTTTTGAACTCTTTGAGTGTTCCCAAAAATCCTTCCATCACCGTATCGAAGATGGAGTGCAGCTCGCCCAGATGGTTCTCCATCGGCGTGCCGCTGAGTGCTAGGTGGTGCTCTGCTTTTATCTTTTTGGCTGCTTTCGCAGACTCTGAACGCGCGTTTTTAATCTTCTGCGCCTCGTCTAAGATCAGGTAGTAAAAAGAGACCTCTTCAAGTAAATCGGCGTCGAGGTTGAGCAGGGTATAGGTCGTGATAAGAAGGTCAAAATCGGTAATGTTTTCCATGATCTCTTTACGGTTAGGGCCGTAGTAGAGGGCGACTTTTAGCTCAGGGGTGAACTTCTGCGCTTCGTTCTTCCAGTTACCCAGAAGCGAGGTCGGCGCGACGATGAGCACCGGTTTGTTCAGTCTACCGGCCTCTTTTTCTATCTGCAGGTGCGCCAGGGTCTGGATGGTCTTTCCCAGTCCCATGTCATCCGCGAGTATCCCGCCGAAACCATACGCTCTGAGAAACTGCATCCAGGCCACGCCCTCTTCCTGATAACTGCGCAGGGTAGCCTTGAGCTGTTTTGGCGCTGGTATTTTTCTGTCTTGTGAACGCATTTCCTTGCTGAGCCTCTCCAGGCTCGTCTTGTCCTCGATCTGAAAACGGCTGTTGAGATTTCCCATGGCCTGCGCCTCGTATCGGCGCAGCTTGAAACCCTGAGAGTTGGGCTTGTCGATGAGCTCGTAAAACATCTTCAGTATCGGGCGCAGTATCTCGCAGCTGAGCGAGACATAGCTCTCCTCATCGAGTTCGAAACAGACCTCCTCCTCTTTTTCAAGGTCCGTCCCCGCCTGCAAGAGCTGTGTGATGATGGGAAGCAGAGGAAGTTCCTGCTCTTCGACGCGGATATGCATGCCCAGGCTGAACCAGTGCGAGGTTTCTTTGACATTCACGCTCACCTTCTCTACCGTGTGAAAGTCGAGCTTGAAGCCCTTTGCTCTGATAAATTCATACCCCTCTTCGCTCAGCGCATCCTCATCATCCAAAAGCCTTTTCCACGTGAGGATGTTCTGCGCCTTGAGCACTGTTTCGCTTTGGACAAATCCGTAGGCTTTTATCCGTTCGATAAAGCGGGCCTCTTCGTGCAGGTCGCGCTCTATCTTGAGCTTCTCTTGGCTTAAAATATGCGAGGCAAAGGCCGGGTAGGCCTTGATATAAAAGCCCTTGTACTTAAAGCCCGGCTCAATATAATAAACATCGTTTCTGCGCAAGAGCGTCAGACAGGGTGCAGGCCTGAGATTTTCAAGACTTTCAAGCTTGAGACTCATCGGTGACTGTATCTCGAGTTCAGGCAAATGAGAGGCCAGTTCCAGTGCAAAGCCCTCAAGTTCAGAACGGCTGACCTTGGGCGCTCTGCAGAGCAGTTCGAGCTGCTGCACATCAAGACTTGTTGCGACGGTGCCGACGCTCTTGTTTTTTGCATCGACGTAGAGCGGCGGGGTCGTTGTGAGAAGATAGCTCTTCTCACCCAGTCCCAAAGAGATCTGCGCGAACTCCGCCTCTTCCTTCCATTTCAGCCTTAAACTTCTCTCTTCTGAGTACTCCAGTGCTTTTTTGTAGCCCTTCTGCCAGTAGCAGCGTCCCGTTTTCACCGCCGCTTCGAGTACTAAAGCACCCAATCTTCCGCGCAGCACTGCCGTCGTCTTGATCCCCTCGGCCAGCACCTTATACAGAAGAATCGCCTCCTTGTCGCTTTCGCGCAGGTATTCGGGGGCTTTGTAGGCGTGAAATAAGCTGTTTGGGCGCGCACGGTTCACCTTGCCGTAGCCGCCGTCTTTGAGCTGGCGCGCGGTAAAGAGGCTCAGTTCGATATTTTTTTCGTAGTTGTCAAAATGGAGCTCATAAAGCAGGATCGTCGAGGTCTCAAAAGACTCATCGGCTTTCAAAAAGGAGGCGCGAAGGCGGAAGAGCCAGTTTTTCTTCTCATCCTCACTGCTGGGTGCAAAGCTCTTTTTTACCGCTTTCTCTTCAAGCTCGCTTGAACGATCGAGGTAGGCCAATGCGGAAGAGATGACATGCTTGCAATTTTTTCCCACAGGACAGGAGCACTTGCCCAGTATGCGGGTACCCTCGTTTTGGGTGTAGACGTTGATGGTCTGCTTGTAGAGTTTGCTGCCCTGGGTCGTGGAGAGGATCTGCATGATACCCTCGGAGATCATGGTGGTGCTTTTGATCTCGCTGAGCGAGGCTTCGTTGTAGTCATAGCCGCGCGAAAAAGAGGAGGCGTCGGCGATGGATCGGATGTCGGAGAGAGAAAAGAGGATCATTAAAAGGCTTTTTGGCAGATTATACCAAATCCCACTATAATTAGGACTCATCTAAAAGGATTTTAATGGACAACGAATATCTTTTGACTATGCTCGACGCGTGCATCTCCCATGCCACAAAACAGCTCACCGGAGATGAAAAACTCTCGCCTTTTGCCATGGTGCTGGAGCAGGACAATGCCATACGAACGCTTGATCATCATGAAGAAGAGGATGCCCTGCACTATGAGCTCTTGCTGGAGATGCTGCGCTTTGAGGCCAAAGAGGAGATCATAAGCGCTATGGCGCTGGTCTCGCATGTCACGATCCCTGAGAACTTTTCGCCCGCTGTCTCAAGCGGCATCCGTATCCATGTCGAAGAGCGCACATTTGAGGCCAAAAACACCCTCTCGGCGCGCCTACTCTACGTCCCCTACCAGCTCTTCAAGACAAAAGATGACCCGACTGTACAGATCCATCTGCATGACCCCATTCCTGTCGGTCTGGCCTGCGAGGTTTTTGTCTAATCCTGCGCTGAGTTTTCTTCACTAGGAGTATTCATAAGCTCCCACTGCTTCTGTCCCGCATCGAGTCTCGTTTCGATCTCTCTGAACCACTCCTCTTTTGCCTCTTTGTCTTCAAAGAGATAGAGGGTGTCGTTATGGATCTGCCAGTTTTCGGGATTGCTATTGCGCAAGCTTCCCTCAGAGAGTGCGTAGGCGCAGAAGCCCCCGAAGGCCGGGATGTAGTTTTGCGGCGCCTCTTTGAAGGTTTCAAGGTTTTCGGCCGTTTCAAAATGCCAGTTTATTCCCTCGTATGCATAGCTGTAGCGTCCGTCCGCCTTGACGGCCTTGGCCGAGCTAAAATAGGCCACCGCATCGTAGCCCTTGAGCGCGACCTTTTCTACGCTCATCACCGCTGCAAGCTCCGCCTTCTGGGCGCACCCTGCCATAGCAAAGAGAAGAACTGCGCCGCACATCGCTCTGACTATATTTTTACTAAAGATTATAAACATCATTTACCTTTTTAAGTGCAATTATACCAATCTTCTCTACAATGTCGAAATGAATAAGACAAATACGATCAACGGACTTTTCCACATCCCCGACGAGGGAAGTTTCCTTAAAAAACTCATACTCAGCCACCCAAGCGTCTATAACCCCGACATTGTTCTCGCCTTCAAGCTTTTGCACGAGGCCTACCCTGAACTTCAGCTTGTCCACAAGGAGCACTACTTTGCCCTTCTTCTGCCGAGCGAGTCCGAGGGCGTGACGCTTGAAGCGATGCTGATCACCACCCAAAATGGCGACGAAAAGCTTTTGAGCATCTATCACCGTCTCCATTTTGACGAGGAGCTCTACCCGCAGGGGCCGCGCGTCATCGAGGCCGACGCCTTTTTGCGTCTGAGCGCCGTCCTTGTCAATGTGCCCATAAAGTGGCGTGTCGAGGCCCTGGCCTCCTTGCTGAACTATCAGGTCAAAGAGGCGCTCTCCATCGAGATCACCATGCTCAGCCTGGCTGATGGCAATATGCAGATCGCGGAAGAGAACATCATCCCCTTCATCAACAATGCCATAGGCCGCTATATGCTCGCGAGCACGCTTGACGGGCTGGACTACATTCGTCCGATGAACAGCGAGGATCTAAGCCGGCTTGTTTCGCGCTACTGCGACATCCCGCTTCTCAGCGCGGCTGCAGGAGTGGAAAAGCTTGAGGATTTTGCGCTGGATGTGCGCCGTTCGGAGGATGTCTTTATCCCCAACTTCGCCTCCTCAACGATCTGTCTGATGTTTTTGCTGATCGAGAAGAAGACCTCTTCGGCCATGCTTGAGAAGGGGAGTTTTAAGACGATAAAAGAGTTTCTGCTCGACAAACACGCGCTGTATAAACTGCGCGATATAAGCGGTAAGGGAGAGATGCTGGGAAATTTTCAGCAGCTCAGTGAGCCCTCTGCCTAAGCTTACATGCTTTCGACATCTTTGATGTCCTTGCCCGAAAGCGCTTCCATCTTTTCCTCGATCATTGTCAAAAAAACCTCTCTGTTTTCCTCTTGCATATAGCTGTTTAGTATCTCCAGGATACATTTTATGCCGTTTGCATTGATTTTGTTAACGCTGGCAAGATAGTGCACAAAGGTGATCAGTTTCACGTCGTTTATCGAATAAAGTTTTTTAATTTGCTCTTTGTGGTGAGGAAAAAGTCCCTTCTCCTCATACATCTTCAACGTACGCACCTTTGCGCTTAGAAGTTCAGCGATGCTGCTAAGAGGAAGAACATCCTTATTGTTGTCCAGTATTGCCATGCCTTCTCCTTTTTGATTTATAAATAGATTTATACCCTTATCAAGCTTATATTAACTGAAACAGTTTTTATATTTTACAAACAAAGTGTAAATATTTTACATACTATATGTAATTTATTTGCATTTAACACAATCTATCGTATCATAAAACTCGTTTATACAAATCAAGCTAAAAAGGAAAAAAATGTTACAAAAAACAATTTTTGTTGTACTGGCCTTGGCCTTAAGCATTATCCCGGCACAGGCAGATATTAAAAAAGGCTCAAAAGCCTATCTGAAACAGTGTAAAAAGTGTCACGGAAACGGGACAAAAGGGGCTTCAATGAAAAGCCAGGCAGAGTGGAATGAGGCATTTGCAGACAATGCAAAAGTGTTCAAACAGTGGCACGCAGGCACCAAAGGCGAAAAGTACGTTAGCAGTAAGAAGTTTTCCAAATTTGCGCCCCACCTGAAGGACTTTTTGCACGAATATGGAAATGACTCGGGAAATGTGCCTTCTTGCGGCTAAATCGCGATTAAACTCCAAAACTCCCGACTAAAAAGGGCAGGCTCTATGCCTCGCCCGCAGCAATCCTCTAAAGTATGAACATAAAGTAGTAGATCGATGCCGCCTGTATCAGTGTGACCGCGATACCCAGCATTAAAAACTTCGCAATCTTCTTGTGTCTTTGGGCCGTTTCGCCTGTTAGTGTCCCTTTTTTATACGCCTTAACCGAGGCAATGATCTGATATGACCAGAGGTTTACCGTCGCTATAGCAACAATGATATGCACGATCAAGAAGGTGATAAAATAGTTATAAGAGATCGAGCTCTCTTTCATATACTCGCCAAACCCGCCGGCCATACGCATTCCCACCTCAAAGACGACGATCATCACCAGCGTCATTGCAAAAACAGCCAGCTGCGACTTGAGATGCTTTTTGATCTCCCCTTTTACCGCAAAACGAACCGAAAAAAAGAGAAGAAAAGGAAGCAGCATAAAGTAGACCGCCACAAGATCGAGATACATCGGAGCACGTGTGCCCAAAAAACCGGGTTCAAAAAACATGAAAAGCCTTAATTTTTTTTGTATGATAGCAGTTTTTGAGCGCCAGGACAAAGCTTATACACAAAATCAGGCGCGGTGTCTGTATGTTTGAGTAATTATGCTAATATAAATCTAAAAAAGACAGCCCATGCAAGCGAAAATAGAAAATATTATCAGCGAAGTCGAAAAACGCATCGTCGGCAAGCGCGACAAGATCCAGCTCGCGCTCTGTGCTTTTTTGGCCGATGGCCATCTGCTCATCGAAGATCTTCCCGGCGTCGGCAAGACCTCCCTCGCAAAGGTCTTCAGCCATGTCCTGGGGCTCAAATATTCCCGTGTGCAGTTCACCTCTGACCTTCTTCCCAGCGATATTCTGGGCGTGAACTATTTTGACACGACGATCTCGGCCTTTCGTTTTAAAAAAGGACCTGTCTTCTCGCAGTTTTTGCTCGCCGACGAGATTAACCGCGCCACGCCAAAGACCCAGTCTGCGCTTTTGGAAGCCATGGAGGAGCATCAGGTCAGCATTGACGGGAACACGATGACCCTTCCCGAGCCCTTTTTTGTCATGGCGACGAAAAATCCCTTTGAAGAGGTAGGGACCTTCGAGCTGCCCAGCTCCCAGCTTGACCGTTTTGCCCTCTCCTTTTCGCTGGGCTATCCCGACCATGAGGCCGAACGTACGATCTTGAGTACCCATTCTCAGCTCAACCTCGACGCCCTTCAAAGCGTCGACATCAGCGTCCTTCACAGCCTGCGCGAGGCGGCGCAGAAGGTGCACATCAGCGAGCCTTTGCTTGACTACCTGCAGGAGATACTCGCCTTTACCCGCCAAAGCGGGCTTTTCAGCAGTGGCCTTTCGACACGCGGCGCGCTTACGCTTAGCCGACTCTCCAAGGCCTGGGCGCTTATTCAGGGCAGAGAGTATGTCATCCCTTCTGACATTGCTTTCCTGCTCCCTTTCGTCACTGCGCACCGTTTAAAATCCAAAGACGGCTCAAGCAGCCCAAGCGACATTGCCAATGAAATACTTAGCCACGTTCATCCGGATAGTTAGATCGATCCACACCCGGCCGACGAAATACTTTTTCATGGTCGTGTTGGGGATTGTCGGGCTCTTTTTTTTAGCCTATATGCACAACTACAACATCGTCTACCTCATCATGTTCTTCGTTTTTGCTCTGGCAGGAGCATCGAGTATCATCGGGCGGCTCAATCTCTATGAACTCGAAGCCTCAGTACTGACGGCCCAGAACTTTTTTGCCAACACCGTTTCCTCTTATACCCTCAGTCTGTACAATCCCACACCAAGGGAACGCTACGCGCTGGAGTGCTCCAACGCCGAGAGTTCTCTCACCGTCGATCTTCTGGGTGCGCAGCAGAGCAAGAGTCTCACACTCAGCTGCACCCCTTCGCGGCGTGGGCCCTTTTTCCTTCCCTCTTTGCAGATCGGCAGCTATTTTCCCCTGCCGCATGAGCTTCTCTACCGCCGCCTTGACCTCTCGTATGAGGCTCTTGTCTATCCCGAGCCAAAAGGGGAGCCTCTGGAGAGTTTCAGAGCAAAAAACCGCTCTTTTTTTGGCGAGCATGATGATTTTGAGGGGATACGCAGCTTCATCGAGGGGGAGTCGCCGGCGCTTATTCATTGGCCCTCTTATGCCAAAAACGGCGAACTGATGGCAAAGGAGTTTGTCCTTCTCGAAGAAAGTGAAACACTGCATTTTTATTTTCAAGCGTGCGGAAAGGATGATGAGCAGAGGCTCTCGCAGCTGTGCCTGTGGGCACTGGAGTGCAGGGCCAAGGGCATCGGCTATAGCATCCATTTTCCCTCGCAGGTTCTGAGTTCACGTCAAAGGAGCCATCATGAGATTCTCAGCTTTCTCGCAGGCTACGCCCTCTAAGGTTTTTCTGCTCGACGCGGCCCTTTTTTTGGCGCTTCTGCCGCATCTCTTTACGCTCAAACTGCCTATGCTGGTCTATCTTCTGTTAGCACTTTTTTTCATACTCAAGAAGAAAAGCTCAAAAGCGGTGCTTCTCGCCTTTGGCCTTCTCGGTCCGCTTGCCATAGCGGCGAGTTTTTTTGCGGAGTACAATTTTTCAAACTTTTCCAGACTCCTTGTCTTTGTCTCCGGGATCCTCTCCCTGCTTATCTACGCCCTTGTTCTGCAAAGGCTAACGCGCAGTATCAACTTCTATCTTCTGATCTCGCCCGCACTTTTAATGGTGCTCTCTTTTTTCTTTTTCAACTCCATTGGCATGCTCTTTTATGCGCTTTTTACCCTTTTTTGTTTTACTTTTTTGCTTCTGTACGCGCGGATGATGAGCTCCTTTGCCAGGGTCCTGCGCATCAACACCCTGCTCTATCTCTTCAGCCTTCCCATTGTCGTTCTGCTTTTTCTGAGCTTTCCGCGCATCTCCCATAAAAATGCCAGTTTCGGGTTCAAGGCGGAGATCAGCAAGCGCACCGGTCATGACGGCACCATGTACCTTGACTCCAATGCCCTGCTGGTCCCCTCGCCCAAACTGGTCATGGAGGTGAGTTTTGACACACAAGTGCCCCCGGACAATACGCTCTACTTCAGGGGATCGACCCTTTATGTGGACAAGGGAACGCAGTGGGAACGCGGGGAGCTTCAACGCGCAAAGAGCGAGGTTTCGGGAAGGGAAAATATCGTAAACTACAGCGTCAAACTCTATCCGCATCACAAACGCTGGCTCTATATGCTCGACGTCCCGATTTCACGCGTCGACAAGAGCCGCATGGATCAGGACTTCATCACCCTCTTTGACAAGCCTCTGGAGGAGACCACCTACTATAAAGGACGCTCGGCGCTGGAGTTTGACCTCGCTCAGGAGCCCTCAACCCTGCACAAGGATGCGCTCTCAGTGGACACAGCACGTGACAAACGAAGCTATGAGGCCCTGCAAAAAGCCGTCGATCCTCAGGCCGTAGACGAGGTGAAGGCGGCGCAGCTGATGCAGTTTTTCTCCTCCTTGAACCTTTCGTACGCGTTGAAGCCAAAGGAGATAGACCTGGCGTATCCCGTGGACTCCTTCTTGTTTGACTCCAAGGTCGGCTACTGTGTCCATTTCGCCGCCGCCTTTGCCAACAGTGCCCGGATGGTAGGACTGCCCTCGCGCATCGTCACCGGCTACAAGGCAGACCGTTCCAACAGTATCAACACCTACCTCCTTGTCAAAGAGTCCGACGCGCATGCCTGGGTAGAGCTCTATCTCAGTGGCAAGGGATGGACACGCTTCGAGCCGACGGCAACGGCAAAGCAGATACTCTCTGTCGACAACACGGCAGACTCGGGCGGCTACAGCTCTGCATCCTCATCCGACTCGACCCTGCAAAAACTCTTCAAACAGGCGAACATCTACTACATGTATTCGCGCTATATCATCAACGCCTGGGTCTTGAATTACACCCGTTCCAAGCAGATGGCCCTTCTGGACGAGCTGCTAAACAACACCTTCTTTCTGTTGAAGTTTGTCGCTGCTATAGCGGCTCTTGTGTTTGTCTCGGTGCTGCTCTTTGTCGTGCTGCAGAAAAAACAGTATGGCGATCCGCTGGTGCGCGAGATGCAGGTGTTGATGAGGCTGCTGAAAAAAGAGGGCTTTGTCAGAACTTCGGGGGAGACGATGTCTGATTTTTTACAAAGGGTTGCAAAGGCGCAAAGCCGCTACCGCGCACTGCTTGACATCAGCAGTCTCTACCATCGGCAGCGCTACGGCAAAGAGGAACCGGAAAACAAGAAGCTTCACTCTGAGATCCTCGCCTTTAAGAAGAGTCTCTAGCTTCGCGCAGTGACTTCGACGATGTGGTGACCGAACTGTGTCTTGACGATATGGAGCTCGCCGACGGCTTCGTTGAAGCAGACCTGATCGAACTCACGCACCATCTGCCCCGGAGAGAACTCTCCAAGCTCGCCGCCGTTTGCCTTTGAAGGACAAGAGGAGTTTTCCTTTGCCACTGTAGCAAAATCGGCCCCCGCTTCGATCTGGGCTTTTAGCTCCAGACATTTTTCTTCGCTCTCTACCAATATGTGACGCGCACTGGCTCTTGCCATGGTGACTCCTTTTTTTCAGATTGTACAAAATAAGTCTTACAAGTTGGTATAATACAAAAAATAAATTTCACGGAAAAGAGATATGAGTCTTATTGCAACACTGAAAAATCCGATCATAACGTTTACACAGACACGTATTATCCCCTTTGTGTTTACGACTTGTAAACAGCCGATGCTTTTCAAGGAGCTGATGCATGCCAACAAGATCTACAATGACGGCATGAACCTCGAGTACAACATGAAAGGCTTCCGTGTGCGTCTGGGCCGCATCTATCTTGTCTTTCTTGTTCTATGGCTGCTGGTCCTTACCCCGCCCTCTTTGATCTTTCACACCCTGCTGGCCAAGATAGACTGCCACGCGCTGATCCTCTCCTCCATCGTCTTTACTGTGCTCTTTTTCTCCACCTTCGCCCTGTTTAAGGCCTGGCTTATCGAACAGGTCTCCAAACGCCTTATCATGGAAGCATGGAAAAACCACTTTCCGCATTTCGACTACAACAAAAACAGTGAAAAGGTCTCAAAGATCTACTCTCAGGCCATAGAAAATGGCGTCCAGAACAAAGACCTTCAGCACCACATCATCACCAAGATGGTCAGCGAAGAGTAGTAGCCTTTGCTACGCTCTGCATAAAGGCGTAAACCCTCTCAAACACTTCGCTCTTTCCTTCGCCCAAGACAATGACGTGGCGCGAGAAGGGAAGCATTTTCATCTCTTTGTGCTTCGAGTTTATCTTTTCCATGATCTTCTGCGCGCTTTCGGGTTTAACTACGGGGTCCTTGTCGGCCTGTAGCACAAGCACAGGCGCGGTGACTAAGGGAAGCGAAGCATTGCACTCTTGCATCAGCTCATAGAGCTGGTTGAGCGACGTGATGTAGCTTCGGGTGTAGTTGAACTCCGGGAACTCCGGCTCGTTCGCTACATACTCCATATCCGCATTGAAGAGCGAGAGAAAATTGTTCATGCGGTTTAGCGTCGGTACGACATAATTCATGCGCATATCCTGCAACTCAAGAGCAGCATTGATAACGATAAGCCCCTCCACCTTGTTGAGCTTACGCACGGTGGCCAAAATAGCCAGCAGTCCGCCGGTGGAGAAGCCTGCAACAAAGAGCTTCTCGCTGACCTGACGCATCGCCGCAAAGCCGCGGTTGAAGCTGTCATACCACTCTTCCCAGCTGCTATCGCGCATATCTTCGCTCAGTGTGCCGTGGCCCTCAAGTCTGACACCGTATACGTTGATGCCGCGTTCATGCAGGTATAAGGAGAGCTCCTTGATCTCAGAGGGAGAAGATGTGAAGCCGTGAGAGATGACGATGCCGGTGGTGAAGTCAGGGTTGTAAAGGACGAAGGGAGTACCTATCTCTTTGGGTTTAGAGAGGATGACCGAATAGAAGGTGTTATAGGCCTTAGTATAGCGCTTCTCATCGCTCTTATAGATCGCATAAAAGACCTCCTCTTTGATCTCTCGCGCAGTTTTGCCCAGGGTCTCTTTGACACTCTGCGTGACATTGGAAAAAAGAGAGACTTCGTTTAAGATAACGCGCAGGGTATTTTTAATGCGGATCGTATGAAAATCATGCTCCTGCTTATAGACCTCTTTGTTGATCCTATAGAGCTCTTCTTCGACATGGACCAGCACCTTCTGCTCCAGCGCCAGGGCAAGAACGCTATCAAACCAGGGATCTTTTTCATCGGTGAGGAGTTTGTAGAGTGCATCGGTGATGCTGTGGTGCAGATGATAAGCATTTAGGGCATCAACCTCTTTTGCCGAAAGGTAGATGGCACGTTTGAGCTCAGAGCTGCTGATAAACTCCTCGCCGTAATACTCCAGAACCAGGGCAAAGATATGGTCAAAGTTGATCATGATATTTTTGTAGATTGCATCCATAAAACGCGTGGTGAGATCATGCCGGGTGAAGCTGCTGATCGCCAGCTCACCAAGAGGTTTATTGAGATACTCCATCTTTTTTTGCACATAGTAGAGGTACTCCGCGATGTCAATGGGCTTGTCAAAGCGGATGTGGATCTCGGAGTTAAGCAAGATATTCCCCTCGATCTCAAGCTCCTCTTTCAGCCGCGCGTCCATAGGCTCGACAATCCTCTCTCCCAGACTCATCAAAGGATTTATCCCCGGGCGCAGAGGGACATAGGTGATATTGACGGGAACGACGACGCTGTTTTTGTAGGCCATGCTTTCTGTGGGAGAAATGCGATACTTTTCGCGCATTGCACGTACTTTTACGATGTCTCCCGCACGCTGAGCCTCTTTGAACTCCTGCTTTAGAAGTTCAGACATCATGGCCAAAACCGCCGAACCCGTGCGAACGGCGGAGGCCTCACCATCAATATGGAGCATAAACTCCTTCTCCTTGCTGACCTTCTTGTTCTTTATCATTGCGCCCTCAGGGTAGATGATCCAGTTGTCGCGCCCGGTCATCAGATCGCCTAGAATGATCTCGTTGCGCTGGGGGTTTTGCGTCGAAACGGTACCGACGCGGTCGAGATATTTTGAATAATTGCCGACGAAAATAGAGTGGTCCGCCAAAGAGCGCACACTCATATGCGCGTAGGTATCGATGATGTGGGGCATCACTAAGGTCTCAAAACGCGTAAAGTGGTTGGAGACAAAAAGCATAGGAGAGTCTTTTAACAGGTTCTCCTCGCCGTGGAGGTGGATGTTTGTCTCCAACACCGATTCTATCATTCCGACCAGATAGGAGCTGGAGTTATAAAATATGTTTTTCATTCTTTTCCTTTTCAGGCTCTTTTGAGGTAGTCGCTGAGGCTGAACGCGTCCACCATAATCGCCTCTTCCCGGACCTTTTTGGCCTCACACAGCAGCGCATACTCTGCCTCGTCTATCACCCCCGAAGCCAAAGCGTCCGCATAGAGCCTTTCGCCCTTTTGCAGCACTTTGGAACGGAGTGCTTTTTTCACCTTGGCGGCGACAAGATCGGCCTGGCATGACAGCCTGAAGGCATGCTCCAGGCGGCCCAGGGCCTCCTGCGTGTTCTTTGGCAAGTAGATCCCCTCTGTCAGATTTTCACGTTCACGCCCCTCGCTTACCAGTTTTTCCGCCAGTGCCTTTGAAAAGGCATCACTCGGCGCTTTTGAAAGAGAATTAAGGCGCATATACCAGCCCACCGGATAGGCGAAAAAGAGGCCTACTAATGAGCGGTCGATGTTGTTGCTAATCTCTTCGTAGGCCGTCTGTATCTGATGCAGGGCATACTCCCCTATCCATGCAACATAGATCCTGTCCTCTTCGCGTTCGCCCTCCGCCTGAAAACGCTTCAATGTTGCCGTAAGCAGGTACATCCAGGAGAGAACATCGCCAAAGCGTGCCGTGATCTTCTCCTTTTGCTTCAGACTTCCGCCGTAATACCCCATCACAAAGTCACTCAAAAAAGCAAAGCTCGCACTACTCCAGACCAGTTTGCGCTCATATTTTGAAACCAGAGAAGAGCGTTTTGAAAAATGCAGATAGCCCCGTGTCAGGCTCAGTAGCAGCATGCGCACCATGTTTCGAAGCGTAAAGCCGATGTGTTTGAAAAAGTTCTCGTCAAAGGCCTCTATATCTTGCTCTTCGAGGGCTTCGATCTCTTTGTAGACATAGGGATGGCACCGTATAAGCCCCTGGCCGAACTGGATAAGCGTGCGGGTCATAATGTTGGCCCCTTCTACCGTGATGGCGACGGGAGCGCCGAAATAAGCATTGGCAAGAAGGTTTTTTGGCCCAAGAGAGATCGCGGCACCGCCTTGGATGTCCATCGCGTGGTTGATTACCTCTCTGAATTTCTCCGTCGAATGGTACTTCATCACGGCGTTGATAACGGCCGGTTTTCCCCCCTCGTCGATGGCGCCTATCGTAAACTTTCTCGCCGCGTCCATCATGTAGGTAAAGGCGGCAATTTTGGCAAGTTCTATCTCGATCCCCTCAAACTTCGCAATGGAGATGCCAAACTGTTCACGCACCTGGGCATAGGCGCCGGCAACTCTGGCAGCGAGCTTCATGCCGCCCGTGCTTGTCGAAGGCAGAGAGATGCCGCGGCCAACCGAGAGCGACTCCATCAGCATCATCCACCCCTCGCCTACTCCCTCTTCTGCGCCGATGATGTCCTCTATGCCAATGATCACATCCGTGCCGCTGATCGGAGAGTTGATAAAGGGCACGCCCAGAGGGTCATGCTGGCGGCCTTGAACGATCCCTTTTGTCTTTGCGGCCACCAAAGCACAGCAGATGCCAAGCTCCTCTCCCCGGCCCAGAATCTTCTTCGGATCTCTCAGAACAAAGGCCAAACCGATGAGGGTAGCGACGGAGCCCAGCGTAATGTAGCGTTTTTCAAACTGAAGGCGGATCTTGATCTCTCCTTTCTCGTCTTCGAAGAGTTCACCGCTGGAACGGATAGAGGTCGCGTCTGAACCGGCCAGAGGCTCAGTAAGTGCAAAACAGGGGATCTCTTTTCCCTCAGCCAGACGTGGAAGGTAGTGCTCTTTTTGCGTCTGACTTCCGTAATGCAAAATAAGCTCGGCTGGCCCCAGTGAGTTGGGTACCATCGTTGTTATAGCCAGCACCTGGGAGCGCGAGGCCATTTTCTGGATCACGGCACTGTGACCCAGCGCTGAGAAACCAAGCCCTCCGTAGGATTTGGGAATGATCATGCCGAAAAACTTCTGCTCTTTGAGATACTGCCACACTTCTTTACTAAGGTCGCGTTCACGGTAGACAGTCCAGTCATCTGTCATTTCGCAGACGCGCTCGACCTCATTGTCCAAAAAGGCCTGTTCCTCCTGGCTCAAGGCCGGATAGCTCTGCGCAAAGATTTTATCGAAGTCCGGCTTCCCGCTGAAAAACTCCCCGTCCACCCAGACAGTGCCCGCGCGTAGAGCTATCTTTTCGGTCTTAGAGATGCTCGGCATCAGATGCAGCCTCTGTATCAAGGTGACCAGATGGCGTGTTATAAGCTCTCTGCGGATGCTCGGAAGAAGCAAGACGATGTTGAGCGGAATGTAGAGCAGCCAGAAGAGAAAACCCGGCTCCGCACCCAGGTAGATGATGAGTGCGAGCAGCGCCGCCCAGTAGACGCCCTTTGCGCCGACATACCAGAGCGCAAGCACTCCTATCGATAAGGCGATAATCATAAATTGCATATCCTATCCTTTAGTAAAATGTTTTTTTGTCTCTGGCCATCTCTTGGAGCAGTCTGGCAGGCTCGAAACGCAGACCGTAGTTCGTGCTGAGTGATTGCAGGGTAATGACGATGCGCTCTATCCCGATCGCATCTGCATAGCGAAGAAGGCCGCCTCTAAAAGGAGGGAAACCGGTTCCCATCACCATCGCCATGTCCAGGTAGTGGGCATTCTCAACTATTTTCTCTTCCAGACACATCGCGGCTTCATTGACCATGATCAAAATGCTCCGATCCAGGATCTCCTGCGCTTCAAAAGTGCGTTTAGAGTAGACGAGGTTTTTCACTTCCTCGTTGGCCTTGGGTTTGCCGGCCGTGTGGATATAAAAGCCCTTGCCGCCTTTTTTACCCAGCAGCTGCATCTGATGATAGACGCGGTCAAGAATAGAGCTGACCTTCATCCTCTCGCCGTAGGCTTCTTCAAGGACCTTGGCAACCTTGTAACCCACATCCAGACCTACCTCATCTGCCAAAGCAAAGGGACCCATCGGCATACCAAAATCCAAAATGACTCGGTCGATACGCTCAAAATCAGCACCCTCTTCACAGAGTCTTGCGGCCTCGTTGATGTAAGGAAGCAAAATCCGGTTGACCAAAAAGCCGGCGCAATCTCCCACGACAATGGGCGTTTTACCGGCTTCTTTTACAAGCTCTACCACCGTTGAAATGGTCTTGTCTGAACTTTTTTTGCCCGGGATGATCTCGACCAGCGGCATCTTGGAAACCGGATTGAAAAAGTGCATGCCTACAAAGCGCCCGGGATGGGCCATCTTCTCACTCAGCATCGAAATGCAGAGCGAAGAGGTGTTCGAGGCAATGATCGCTTTTTCATCCGCAACAGCTTCAAGCTGCGCATAAAGCTCCTGCTTTGCCTCTATGTTCTCGACGATCGCCTCAATGAGCAGATCGCAGTTTTTAAAGCCGTCGAACGCGGTGGTGTACGAGATATGGCCCATTCTCATAGCGGCCTCGTCAGGGCGCAGACGGCCGCGCTTGATGACCGCATCGTACATCTTTTGAATACTCTTCATCGTACTCCCCGCCTGCTCGTAGCCGCGCAGCTTCATCCGTACCAGTTTGCCGATAAGCGAGAACTGGTAGACTATCCCCGAGCCCATTACGCCCGCACCTATTACGGTGAGTATATTGATACGCACAGGATTGACTTTGCGCTTGACCCCGCGCTCTTTTTTGAGCGCCTCGGAGGTGTAAAAGAGACCGATAAGGTTTTTGCAGATATCGCCAACGACGAGGTTCGCAAAGGCCCTGGCCTCCTCGCTCAGTCCTGATTCTACCTCCTTGTACTGTGTCCTTTCAAAAAGCTCCAGTACTGCCAGGGGTGCGGGATATTTCCCTTTTGTCTTAGCCATGACATTTTTGCGCGCGATATAGAAGATAAGCTGCGGAGCAAAGCGCTCTATCACTGTTTTGGTGGGTCTTTTTTTCACAATCTCTTCGGGATGGTTTAAGATCTCTTCGACAAAACTCTTCTCTTTAAAAGCAAGATAGCCTTTAGGCACGCACCCGTCCACCAGACCCAGTTTCTCCGCTTTTTTGCCCTTGAGTATCTTCGCGCCAAGGATCAGTTCCAGCGCTTTGGAAAGGCCGACAAGACGTTTTAGCCGCTGTGTCCCGCCAAATCCCGGAAGCACGCCGAGATTGACCTCAGGAAGGCCCAACTTCGTCTTCGCGTCTTCCGTGCAGATACGGTAGTCGCAGCACAGGGCCAGTTCAAGTCCCCCGCCCAGACAGGCCCCGTCGATGATAGAGAGTGTAGGAAAGGGAAGTGCGCAGAGCTTACTCAGGATCTTTTGGCCTTCGCGCACCTTCTCGTAGGCCTCCTCTTCGTCACGCAGTCCTTCGATTTCGGCAATATCCGCGCCCGCTATAAAGATCCCCTCTTTGGCCGAACTGATCTTGAGAAGCCTGATCTCTTTGGCGGTTTTGAGCTCATCGAGTTTTGCGTCCAGGGCCTTTAGCGCCTCGGATGAGAGAATGTTGACACCCCCGTCTTCGCGCGAAAAACAAAGCGTCGCGATACCGCTACTGTCCATTGTAAAATCAAAAAAATTCATTATTCTACCTCCAAAATAAGCGCAGCACCCTGCCCGCCGCCAATACACAGCGTTGCCAGACCTCTGTTCTTGCCTCTTCGGCGCAGCTCTTTGAGGGTGTGGATGACCAGACGTGTACCTGTCATACCGACGGGGTGGCCCAGCGCGACGGCGCCGCCGTTGACATTGAGGCGTGTCGTATCGATGCTGCCCAGGGCTTTGTTTCTGCCCAGATGTGTTTTCGCATAGGCATCGGAATCAAAGGCGACAAGATTGGCCAGCACCTGCACCGCAAAAGCCTCGTTCATCTCGATAAGGTCGATATCTTTCATGCTAAGGCGGTGATGCTTAAAAAGTTTTGCCGTGGCGTAGGCCGGCCCCATCCCCATTCGCTTCGGATCAAGTCCCGCGTAGGCATAGTGGCTGAGGTATCCCATAGGCTCCAGCCCCATCTGTTTAGCCTTGGACTCGCTCATCACCACGACCGCCGCCGCCGCGTCGGATATCTGCGAGGAGTTCCCCGCCGTCACCGTGCCGTTTTTACGGTCGAAGAAGGGGCGAAGTTTGCCAAGGGCTGGCATGTTTTGTCCCAGGCGCACCCCGTCATCATCTTCCATGACCTTCCCCGCTTTCGTGTCATACACAATAGGGGCTATCTCTTCTTTAAATATCCCCGCCTTGATCGCGGCTTCGGCTTTTTTGTGGCTTTGCAAGGCGTAGGCATCCTGCTCTTCCCGGCTTATCCCGAAGTCCTGGGCCAGTATCTCCGCTGTCGATCCCATCACCAGACCGCTGACGGGATCGGTAAGCCCCTGCATCAGTCCGATGATCGGTTTGATGTGCCGTGGCCTGAAGTGCGTGAGCGTGTAGAGCTTTTCACTCAGGCTCTTTGCCTTGGATAGGGTCTCAAAGAGGGCCTTCATCTTGTCGCTGTACATCAGCGGCACATTGCTCATCGACTCCACCCCGCCGCACAAAAAGATCTCCCCCTCGCCGCTGAGTATCTTGCACGCAGCCGAGGTGATCGACTCCATTCCCGAGGCGCAGTTTCGATGCACCGTATACGCAGTCGTCGAGTTTGGAAATCCCGCTTCCAGGGCAATGACACGGGCCACATTGGCCGCATGCGCGGGCTGGGAGACATTTCCCATGATGACCTCGTCATACAGGCCAAAAGGCAGTCCCACCCGCAGGGCCAGCTCCTGGACAATATGCGCGCCCAGACGTTCGGCCTGAAGATCTTTGAGTTTCCCGCCCGCTTTGGCGATGGGGGTACGCAAACCGTCTATGATGGCAATTCTCTCTTTCATGACTCACTCCTGTAAAAATTTTCAATCTGTTCTTTGTAGTGCTCTTCGACCTTTTCGCGCGCTATCTTCATCGAAGGGGTCAAAAGACCGTTTTGGATGCTTACACTCTGCTTGGAAATATAAAACTTCTGTATCTGTTCCCAGCGGTTTAGCCTTGTGTTGACCCTGTCGACAAGCGCCTGCACAAGTCTTTGCAGATGCTCCTGTGTCAAGGCAGCGCACTCGGCTTCGTCCATAAAGACAAGCGCGGAGACAAAGGGCCTGCCGTCGGCGATCACCACCGCATAATCGATCCATTTGTTGGCCGTGATCTTCTGCTCTATCGCCACGGCCGAAATGTACTTGCCCGTAGAGGTCTTGAAAAGCTCTTTTTTGCGGCTTAAAACGGTGATGTAACCCTCGGCGTCGATGCTCGCCAGGTCTCCCGTGTGCAGCCATCCCTGCTCATCTATGACCTCTTTTGTCATTTCGGGTGCCTTGTGATAGCCGCGCATAACGCTCTGCCCGCGCACCAGAAGCTCGCCGTCCTCTGCCAGTTTCACCTCCACATGGGGGTAGGCTTTTCCGCAGGTTCCGACTCTGTTATAGCGCGCTGTATTAACACTGATCACCGGGGAGCTCTCGGTGAGGCCGTAGCCCTGATAGAGAGGAAGGCCTATGTTATGAAAAAAGCGGTAGACGGCCAGAGAGAGCGGTGCGCCCCCGCTGATCAGGTAGCGCAGTTCGCCGCCGAAGACATCAAGAAGTTTAGTGTAGACCAGGTGAGCGAAGAGTCTGTCTATGAAAGAGTCTGCTTGCGTGCTGGGGTCTTTGTGATCGGCGTGGTAAAAAGCGGCTTTTGCCACCAGCCACTTCAGCCCCTTTGCCCCAGCCGCACCCTCATGCATCTTGGTGTAGACCTTGTCCAGAAGACGCGGAACGACCGTCATCACATGGGGCTTCACCTCTTTAAGAAGCACGGCTACGTTTTTTACATCATCCACAAAATAGACGGAGATGCCACGCATCAGATAGTAGCTCATCACCATCCGCTCAAAGATATGCGCCAAAGGAAGAAAACTCAACGCCCTGAAAGAAGGCTCCAGATCAAACCTCATTTGCGTGTCTTCGAGCTGGGTGATGATGTTATTATGCGAGAGCTCGACGCCTTTGGGACGGCCCGTCGAACCGCTGGTGTAGATGATGGTGGCCAGGTCATCCGCATGGATTTCAGGCCTGCTATAGCGCAAATCCTCTCCTATGAAGGTTTCCCACTGCTGCACATTTGCGCCCTTGGCATGGATATCTTTGACCAGCACCAGCTCCATCTTTTGCAAGAAAGGCATGAGCTTCTCATAATGCAGCTTCGTCGAGACAAAGGCATAGCGTATGGCGGCATCTTCGAGCTCAAACTGCAGGTTTTCGGGAGAGATGTCGGCAAAGATCGGCACCGATACCGCCCCCAGACACTGCAGGGCGTAGTCCGTTATAAGCCAAAAAGGAGAGGAGTCGGCAATGATGGCGACCGTGCTCCCCTGCCCTATCCCGCTCTTTTGAAAAGCGCTTGCCAGAGCACGCACGCTACGCACAAACTCTGCTGAAGAGATGCTTTTGAACTGCTGCTCGTGCAGGTAGTTCAGGTAGGTCTCGTTCGCTACACTGTTCTCTATGTGCTTAAGAAGTTCTGAAAGATTTTTTGCCTCAAACATATTTCTTCCTTGGCAGGTGTATGCTGTATTAGAATAGATTATAGCTCATTTATTTGGCGAATGCAGACGTATGAAGATAAAAAAATAAATCTGATATAATCGTACTCCATATCCGCAATAGGACGTATTGTGATACAAGAACCCCATTTTTACGCCGTTATTATCGGAAGCGAGATACTCAATCGCCGGCGCGAGGATAAGCATTTCGATTTTCTCACTCAGGCGCTCAAAGAGAAGGGCTTTGACCTTTTTGCCTCCTTTATCATCAAAGACGACAAAGAACTGATCGCGCAGACCTACGAGCTGGTCAAAAAAGACCCCTTGGCGATAATGTTCAGCTTCGGAGGCATCGGCTCGACGCCGGATGATCTTACCCGAAAGATCGCTGCAGAGGTCTTTTGCGACGGCGTGCTCTATCGCCATCCGCAGTTTGAAAAAGATATCTTAGCGCGCCTGGGCGAACGTGCCTACCCTTACCCCATTACCATGTCCGACCTGCCTAAAGATGCCTGCCTTCTTTTCAACCCAATCAACAATATGTCGGGTTTTTTTCTGGACGAGCGCTACTTCTTCATGCCCGGTTTTCCCGAGATGGCCCAGCCTATGATAGGAGAGATCCTCTCGAAATACTGCCCGCAAAGCCTGCCCAGTTTCAGCCAAAGCCTCATCGCCGAGGTCGGCGAAAGCAGGCTCACGACGCTGATGATGCAGCTAAGCGACACCATCGAACTCTCCTCCTTGCCGATGATGAATGACGGCCATCCCAGCGTCGAGCTCACCCTCAGCGGAAGGGATGAGCAGGAGATAAAAAAATATTTCAAGCGCTTCACCGATTTTCTTGAGAGCGAAGCGATAAGATACCGCCTATTATGAGGATCTCGTTCTTTTTAATTTTCTTTGTTGTTGTGATGGCTCTGCTCAACTACTACATCTATAAACGCTTTTTCAAAAAGCTGGACTATCCCTTCAACCGCTACGCCAGCGTGATCCCTTCGCTCCTGATGTTAGGCGAGTTTGTCTTTGTTATAGAGGCGATTAGCCGCATCTTTATCGACTCTCTCGCACTTTATTGGCTCTTCTCCGCCACCATTGGGATCACCTTTGTGCTCTTTGTTATCACTCTGGTCTATGATCTCAATCTCTCGCTTTTCAAGCGCATCCCCTACCAGCACAAACGCCGTAAATTCATCAAGATCATGTTCGATACGACCATGCTTATTCTGGCTCTCAGCTACCTTTTCAGAGGGTTCAAAGGGGGATTTTCAGAACCTGTTCTCAACACTGTCGATGTTGCTATAGAGGGCTTTTCCAAAGAGGGGTATGTCATTATGCAGTTGAGCGATCTGCATGTCGGTCGGACGATAAAAAAGAGCTTTGTCGAGACACTGGTCACACGTACCAATGCGCAGCATCCCAACATCATAGTCATCACCGGCGACCTCGTCGACCACAGCCTCGACGCGATCAAAGAGGACCTCTCGCCGCTGCAAAAGCTCAATGCTCCGACCTACTTCATTCTGGGCAACCACGAGTATTTTCACGGTGCGACGGAGATCATCGCACATATGCGTAGCTTGGGGATCACTGTCTTGCTCAACGAATCCTTGCGCATTAAAAATGGGGAGTCTCACTTCAATCTTATCGGACTGACGGATGTGCTGGGCGAGCGTATCGGTGAGTATCCGATGGAGATCGAGAAGGCCTACCAAGAAACAGACTCAACCTTGCCGTGCATTATCCTGGCCCATCAGCCAAAGACGATACTTCGCCTGGAGAAAAGAGCCTGCGACCTGATGCTCAGCGGCCATACCCACGGCGGGCAGATCTTTCCTTTCGGCCTGCTGGTGATGCTTGATCAGCCCTATCTCTCGGGGCTTCACCGCCATGACACGCAAAAGCAGATCTTTGTCAGCCGGGGCACGGGCTACTGGGGGCCACCGCTTCGCGTTCTCGCTCCCAGCGAGATCTCAAAGATCGTTATCCGCGGTAGTGTTTAAAACCAAATCCTGCTATAACGATGCCAGAGAGGGCTTATACGGAGGTTCTTGAAAACTCGGTAGTGACCTGGATCGTATCGAGCAGCATTGTTTCAAAGGCCGCTTTTTCTATCTTGTGTTTTGAAATGAAGGCATCTATCGTTTCCGTCTCGAAATTATTGTAGTATTGATTCACTTTTGTCTTCCTTCTATTCTGCAAAAAATCACAAAAACACCCCAAACGGCAAAGCCACCAGATCATCCCCAAACTCTATAACTATCTCACCATTGTAAAACACCACGCCCAGGCATTTTTGCTCACATCTGCTTTGAAAGTCGATGATATGTTTGAAATCATCTTTTTTGACACTGCTGCTCTGTTTTACCTCTATGGCGAGTATCTCGTTGTCAACTTCGATGATAAAATCTATCTCTTTTTTGTCGTTTGTCCGGTAGTGGTAGAGTGTGCCGCTTTTTTGCATGTAAGAGAGATGTTTTTGGAGCTCGCAGAATATATAGGTCTCAAACACTTGTCCGCTATAGGGTGAGCTGAGAAGTTTCTCTCTTGAGTCGATTCTTAGCAAAGAACAAAGCACTCCCGTGTCGTTGAAAAACACTTTTGGAGATTTTGCAAACTGTTTGCCGATGTTCGCAAAATAGGGCTTAAGAAGTGAGCTGGACCCCAAAAACCGAACAACAATGCAGTAAAATTAAGGTGTAACTGCA
>JACUTT010000021.1 GCA_014859655.1 Campylobacterales bacterium
CAAGAAAAGTTCTGCACAATCTCATCTCTCTTTTTCCCTCTGAAGGCAGTTGGGGTTTTTAGAGGTGCCCTATGTTCTCCATGCTCTCTTGTACGCAGACAGAGGCAACGCTGTTCTTCTGAACGCCAGAAAGCTCTTTTTCGATCTTGTTCAGAAGAAGAGGCACGGTGTCTTGTGCTGTGTAGTTGAGCTGCAACAGTTTTACGGCGCACTCGCAATCCTGGGCAGATGAGGCTTCGATGGTCATAATCGCCTTGGCCAAGATCTCATCCGCTATCTTTTCAATATCATCTTTTTGCATGCGAGGGAAGATCAGCGAGATCTTTGTCCCGTCGATACGTGCAATGACGACCTGCTTCTGCTCTTGTGTCTCACGGACAAGACGCTGCGACAGTTCTTTAATAAGGCTATCGACATTGTCATGACCCAAGACTCTGTTGGCTTCAACAATACCCTCGATATAAAGAGTGAGAACTACACCTTTGGAATCGGCTTCCTCAGAAGAGATAAACTCATTAAGTTTAAGTTCAAAAAAATTGCGGTTACCCAACCCGGTAAGTCTGTCCTTATATAGAAGTCGGTGGTTCTCTCTGGCCGAATCGGCTTCTTTTGCAAAAATATCCTTGACCTTGGCAACCATCTTGTTCATCGCCAGGGTCACCTCTTTAAGCTCTGCTGTAGAGGGAATCTTCGTGTTGATGATAAAGTTGTTATTGCTGACAGCTTCGGCCTGCTCCTCCACGCGCTTGAGTGAGCTGAGTAGAAGTCTGAGCAGGAGATACAGAAGTGAGAAAGTGACCAAAGAGATCAATGCAAAAGTCTTGAGAAGCTTCTTAAAGTTCCCATAAAGTTTGATATGTGCATTTTCTTGTATGGGCGTGATCGTGATCGTACCGATGGGATTCCAACCCGAAGAGACGGTTGCCGAGGCGAGGGGTGACTTGAGCGTATAGAGGGATCTAAACCATTGTGGGATCTCTGAGAACCCGCTGGGTATCAGACGTTCGTGGATAAGCTTGTTATTCGTATCACGAAGAACGATCTTTTGAAAATATCCGCTGTCGAAGAGGGCATCGATCATGGTGGCCATCGCAGAGAGATCTCCCTGGGCATTGGCAAGGGAGAGACTCAGCGAAGAGGCAGTGTTTTGCGCATTGTTTGCCAGTTCAGCTTCTGCATATCGTGCGGAGGACTGAAAGTTCAGGGCCATGACGGCTAAGAGTATCAACAATAAAAAAAGCGACATAATTATAGCAATCTGCTTAAATAGACTCATAGTTTGTTCCTTTTGACACGTTGGTTGAGTTCTTCCCATTTTTTATGGGTGCTTTGCTGAGCGGATGAATTTTCTATCGTATCGGCGTTAAAATTGTATATCGGGACAAGGTCACTGCGATTAGAAGCCGTATCTATGTCTGCAGAGATATTGTCTAGAATCAGAGGATCGGATTGGGGTGACTCAAAATAGCTCAGAACCATATGCGGCGCTTTTAGGCGTTTTGAATTGACATAGGTGAAATAGAGCCGTTTCGGATCAACATTAAGTGTTTTCAGCGCAAAATACTTTGCGATCACATAATCTTCAGAGTCTCCCTTGTTGCGCGCTAGAAACTCCAATGGCGTTGCCCAGTAATCGTCTAGCTTCCAGTTTTCTATGTCGCTGAGAAAAGGGAGGGCATTAAAAAAATCATTAACCAGCTTAAGCTTGCTGCGTTCAGAGAGAGGTTCTGCGTTGCGAAGCATCGTGTTGTAGGCAAGGTAGCGGCTTACGACAAAGCCGCCATACTTCCGTTCGGCTTTTTTCATAACGGATTCAGGAATGTTCTGCCCATTAAAGGCAAAGGCGGATGGACTGAAAAGAAGTAGAACAATTAAATTTAATATTGGCATTTTTAATTTTAGCATTTTCAAAGAATAAATCATAGGATTAATGTGAAAAAGTTCCAAAAACAGAGAGGCTTTTTCTTTTTTTAAATGGATCTGAGAGCAAAGCTTTCTTATTTCTCACATTTTGGATAAAATTTCAAAATAATATTTATGAGGATACGCGATGGCAACCATTGGAATGGGTGATATTAAGAAAAATGTGCGTTTAGAGGTCAGTGGTGTCCCGTACAAAGTTGTTGACTTTCAACACGTAAAACCGGGAAAAGGCGCAGCCTTTGTGCGCATGAAGGTCAAAAGCTTTATCAATGCAAAAGTGATCGAAAAGACAGTACATGCCGGCGATAAGTTTGAAGTGCCAAATATCGTCTACAAGACGATGCAGTACCTGTATGATGACGGCGAAATGCTTCAGTTTATGGACACAGAGACATATGATCAGCTTGGCCTGACCTATGAGCAGTGCGATGATGCGATGAAGTGGCTAAAAGACGGTACCAATGTGGAGCTGGTCCTTCATAACGGGAAACCGATCTCCGTGGATGCTCCCGAGATCATGGAGCTGCTGATCACTGAAACTCCTCCCAACTTCAAAGGCGACACTTCCAGCGGTTCAAAAAAACCGGCTACGCTGGAGACCGGTGCTGTCGTCCAGGTTCCTTACCATGTTCTTGAGGGTGATTTGATCAAAGTCAACACAGTAGAGGGCGAATACCTCGAAAAAGTAAAATAATCCACATATCAAAGAAGCAGCTATAGCCGCTGTTTCTTGACTTCTCCCTCTTATTATGTTTTTTTATTCTTTTAAGTAGTTAAAATTTGTTATAATACTTTTTACAATCGATTGACAGGAGCTATTATGGCAAAAGTTTTAATTCCACTTGCAGAGGGTTTTGAAGAGATAGAAGCGGTATGCCTTATAGATGTTCTTCGCAGAGCAAAAATAGAGGTAGTTATTGCCGGAGTAGGTGCTATCAACATAGCGGGTGCACATGACATTCAAATCCAGACCGAGTGCCTGCTTAGTGAGATACACAGCAAGGACCTCGATATGATCCTCTTGCCCGGAGGATGGGGCGGCACGAAAGCCATGGCGGATGACCCGGATGTTATGCGCCTTTTAGAAGAGATGGATGCAGACAAGAAGCTCATAGGAGCAATCTGTGCGGCTCCTTTTGTTCTAAACAAAGCAGGTGTCTTGAAATATAACTACACCTGCTACCCTTCGGTAGAAGAGCAGATCAGAGAAGAGGGGTATACGCAAGAGCACAGTGTCGTCACAGACGACAATATCATGACCTCTCGAGGACCGGGAACGGCGATCTGTTTTGGACTGGCCATCGTAGAAAAACTAAAAGATACACAGACAGCCGAAGCTTTAAAAGAGGGACTACTGGCAGAGTATTGCTAAGGCGTCCTTAAAGATAAAAAAACACGTTTTTTTATCTTCCCCTCATACAACTTCACTATAATAGCAAATCCTGCGGGTAAAAGATAAGCCCTCATCTGCGGCGTCGCCTCTTTTCGGATTAGCCAGCTAGTCCTTCAAAGAGCCGTCTTGTAACCAAGGGCTTATATTTTATTATAAGTGCACCTGGTTAGAAGGATTTGGTATAATAAAGAAAATAATAATCTAAAGAGTTTTTATGTCCGTTCAGCAGTTTACCCACCTTCATCTACACACAGAATACTCCCTTCTAGACGGCGCCAACAAGATCACAAATCTTGTCGAAGAGGTGAAGAAACTCGGAATGACATCGGTGGCGATGACAGACCACGGAAACATGTTCGGCGCCATCGATTTTTACAAGCAGATGACGGCGGCGGGCATCAAACCCATTATCGGAATGGAGGGGTATATCCATAACGGGAAGAGCCTGGACGACAAGAGCTCTAAGCAGCGCTTTCATGTCTGCCTCTTTGCCAAGAACCAGGTCGGCTATGAAAACCTGATGTACCTCTCCTCAAAGGCCTATATCGACGGCTTTTATTACTTTCCGCGGATCAACAAACATGAGCTTCGCGCACACTCCGAGGGACTTGTTTGTACCTCCGCCTGTTTGCAGGGCGAGGTTAACTGGCACCTTAACCTTCAAAACGAGCGTAACGTCAAAAACGGTGCAGGAGGATACGAGGGGGCAAAAGCCGTAGCTCTGGAGTACAAAGAGATTTTCGGGGATGATTTTTACCTTGAGATCATGCGCCACGGCATCGGAGACCAGCTTTTTATTGATGAGCAGATCCTGCAGCTAAGCCGCGAGACGGACATCAAGATTGTCGCTACAAACGATACCCACTATACCTATCCTGACGATGCTCAGTATCATGAGGCCTTTATGTGTATCGGGATGAATAAACTCTATGACGATCCCAACCGTATGCGCCACTCCGTGCATGAATTCTACCTTAAATCGCCCGAACAGATGGGCCGTCTTTTTGTCGACATTCCCGAGGCAATAGCCCACACCCAGGAGATCGCCGACAAGTGCCAGCTGAAACTAAAGTTGGGCGATCCTATTCCTCCCAATTTCAAGTTTACCCAGGAGTATGCGCGCGCCGAGGGGCTTGATATTGACTGCGAAGACGATGCTCCGCTGAGCGCCGATGCCGGCAGTGATGAAACAAAAAAGTGGATGGGCGCGGCAGACAAAAACGATGCCGAGTACTTTATCCACCGCTGCAAGATCGGTCTGGACAAACGTCTGCAGCATGTGCCGCCTGAACGCCATGATGAGTACCGGGCGCGTCTGGTCTTTGAGATGGATGTCATCAACTCGATGAAGTTTCCGGGCTATATGCTCATCGTTTGGGACTTTGTCAAGGTTGCCAAAGAGATGGGCATTGCCGTAGGTCCGGGACGCGGTTCGGCTGCAGGCTCTCTGGTCGCCTACTCATTGGAGATCACGGACATCGATCCGATGAAGTATGATCTTCTGTTTGAGCGTTTTTTGAACCCGGAGCGCGTTTCGATGCCGGATATCGATATGGACTTTATGCAGGCGAGACGCGGCGAGGTTATCGACTATGTTGTTGAGAAGTACGGACGCAACCAGGTCGCACAGATCATCACCTTCGGCTCCTTGCTTGCCAAAGGGGTCATACGTGACGTCTCGCGGGTTCTGGATGTTCCGCTTTCGCAAGCCGACAAGATGGCCAAACTGATCCCCGACGAACTTGGCATCACCCTCAACGGAAAGACGAAAAACGGAGAGCTCACGCCGGGTGCCTTTCAAAAAGAGCCTAAGCTGCGCGAACTGATTGAGACAGACCCGACGGCCGCGCGGGTGTGGGAGTTTTCCAAACGTCTCGAAGGACTGAAGCGCAACGCGGGGATGCACGCGGCGGGTGTGGTCATCTCCAACCGCGAGCTTTGGTACAAGACGCCGATCTACAAACCCTCGGGCGAGACGACCTTCGTGACCCAATATTCGCTTAACTACCTCGAAGACGTCGACCTGATCAAGTTCGACTTCCTGGGGCTTAAAACGCTTGATGTCATCGACTCCGCGATCAAGCTGGTCAAAAACCGCTATGACGTCGACGTCAACTGGCATGCGATCGATGAGAACGACGCCAAGGTCTATCAAGTCATCCAAAGCGGCGAGACGATCGGAATGTTCCAGATAGAGTCTTCGGGTATGCAAGACCTTAACAAACGCCTCAAGCCTTCGAGCTTCGAGGATCTCATCGCGGTCCTGGCCCTTTACAGACCAGGTCCGATGGAGTCGGGGATGCTCGATGACTTTATTGAGCGAAAACACGGTCGAGCGGAGATCGTGTATGTCTTCGAGGCGCTTGAGGAGATACTCAAGCCGACCTACGGGGTCATCGTCTACCAAGAACAGGTCATGCAGATCGTTCAGACCATAGGCGGAATGAGCCTTGGCGGAGCGGATATCGTGCGCCGTGCGATGGGTAAGAAAAAAGTCGACGAGATGCTCAAGTACAACAAAGAGTTCTCTCTGGGCGCTCAAAAGCAGGGGCTTGACTACAAAAAGGCTTCGGAGCTTTTCGATCTTATCGAGAAGTTTGCCGGATACGGTTTTAACAAATCTCACTCGGCGGCCTATGCAATGGTTACCTTCCAAACGGCCTGGCTCAAGACCTACTATCCCCAGGAGTTTATGGCTGCGCTGCTGAGTTCGGAGAAGGACAAGGTAGAGAAGGTCGTCAAGTATATCGATGAGGTCAAACGCATGGGCATCGAGCTCTTGCCCCCGGACATCAATGATTCGCAGTTTGAGTTTTCGGCAACGAAAAAAGATGAGCAAGATGTTATTCTCTTTGGTCTGGGCGCAATCAAAGGCGTGGGGGAGTCTGCCGTTGAATCCATTTTGGAGGTGAGACAAAACGCTCCCTTTAGTGACTTTAAAGATTTTGTCAACAGAATAGAGCCGCAAAAAGTCAACAAACGTGTTTTGGAGTCCATCATAAAGTCAGGCGGGTTTGACCGTTTTAGATACTCGCGCCGGGCGCTTCTGGAGCAGATAGAGACGATTATCCAGACAGCAAAAGACGCGGCAGGTGCGCGCAAAAATGCGGTAGGAAGCCTTTTTGGGGATGATGCGGAGATCACGGAGGTCGATCTGAAGCTTAACGATGCCCCTGAGTTTGAGCTTAAGCAGATACTCGAGTTTGAGAGAGACACTCTGGGCTTTTATGTATCGGGACACCCTCTGGACAGTTATCGCGAAGAGATGGATCAGCTCGATTATACGCTTTCGTCCGAAATCGACAATATCGAAGACGGCTCCACGGCGATCTTTATCGGAAAAGTCGAAGAGGTGCAGAAGAAGATCTCCAAAAAAGGAAACCAGTTCGGCATCGTCAATCTGATGGATTTTCACGGCAATATAGAGATGATGCTTTTCTCCGACAAGCTTGACCAGCTCGAGGCGATGGAGCTGGACGAGCCGGTTGCTTTCAAGGTCAAAGTCACCCACACCGAGATGTTCACCCGTATCTCGGTGGTGAAGATATTTACGCTCAAAGAGGTTAAAAAAGAGGCAAAGAAGGTGCAAACGAAGATCATGGAGAAACCGCAGGAGCCTCTGCTTATTACGGTTCGTCTTTCGCGCAATCTTCAGCAGCTTGAAGAGCTTTACCGCTTGATCAGACAAAACCCGGGCTCGCGCCAGATGAAACTCTGCATCACCTCAAAACTTCAAAATGTCGTTCTTGATTCGGCCATTCGCGTCGACAGTCGGATCATACTGGAGATCGAAAAGATGAGCGATGTCAATGTCGCCTGAGTCGATAATTGCAGTCTTGTCGCGCTTGAATGAACTCTTGCAGGCGCGTCATGAAGAGTACAATGTGAAGGTGAAGAAATTCAGACAACAGCAGCTGATACTGCTGCTTCTCTCTTTTTCGGTGGCTATCGTTCTTTTTGTCCTCTACTCGCCCTCACTCTTTCAGATGGGGTACATCCTCATAGGTTTCAATCTTCTCTTTTTCATCGGATTTAAGCCCCGCTCTTACTATAGCAAGAAAAATCTTGAACAGATCAGGCTACGTATTGCTGACCTTCAGTCACGGCTAAAACAATTTTTAAGCGGCGAAATGGTGAGTTTCGACGGCCAAAAGTGCTCTCTAGGCGAAGGGTGGACCTTCGACAAATGGGGCATGCATACAGATGCAAAGCGCATCGACTACGCAGAGTTCTTGTATGATAAACATGTCAAAGGCCTTTATCTCGAAGCCTTAAGAAACAAAAAGTAAATCTTCATCTGCTATAATAAAAAATACCAAAACAGAGTGTAGGGTGTTCTTGTATTTAAACGATCATATCGTATTGTCCTTCTGCTCGCAATAGGGGTGTGAAATGCCAAGATTCAAATTCTTTTTTTCTTTTTTTCTTTTTACGGCACTACTGTCTGCGGACACGCTTCATCAGGCCGTCAAAGATATCAACGAGCCTAAGGTTCATCAGCTTATTAAAGCCGGTGCTGATGTTAATGGGGTGGATCTAAAGGGAAGGACTCCTCTTCACCTCGCAGCACCTATAGGCCGCCTCTCTCTTGTGCAGTATCTTGTTGAGCAGGGTGCAAATATCCATCTCAAGGACAATGCACACAAGACCGCTCTGGTTTATGCTATTGAGAAAAATCATATTAAAGTAATCTTTTATTTAAGTGAAGAAGCACGAAAAAACAAGGCAGAAGAGAAGGCCGATCTTTTCACTGCTGTCAAGGCGGGAAATGTCGAAGAGGTAAAGCACTTTTTACAAAATATAAATATCAACAGCATAAACAAAGATGGAAAAACAGCCCTGCATATCGCCTGTGAGCACGCAAGAGAAGACGTTGTAAAGCTTTTGCTTAGCGCTGACATCAACAAGAGTATACGCGATGATGACGGACGGGATGCGCTCAATTATGCTAAACTTTCGGGAAATAAAAAAATTATAGAACTTTTACAGGACAGCAATGCAACAGAGTGAATTCAATGATGGGGTTTTAGAATTTTTAAGGGAGTCGCCGACACCGTTTCATGCGACAATGAAACTTTCACAGCGTTTGGAAGAAGCAGGATTTATAAGGCTGGATGAAGCAAGCAGTTGGAGTCTCAGCGCCGGCAACAGGTATTATTTGACGCGCAACGACTCGTCTGTGATCGCCTTTATCTACGGAGAGGAGAACATTTGTGAAACGGGTATTGCCATGGTCGGTGCGCATACCGACAGCCCCTGCTTAAAACTCAAGCCCAATGCGCTTACTTATAAGAAGAGTTATATCCAGCTTGGGGTAGAAGTCTACGGCGGCGCACTACTTCATCCCTGGTTTGACCGAGACCTCTCTCTTGCAGGGCGGGTCAGCGGCCTTAACGAGAAGGGAGACCTGGTACATTCTCTCATTGATTTCAAGTCTGCGATTGCGACGATACCCTCCCTGGCAATCCATCTGGACAGGGACGCCAATACTGCCCACTCGATCAATGCGCAGACGGATATTCCTCCTATTGTGATGCAGAGCGAGGAGGGGTGCTCTTTTGAGCAGATCCTGTGTAAAGAGAGCGGGCTCAAGGAGGTGCTGGATTTCGAGCTTCTCTTTTACGATACGCAGCCTCCGGCCTTTATCGGGCTGAACAGGGAGTTTTTGGCCTCGGCGCGTTTGGATAACCTTCTTAGCTGCTATGTCGGCCTCAGCGCAATCACACAGGCATCTACACGCAAGAGCGCACTGTTGATCTGTTCGGATCACGAAGAGGTGGGAAGCAATTCTGCCTCAGGCGCTGCCGGACCATTCCTGGAGACCTTTCTGAAAAGAGTTCTCCCTGACCATGAAGCCTATGCTCGTATGATCGATGCTTCGATGATGATCTCGGCAGACAATGCGCACGGATTGCATCCGAACTTCGAGGCCAAACATGACGAAAACCACGGCCCTATCCTCAACCAGGGTCCCGTGATCAAACTCAATGCAAACCAGCGCTATGCCAGCAACTCGCAGACGGTTTCAATGTTCAAACTCCTATGCAAACAAAGCGGCGTGCCTTATCAGAGTTTTGTGACGCGTACAGACATGGGATGCGGCTCAACGATAGGACCGATCACGGCAACACGGATCGGCGTGAAAACCCTTGATGTCGGTCTCCCCACCTTTGCGATGCATTCGATACGCGAGCTTGCCGGGGATAAAGATGCCCATATGCTCTATCGGGTCTTAAAACACTACTTCTTCTGATCGTTTAGCAAGGAAAAAAAAAGGGGGGGGGGTCTTTCGCATTTTTTGAAGAGAGCTCCTGAAAATTGAATTCAGAGTGAAGCGCATCTTCGTGTTCTTGTAGAAGCCTCTATGTCTCTTCTTTGGCATCATCAATCTTCTGCAAATGCTCACTCTGTATGGTGGTAAGTTTGGCCAGATAGGCCTTGAAGAACTCCTTGTCCTGCACGAGCAAGACGACATCTTCTCTCGGTGCCCATTTTCGTTAGATGTCGGGTTTTTCGCCAAATTCAAAAATGATATTTTCGTTCTTGGTCGAAAGTATGTATTTAGGTACCTGATAGGAGATAAAATGCCTATTTGCGAAGTCGTGGAGAACCTGAATTACATAGTACATTATTCTGCTCTTATTGCTTTTCGATACTCAGGGTGAAACGCGCCCCGTCTTTTGTGTTTTGCGCACTGAGTTTTCCGTGATGTTTTTGCGCGATCTGCAGGCTCATGTAAAGGCCGATACCGGTTCCCTTTTTATCCTCTTTCGTCGTCACATTGGGTTTGAAAATATCCTTTATGATATTTTCAGGGATGCCGCCTGCATTGTCGACGATCTGCACGATGATATGATGTGCTGTCTCATTAAAACCGATAGCGACCACGCGTTTTTCTATCTTGTTCTCATTAAAAGCATCTTTTGAATTGTTGATCAGGTTTAAGAGCAGGTGCTTGAACTCGTTTTCGTAACCGAGGACCTGGATATCTTTTTGCTCTTTTTGCTGTATCTCGATGTTGTTTTTGATCAGTTCGTCTTTGAGCAGGATACGAACAGAGTCGATACTGGCCTTTAAGGAGAAGGGTTTGATCTCTTTTGTCGGACGAAAAAAGTTTCTAAACTCGCTAAGCGTTGTCGTCATATGGTCGATTTGATAGTGGATGATATCGCTCATCTCATTAATCTCTTGCGATTTTTGCGCGCTGATCTTTTCGGAATCGCACTTGATCAGGTCAGCGGCTATAGAGATCGCATTTAGGGGCTGTTTCCACTGATGCGCAATCGCATCGACCATCTCGCCCATGGCCGCGAGACGCGACTGTTCTTTTAAAAGTGTATCTTTTTGCGAGACGTTCTCCATCTCTTCTTGCACACGTTTTTCCAAACGCTCTTTGTACCGGTCAAGTTTCCAATGGGCATTTCTAAGCTCCGCTGTGCGTTCTTCTACTTTTTCTTCGAGTGTTTCCGCCAGTTTTGCAAGCTTTTGCGTCTCGCGCCGAAGACGTGCTCTGGAGAGTTTCATGCTGAAGACATAATAGCCAAGAAGTAAGATGATGATCGCTTGTATCAGCATAAGCTGGAAGAGTTCATAGGTGCTTAGCTGAAGTTTTGTCTGCTTGAAAATTTGCGCAGCCACGACAAGAAAATTATAAGCAGCGATCCAAAAAAGGGCGGTTCTGTAGGGGCGCAGCAAGATGGCGGGAATAGGGTAGATAACCAAGAATATCACAGCCTCAAGCGCACTCGGCGTTGTGGCAAATCCCGTAAAAAAGAACAGAAAAGAAAAGGCGAGGGTGATATTGGTGAGGATAGAAACATCCACGCTGTTGCGAAGGACGAGCACCCCGATTAAAACACTAAAGAAAGAGAGGATAAGTCCAACATTCGCATCTATAATATTGTGCAGAAAATAGTTCAGGCTTCCCAAAACAATACCGGAGAAAAAGGTAGTTGTCAGCAAGATAAGCAGCATCTTCGACTCATCCGTATGGGCATTGGAAAAAAATGAGAAAGTTCTTTGGATCACGCGCCACCTTGGTGTTTTAGTACTGTTATATTAGCTAAAAAAGAGATGAATCTGCTGAATTTTGTATAAGGATTTGTTTTAATTAAGAGGATGAGTAAAAATGAAATTTTTAGAAAATAGCAAAGAGATGGTTAAATTTAAAAATATTAAAAACGCGTTATACTTGCTGTGATTATCCTAAAAAAGAGACCTATGCCAGAAAATAATGATGAGATTTTAGAACAACTTCAGATGCTGATTTCGCAGACCTATAAGGTCGAAGAGGAGTATAAGACCCTGCGCAGCTCCTATGACCACCTCCAGGGCACGATAGAAAATCTTATTGAGTTTTTGCCCAATGCCCTCTGGGTCGTCTTTGAAAGCGGAGAGATCTTTACCCAAAACTCCCGAGCCAAAGAGCTGTCGCGTCTTTTGGATGTCATGGACTGGGAAAAGAGCGATTATGAGATCAATTTTGAAGAGCAGAGTTACCTGATCAAAATCAGCAGCTACAAGGACAAGATCCTTGTCTCTGCCACTGATATCACCGAACAAAAACGCAAAGAGAACCTGGCCACCATGGGACAGATGGCGGCGCATCTCTCCCACGAGATACGAAACCCCATAGGCTCAATCTCACTGCTAACATCAACGCTGATGAAGCGCGTAAAGCTGGAAAACAAGCCGATCGTTTTGGAAATCCAGAAGTCGGTTTACCGCATAGAGCGCATTATTAAGGCGACATTGATGTTTTCCAAAGGGGTGCAGGCGGTAAGTTCGACTTTGAAATGGAGCGATATTCTTGAAGATATAGAGCTCTCCATCGGCTATTACTCCTATAGCAAGGAGATACGCTTTGAGTTTCCCAACGCTGATTTTGAGATTGAGGGGGATATCGATCTGCTCTCTATGCTCTTTAGCAATTTTATCTTCAATGCGATCGATGCCATAGAAGAGGACGAAAACGATGAGGGAGAGATAAGCATCACCTATGAGGATGAGGGTGCCTTCCATCTCTTTAGAGTCTACGACTCAGGTCTGGCCATTGAAAACAGAAAGGCGCTTTTTCAAGCCTTTAAGAGTACAAAAGAGAAGGGAAACGGACTGGGCCTGGTCCTCTCCGCGCAGATAGCCCAGGCGCATGGAGGGGAGGTCTCCTTGTTCGAGGGGGAGAAAAAGTGCTTTGAAATACGACTGGGGAAATAACTTTCCCTTAGTCGTATTTAGAGGTGCCCTTCAGAAAGATCGCTGCGCGTGAGCGCCACGGCTTTTCAATCTGTCACACTTGTACAAAATAATAAATATGGAGGCCTAAAATGACTACAGAAGAAAAAGAGTTACTACACTCAGTTAGAGCAGATATGCTTAATCTTGGAGCTTCTTTTAATAAACTAATTGAAGCTCTCGTACCAATTACAGAAATAATCCAAAGACAAGAAGCAAAGATTGATAGTAATGCTGCTGCGGTTGAGTTGATGCTTAGGGAGCTTGCGAAAACACAAGGGTTGATCAGCGAAGGCTTTGGAGAAGAAATGGAAGCGGGGAACCGAGGGCATAAAAATGTAATTGATGCCATTAATAACGTCGTAAGAAATCAACTCACTGACAATAAAAATGTTAGCGCTATCTGGAATGTTGTGAGCACTACCGACAAGAAAGTGGATGAATCGTTCAAGAGCATTTTGTCAAAAATTGGAAGTCTAAATGCGACACTAGACAATCAGTGGGCCAACCGGTAGTTTAAATAATTTAATAACAAGGATAATTGAATGGGGACACAAAAAACGCAAGGCCCTCGTAGTGATCTAGGCAACTCTGAGCAAACCAGCAACGTAGCCAGCGGCAACATCTCCCCGCTGACAAGCTTTACCCACTCTGACAGGTATCGTTTTGGTTCCATTAGTAATATTGAATGTGATGATGAGCTTGGGGAGAGAGAACAGTATAACTACTTTATTGGTGCTACTGATAAGCTTGCTTCTTGGGGGTCGGATACGTTCTCTCCGGAGGATACTCCGGGGTATCCGCTATCATTGTTGCGCGAGCGCTTCTGCTAGCATTGCGCAAAAGCAAAGCAGTCTGCATTTCTACTCTTGAATGATGTCAAACTCTTTGGGGATTTTTGGCGTGAAGAGGCTCTGTTCCATCGGGCGGTTTTGTTTCTGTTTGCTAAAGCGGATCTGCACCTTGTTCTCAAGCGGGTCGGTGTAGGAGAGTGCCTCGATCACGCCGTCTCTCTCTTTGAGCGTAAAAGAGATGTTTTTGTAGATCGCCTTATAGTGGTTCTTGTCAACGATCTGCGCGGAGGCGAGAATACCGAAAAAGTCGATCTCGCCCTCTAGCTTCTTGACGATAGCCTGTTCAAGTTCAGGCTCAACGATGACTGCAAACTTGCTGTTGACATAGATCTTTTTGTTGATAGGATCAGTGTAGAGCCATAAGACCGAATTGGGACGTTTGGCATGCATCGTCCCTGCGTATGTCAGCGTTTTGTTCTCTTCATCGGTGATCGTCTGAACAAAATCGGCTTCAAAGTTTTGGATATTTTCCCCGAAGGCAAAGAGCGAACTCATAAGAAGGCTTAAAACTAAAATGTATTTCATGATCTTTCCTTGTGTAAAAAAAGAAGTCTACCGTTTTCCGGCTTGCAGGCGATTGAACCGCGCTGCAGCAGATGAAAAGCTCTTTTAGGATGATCATAGATTTAATATGATAAAATCGGCCAATTTTAAACAGGGGTTTGTTTAAAAATACCCTAAACCATACAAAGTAGGTATATATGCTTCAACGGATGCTAGGCAAAGTGTTTGGAACAAAAAATGATCGTGAACTTAAAAAATATGAACGTCGTGTTAAACAGATCAATGATCTCGAACCAAAATATGAAAAGCTCAATGATGAAGAACTGAAGGATGCGTTTAATGCGATAAAGCTCTCCGTTTTGAACGAAGAGAAGCGTCTGGACGATGTTCTGGTCGACTCCTTTGCCATAACGCGTGAGGCGAGCCGGCGTGTGCTTGGAATGCGCCATTTTGATGTGCAGCTTGTCGGCGGTATGGTACTGCATGAGGGGCGCATCGCCGAGATGAAGACGGGGGAAGGGAAAACCCTGGTCGCTACTCTGGCCGTTATTCTCAATGCAATGAAGTCCAAGGGCGTGCATGTCGTCACGGTCAATGACTATCTTGCCCAGCGTGATGCGGGCGAGATGAGCGCACTGTATGCGTTTTTGGGCTATAGCACGGGCGTTATTCTGGAGACGGAGTATGACCCCGCCGTCAAGCGTCGGCAATACCTCAGTGACATCACCTACGGAACAAACAACGAGTTCGGTTTTGACTATCTGCGCGACAATATGTCCTACTCACGCGAGCAGATGGTGCAGCGCGAACACGCCTTTGTTATCGTGGATGAGGTGGATTCTATCCTTATCGATGAGGCGCGTACCCCGCTTATCATCTCCGGTCCGACCAACCGCAAAGTCGCAAACTTCGCAAAATCCGACAGTGTCGCCAAGGCGCTGCTCAAAGACGAGCACTTCAGCGTCGATGAGAAGGACCGGGTTATCTTGATCACCGAAGAGGGGATCGCAAAGGCGGAAGAGCTTTTTGAGGTCGAAAACCTTTACAGTCCACAAAATGCGGAGCTTTCCCACTACCTCGACAATGCGCTTAAGGCGAACTACCTCTTTGAGCCCGACGTGGATTATGTCCTGCGTGATGGTGAAGTCGTCATCGTGGATGAGTTTACCGGGCGCCTGAGCGAAGGACGCCGTTATTCAGAAGGGCTGCACCAGGCACTGGAGGCAAAAGAGAAGGTCACCATCAAAGAAGAGACCCAGACACTCGCCGACATCACCTTCCAGAACTATTTCAGGATGTACGACAAGCTGGCGGGGATGACGGGTACAGCGCAGACCGAAGCGACCGAGTTTGCCCAGATATACAGCCTCGACGTTGTCTCCATCCCCACAAACCTCCCGGTCAACAGAGAAGATCTCAATGACCTTATTTACAAAACTGAGCTGGAGAAATTTGAAGCGGTGATGCTCAAGGTAAAAGAGCTCAATGCCAAAGGGCAGCCGGTGCTTATCGGTACGGCCTCTATAGAGAAGTCCGAGGCCCTGCACGCTTTCTTGGCTAAGGCGAAGATCCCCCACACGGTCTTGAATGCGAAACAGCATGCCCAAGAGGGTGAGATCATTAAAAATGCCGGACAGAAGGGTGCGGTAACGATCGCTACCAATATGGCCGGACGCGGAGTCGATATCAAGATCACCGAAGAGGTTAAGGCCCTGGGCGGACTCTACATCATTGGTACGGAACGTCATGAAAACCGCCGTATCGACAACCAGCTGCGCGGGCGTGCAGGCCGCCAGGGCGATCCGGGAACCAGCCAGTTTTACCTGAGCCTGGAAGACAACCTTCTACGTATCTTCGGTTCGGAGAGGATCAAAACGATCATGGAGCGTCTGGGTGTAGAAGACGGCGAATACATCGAGTCACGTATGGTGACACGTGCTGTCGAAAAAGCGCAGAAAAAAGTCGAGACGATGCATTTTGAAGGGCGCAAGCAGATCGTCGAGTATGATGATGTGGCCAACGAGCAGAGAAAGATCGTCTACAAGTTTAGAAACGACATCTTGAATCCGGACTATGATATTGACAAGAAAGTCGACAGTATCCGCGCGGAGTATGTTGTAGGCACTCTTATGAACTGCGGTATCTTTGACGGACAGAGCAGCGAGGATTTCAATCTGGAAAAACTCTCTCTGCTTTTCAAAGAAGAGATCAACCAGGATATAGAGACAGATGAGCTGAAAGACAAAGAGTATGAAGAACTTGAAAACTATGTTACAGAGACGATCAAAGGCGCTTATGACGAGAAGATGTCTGTGCTTGACGATGAGATTCGCCTGGCCGTTGAGCGGGAGATCTTTTTGAAGACTCTGGACCAAACCTGGCGTGACCACCTCTACCAGATGGACACGATGAAAACCGGCATACGTCTGCGCGCCTATAACCAGAAAGACCCTCTGGTCGAGTTCAAAAAGGAGTCTTATAACCTCTTCTCGGAACTGGTCGAGTCGATCAAGTTCGAGACGATCAAGATGCTTCAGATCATTCAGTTCAAAGCAGCAGAAGAGGAGGCCGAAGCCCTGGTGGAGCAGCGCGAGATAGAAAAGCGCCGTGACGAGATGAACATGCACCTCTCGCACGAAGAGATCTCTGCAATAGACAAGAAGATCGCACGCAATGATCCCTGTCCTTGCGGTTCGGGCAAAAAATACAAAAACTGTTGCGGCACAAGCGGTCCTAAAAAAGGCGCATTGGCTCAAGGCAACGCGTGAATAACACCCTCGTAAAATATATGGTGAAGCGATATCTTCGCTTTGACCAGGACCAGCCTTTTATCTTTCTTTCCGCACTTCTGGCTTTTTTGGGCATTCTTCTGGGTGTCATGGTGCTTATTATCGCTATGGCACTGATGAACGGTTTTGACGCGGAATTCAGAAAAAAACTCACTGTGATGAACTACCCCTTGACGATTGTTCCGAAGTTTTACGCTTCGGTGGACAAGGCTCTGTATGAAGACCTCAGATCAGGCTTTCCGGAGCTTGCCTTCAGCCCTTATGTCGCTTCTCCTGTGATCGCGCGAAGAGGCTCGACGATGGAGGGAGGCTATCTCTTCGGTGTGGACCTGCAGGCAGAAGCTAAAGCGAACGCCGTAATTGCCAAGGCGGTGGAAGGCAAGAGCTTTGAAAAGTTCGATGTTATCGTTGGCAAGACGCTCTTTGACGAACTCTATCTGAGCGACAGTGAGCGTTTGATGTATATCTTTACCCAGGCGGAGCCGGGAGGACTGACACTGACGCCAAAGATCAAGCGTTTTAAGGTGAACGGCTATTTTGACTCCGGTCTCTCCGCCTATGACAAGGCCTACCATTATACCTCTCTGTCGGCTCTTCAGACGATTATGAACCTGCCAAAGAGCCAATATGACGGAATTCATATCTATTCTGAAAACCCGCATCAAGACATCAAGTTACTCGAAGCCTTTCTGCCTGACACGGTGCGTATAAAAGGGTGGTGGGAGGACAATGTCTCTTTCTTTTCCGCCTTGGAGCTGGAGAAACATGCCCTTTTCATTGTGCTGATGCTGATTATTTTGATCGCCGCAGTGAACATCATCTCTTCGCTTTTGATGACGGTGATGAATCGCCGCAGCGAGATCGCCCTTTTTATCTCTTTGGGTGCGAGCGAGGCGGAGGTGAAAAAGATTTTCCTGTACCTCGGCGTGATCATCGGCATTAGCGGCATCATCGCAGGAACGATCCTGGGACTGAGTGGCTTGTGGGTGCTTTCAAGCTTTGACATCATCTCTCTGCCGGCAGATGTCTACGGGACCTCACGCCTGCCTTTGAAGCTCTCGGTGATAGACTTCATCTCTATTATCGCCGGGGCCTTTGTCATCGTGGTCCTCTCGGCCTGGTATCCGGCCAAAAAAGCGGCGCAGGTCGACGTGCTTAATGTGCTGAGAAACGAATAGCCGGCAGTATAAAACCTTTCATTGCAAAGGCACTTAGTACTTGGCCTGCTTCTTAGCGAAGTCAATACCAGGAAAGTCGCTTACTGCGCTTTGATCAGTGCTGCGATCTCGGCGACACTGAGGAGTTTTCCGGCGCTGATGACCTTGCCGTCGATGACAAGTGCGGGCGTGCTCATGACCGCGTAATCCATGATCTTTTGGATATCATCGACCTTTTCGATCTGGACAAATCTGCCGCTTTGTGCAACGGCCTGTTTTACAGCCTCTTCAAGGGCCTTACATTTGGAACAACCTGTTCCGAGGATCTCTATTTTCATTATTTTTCCTTACAGTATGGCATTAAACAGGTAGCCGACAAGCAGTATGCCGAAACCGACAATCCCAAAGAAGATCGAAATGAGTTTAAGAGACAGGACTCTTTTGAGTATCAGCGCTTCGGGAAGACTTAGGGCGACTACCGCCATCATAAAGGAGAGGGCGGTTCCCAGGAGCATCCCTTTTTCACTCAAGACCTCGACCAGGGGCAAGATTCCCGCAGCATTGGAGTACATCGGTATTCCCATAACGACGGCGACAATAGGCGCATACCAGGCATTCCCGCCGGCGTAGTGCGTAATAAAATCGGCTGGGATATAGCCGTGGATAAAGGCACCGATCCCAACGCCTGCCAAGACGTAGAGGTATATCTTTTTAAAGATATCGACCGTATACTCCCATGCTTCCCGCGCTCTGTGCTGAAAAAGAAGCTCTTCTGACGTATAGCTGATGTCGCCAATCTCTTTGACTTCGATCAGCACCTCTTTTTCAAGCTTCAGCGCGCCGATGATGAGTCCGGAAACGATCGCGATGAGCAGGCCGACGAGCACATACAAAAGCGCTATCTTCCATCCAAACAAGGAGAGCAGCAGCGCGATCACCACCGCATCGCCCAAAGGCGCAGAGATAAGATAGCTAAAGGTTACTCCCAACGGAATGCGTGCCTGTAAAAACCCCAGAAAGAGTGGGATCGCCGAACAGGAACAGAAGGGGGTGATGACTCCGAAAATAGCCGCCAGCACATGTCCTGTCAGCTTATGCTTCCCGCTGATGTAAAGCCGTGCCTTTTCTACAGGAAAGTAGCTTCGAAGAAGGGTCACCAGATAGATGATGCCAAGCAGAAGAATGAAGATCTTGACGGTGTCATAGACGAAAAAGTGCAGGGCAGTGCCGAGGGCACTCTCTTCATGCAGACCCAGCACCTCAAAAACAAAGCGGCCGCTAAGGCTGTCGAGCCAGTCAAACATCCAAGGCCTTTCTTAGAGCAGGAAGCAGCTTCTCTTCGATCAGGGCCAGGGTCTTGACATACTCCTGCTCCGCTTTGCCGCTGGGGTCTTCAAAGGCGATATGGATCGTCTTGACAGCCTTTGGGAACATCGGGCAGGTCTCATGGGCATGGTCGCAAACGGTGACGACGAGGTCAAAGGGGGTGTCGATGACGGTCTCGATCAGTTTGGAGTGATACGCCTCTCTCCAGTAGCCTTTGGACTCCAGCAATGCCTGAGCGTGGGGGTTGACCCTGCCGCTGGCTTTGACGCCTGAGCTTTGGGCAAATACACGATCTCCCATCTTTGTATTGATCAGCGCTTCGGCCATGATGGAGCGGCAGCTGTTACCGGTACAGAGGATAAGGACATTTTTCATGAGAGGACCTTTGCAGTGATGAACTTTATGAAAAAGTATTCTATCCAAATAAAATCAATAAATCAATATGTATTGATATTTAGAGAGAAAATAGATGCGCGGCTATAGCAGGAGCGGTGCTTACTCTTTGCTCGTGTTGCTCTCGCCGCTCTCAAAGATATCAAAGACTTTGAAGGGCAGGGTGATGGTACGCTTGATGATGTTATAGGGGGCTACGATGATACTCTTGGCTACGGCACTTTCGACCTTGGGATCGCTCAAGTCGCCATGGACTCTTAGGGTGGTGGAGACGGTCTCATCGCCGAAGATAATGTAGCCGATCAGCGGGATGTTCTTTGCAGCACTTCCGATTTTCGTCTTAACCTCCATTAGTAGGTCAATGCTGTCTTTGTCCAAATCAGATTTTCCCTCCGCCGTGATGGTGAGCTCTTTGGCGCTGATCTTTGTCCCCTTGATAAAAATCTTGTTGTTATCGAAAACAAACTGCGAATACATCTCGCTGACTTTGAGCCCTTTTTTGGAGTAGCCGGGGACAGAAAAGGTGACCAGCGATGGAATGGTGTTGAAAAAAGCGAGAGCGTTGTTTAAGACGGTATAGTCTTTGATGGTGGTGTTGTCTATTCGGGTCACCCCTTCAAACTGGTCAAAATTTCCCTCTCCCATAAACGAGAGAAGGCCGCCTTGAAAAGTAGAGAACTTGAAAAGCCGGTTGATAAAGGTGTCGTCAAGTTCGCGTCCGAAAACAGAGAAGTCGTTCCCCTGACTTTGAAACAATATGCCGCCATTCTTGTAGATAAGCTCCGCATGAATAGATGAAGAGTTGATGTCGATATCGATGCTGTCTGAGATGATCTTTCGCTGTGAGTCGCCCAGGATGATGCTGCATGCCTTCGTCTTTACTTTCAGCTGAACATCCCCCTTTTCCTCGCTGTTATTGATGAACTTCAGATAGTCGCGGATGGGAAAAAGGTTGAACTCCAGATTTGAAGCGGTGACTCTGCCCTTTTCTCGGTATACCAGGTCAAGCTGATCGTTGATGCGAAGTGTTGCCGTCTTGTTTTGGTAATCGCCTTTGATGGTGTACTCTTTTACCTCTTTGTTGTTTTTAGAAAGCAGGGGATGAAAATCTTTGATCTGTATATCCACACCAAGTTGCTCACCGATAAGGGTCAGGTTGGCACGCCCGGCTTTGATATCATAGCGTTGCATCAGGCCCGAGTAGGGATAGATCTTGGAGAACTCTTCTACATTAAGCCCAAGGTTCCCCTTCTTGTCTATGAGAGCATGCACATTATAAGAGTTGATATCAAGATAGTGCTCGTCCAGACGTTTTTCATACAAGATCTCAAAGGAGGGCTCGATATAGAGATGTTTTTTTGAGACAAAGATGCTCTTTTTAAGCTGAAATATTGCCTTTTGTGAGCCTAATCGATGGCGCATAGAGACCTCTGCAGTGAAATCATCATCAAAAGCGATACTGGTAGAGCTCAACTCCGCATACACATTGCTAAAACGAAGCTGTGCAGGTTTGAGTACGATACGGTGTTTGTTTAGCAAAAAAGTTGTTTCGGAAGGCAGGCTTAAGCGGGTCTCGTTCTGTGCGTGTTTCAGTGTCAGCGCAAGCTTCTTCTCTTTTGTTGAAAACTCAAGCTCTTTACCTTTGTAAAGCAGGTTGCTAAGGCTTATATCAAGATCTGCAAGGCCCTCTTTTGGATCAAAAGATCCACTGATACTTGCATCGGCAAGATTTTCAGCATGAAGTATAAGTGCCTCTGTTATATAAGCCTTGGAACTGAACTTGAGCGGGAAGAAGAGCTTGTTGGCATCGAGAGTGAGTATCTGCTCATTTAAAGCCCAGCGTGTTTTTGCGAAGCTAAGCGTTTGCGAGTTTTTTGAAAACTGCAGCTGCAGCCTGGTCACCGGACTTAACAGTTTCAGCTGTGTCTGCTCTGAGAGGGCGAGTTCAAGCTTTTCTACGTCAAAGAAGAACGTTCCTCTGAGCTCATGCAAGTCAATGTTTCCATTGACTTTAGCCGAGAGGGTCTTTTCATATGTAACATCAGCAGTATCGATACTTAAGTAGTTTTTGTGCAGTCTGACGGCGGCATTTTTTATATTAGACTCGACTCCGGCAAAGATGACATCAGAGTCTTTGACAAAGAACTCCCCCGAAGCAGAGGCCTCTTCTGTGCCCAGGTTAATATTGATTTTGAGGTGGGCATCCGTAGTCCCGTTTTTTTGCAGCAGAGGCAGAGGTATGTTGTAGGCATTGACAATATCAACGACATCCTGTTCCAGCCTTGTTTTTGCAGTGAGATCAATCTCAAGCCACGCCTGAGCGTTTGAAAAATCGATTTTGACATGGCCACTGTCTAGGACATGGTCGTTGTAGCTGGGCTGATTTGACTTGATAGTCAAGATATTTTTTGAAAAATAGGCATCGGCTTCTTTGGCGATGATAGGTGATAGCGATGCATTGAAGGTGTAGACGAGATCTTTTTCCTGTGCATGCAAGAAGAGGGTGTCGAGGATCTTTTGCGGATCGTGATAGACGTAGATGCCTTTAGCCAAGAGAAGTTGGTAACTGGAGGCTTTGTTGTGCTCAATGATCCATTTGGAGATGCTCTTTTTAAGCCCAAACAGATCGACAACAGGCGCCAGATCCGTAAGTATATCAGAGGAGGCCGTAAAGGCGAGGGCATTTCCATCCTCTTTGGCATAAAGCTCGATATGCGCAGCCTTGTTTACAGAGACGGTAAAGTGCGCATAGTTTACGGCATCTTTGAAATCAACAACAGCATGTGAGCGGATAGAGATATTGCTTGGTTTATGCCTGAAGTGGGGCATATCTATAATAAAAAAATCATCGTATGCCCGGTAGTTCACAACAGCTTCTATCTCATCGCTTGTTATGCGAAGACTGTTCTCTTCCTTGCGCTGCGCTGCGTCGTTGTAACTAAGAGTAACTCTGATGGCGTCGACATTTAACTCTTCTATAACAAATGACTGGAAGTTTTTACGGGCAAAGTTGATGAGGGAGTGCACTCTTAGGCTTTTTTCTATAGAAAAGCTCTCTTCTTCAGTGTTACCTAAGGAGACATCTATCCGCTTGGCATGGAAGATAAGCTTTTTATCTAGTTTAATGTATAATTTCTCTGCTTTAAACTGAGGCAAAACAAAATTTTCAACTGAAATTCCATACGACAAAAGAGCATAAAGAATGACACTGAAAGAAAAAATAAAAGCAAATAAACTATATATAGCAAACTGGATTTTTGATATGATATTGCTTATTGTAGTGCTCATCATTTATTACCTTGCCCAGCCTCTTCAAACCGCTAAGGTGCTTTATGTGCCCTCGGGGTCAATAAGTGCGATTATAACACATCTGCAGGCAAAAAATATTACGCTTAGCTCCGCAGACCGCATATTTTTAAGATTGATAGGAATGCCGCAGCAGGGGTGGATATATATGGGTGAGACTGAGATGACGCACGGGGATTTTCTTTACAAACTGACAAAATCCAAGGCGGCGATGAAAGCGGTGACGCTGATTCCGGGTGAAACAAGCTACCAATTCTCCGTGCAGCTTGCTGATGAGCTGGGTTTGGACGCGCAGAAGCTCTACAAAGAGTTCAGCACATTGGCACACTACGAAGAGGGCGCATTGGTGCCGGACACCTATCATCTGCCTCTGGGCATAGACGAAAGAAGGGCCGCCCTGCATCTTCTGCGCGCTTCGTATCAGCGTCACAAGGCCTGGTCTGAAAAGATCTTCGGTACCTATAATAAAAAGAGTTGGCAAAAGTACCTCATAATCGCCTCTGTCATCCAAAAAGAAGCGGCCAACAAAGAGGAGATGCCCGTTGTCGCCTCGGTTATTTATAACCGTTTGAAGAAGGGCATGAAGCTGCAGATGGACGGCACCTTGAATTATGGAAAATATTCGCACGAAAAGATCACAGCGCAGCGAATCCGCGAGGACGCGAGTCTATACAATACCTACAAATACAAAGGCTTGCCTCCTCACCCTGTGTGCAATGTTGAGCTCGATGCCATCAAAGCAGCTATTTTTCCGCGCAAAACGGAGTACCTTTATTTTATGAAGGGCAAAAATGGAAGGCATGATTTCTCGCGTTACTATTCTACACATTTAAGCAATATACATAGTGCTACAAAATGAAACAAAGTGGAAAAAGCTCTGCATTATAATTGCTATTAGTGCGCAAAAAAAACTTAAAGTGCTATGATTTTGGAATATAAAAATGAACCAGAAGGAACATCATGTCTAAAATTATTTGGTCAGTCATTGACGAGGCTCCAGCTTTGGCAACTTACTCGCTTTTGCCTATCGTTAGAGCGTTCACTAAGGCAGCAGGCGTGGAGGTAGTTACCAGTGATATCTCACTTGCAGGTAGAGTTCTGGCAGCTATGGGATTGGCTGAAGATGAGTTGTCTAAACTAGGCGAAGTTGTATTGCAAGATGATGCCAACATCATTAAGCTTCCAAATGTCTCTGCATCTGTCGGACAGCTGAAAGATTGTATTGCGGAACTTCAGGCTCAAGGTTATGATATTCCAAACTTTCCTGAAAATCCGGCAAACGATGAAGAAAAAGCTATCAGAGCCAAATACAATGTTTGTTTAGGTTCAGCCGTTAACCCGGTACTTCGCGAAGGTAACTCCGATCGTCGTGCAGCAGCAGCGGTTAAGAAGTTTGCTCAAAAGAACCCGCACAAGCTTAGAGCTTTTGCTGAGAATTCCAAAGCCTATGTTGCACATATGGAAGGAAATGGCGATTTCTACGGTAACGAAAAATCAGTTACTATGAACAAAGGCCAAAAAGTCACTATCGCGCTTAATGGCAAAGAGTTGGCATGTATCGACGCCCTTGACAAAGAGATCCTTGACGGTACCTATATGTCCGTAAAAGCCCTAAGAGCATTTATCCAAAAAACCATCGATGATGCAAGAGCAAAAGGTGTTTTATGGTCAATCCACCTTAAAGCAACAATGATGAAGATCTCTGACCCTATCATGTTCGGTCACGCGTTTGAAGTCTTCTTTCAAGACGTGTTTGCCAAATATGCGGATACATTTGCAGAGCTGAAAGTTAACCCTAACCAAGGCATGAGTGACCTAGAGAAGAAAATCAAAGGCCACGCGCTAGAAGCAGAGATCAAAGCTGCATTCCAGGCGGTAGTCGACTCTGATAACCCTCAGATCGCTATGGTTGACTCTGACAAAGGCACGACTAACTTCAATGCCTCAAACGATGTCATTATCGATGCTTCTATGCCAGTTGTCGTACGTGAAGGCGGCAAGCAGTGGAATAGAAAAGGCGAGGCAGTAGAGTGTGTGGCCGTTGTTCCTGACAGTACTTATGCAATGTTCCATGCAGAGATGGTCGCTGACTGTGTTAAAAACGGCCAGTATGATGTGTCTACAATGGGTAACGTTGCAAACGTCGGTCTTATGGCACAAAAAGCTGAAGAGTATGGTTCTCACCCGACTACATTTGAACTTGCAGAAGCGGGCAAGGTTACGGTAACAGCTGAAGACGGAACAGAGCTTATGGCATTCGACTGCGAAGCCGGCGATATCTGGAGAATGTCTCGTGCAAAAGATGTCCCGATCAAAGACTGGGTACGTTTGGCAGTTGAGCGTGCTCGTCTTACAGGCCTTCCAACAGTGTTTTGGTTAGACGAAGAGCGTGCTCACGATGCCGAAATGATCAAAAAAGTAAAAGAGTATTTAAAAGATCACGATACATCAGGCCTAGAGATGCCGTTTATGAATATCACAGATGCTACACGCTATACCAATGCCCGTGTGCGTGAAGGCAAAGACACTATCTCAGTTACAGGTAACGTCCTTCGTGACCACTTGACAGACATGTACCCGATCTTGGAGCTAGGAACATCTGCAAAGATGCTTTCTATCGTTCCTTTGCTCGCCGGCGGCGGTCTGTATGAGACAGGTGCGGGCGGTTCTGCTCCTAAGCACGTTGATCAGTTCCTGGCTGAGGGTCATCTTCGCTGGGATTCACTTGGCGAGATCCTGGCACTTGCAGAGTCTTTGCGTTTCATCGGTAACAAAAAATCCGATGAGAAGGTAAAAGCACTTACGGCTGCACTGGATGTTGCTAATGATGCTTACCTTGACAATAACAAAGAGCCATCGCGCAAATGTGGCGAGCCGGATAATAAGGCGTCTCACTTCTATGTAGCGCAGTACTGGGCAAAAGCATTGGCTGAAGGCAAGAACGCTGAACTTGCTGCCAAGTTTGCACCGCTTGCCAAAGCATTGGTTGACAATGAAGAGAAGATCATGTCTGAGCTTTTGGCTTCTGAGGGTTCGCCTAAAGACATCGGCGGCTATTTCCACCCGGATGCTGCTAAAACAGAAAAAGCGATGCGCCCTTCTGCAACGCTAAATGCTATAATCGACAGCATCTAAGTTCACAAAGAAGATAAAACAGGAGCTTCGGTTCTTGTTTTGTTTTTTTCAGCTGACCCAAGGGCTGGCTGGAAAAGACAAAAAGTCTTTAAGTTCAACAATCAGTGTTCGGCCTGTCTTGATGTATACTTAATCGTTGTGTGTTCGCACGTATCATTTAAGTGTATTGAGAAGGTGACGAACCTAAAGAAGGAAAAATAAATGCATAAACATGGAAAAAGAGTCGCAATCATCGGTGCAGGCAACGTAGGCTCAACAGTTGCCTACTCGCTTGCGATGCAGGGTGCCTGCCACGAGATCATTTTAAGAGACAACAAGATCGAGATCGCAAAGGGCAAGGCGCTAGACATGTCCCAGGCCGCTTCCGCTATCCGTTCGCATACCGTTGTCAGTGTGGCGGAATCCATGGCACAGGTAACCAACTGTGACGTTGTCGTTGTGACTGCGGGCAGTCCGCGTCTTCCGGGAATGAGCCGTGACGATCTTTTGATGATCAACGCAAAGATCACCCGCGAAGTGCTTCGTGATATCAAAAAATACTCTCCTGATGCGATCGTCATCATGGTCTCCAATCCGCTTGACGCGATGACCTATGTTGCGATCAAAGAGTCCGGCTTCGATAGAAACCGCGTACTGGGAATGGCGGGGATCCTGGACTCTTCGCGTATGGCCTCCTTTATCCAGGAAAAACTCGGCTACGGCGGCGGACAGATCCGTGCTTCAGTCATGGGCGGACACGGAGACGATATGGTTCCTCTTCCGCGTTATTCAACCGTTGCGGGTGTTCCTTTGACCGATGTGCTGACGCATGCCGAGATCGACGAGATTGTTCAGCGTACACGTATGGGTGGCGCGGAGATCGTGGCCTACCTTCAGACAGGCTCAGCCTACTATGCACCGGGCAAGGCAACAACCATTATGGTGGATGCAATACTCAAAGATACGAAGCAGATCCACCCCTGCGCGGTCTTGCTTGACGGCGAATACGGCTATAGCGATGTGGTTTCGGGTGTGCCTATTATGATCGGGGCAAACGGCTGCGAAAAGATTATCGAAGTCACGCTCAACGATGTTGAGAAAAAGATGTTCAAAAAGTCTGTTGATTCCGTTCAGGCCTTGATCGACACCTTGAACGAAAATAATTTTTTTGAAGGAGAGTAAGATGGGTTTTCGTACTGAAAAAGACACAATGGGCGAGATTAAAGTGCCTGAAAATGCCTACTGGGCTGCTCAGACACAACGTTCGATAGAAAACTTTGCCATAGGCGAAGAGACCATGCCGTATGAGATTACACGCGCCTTTTCGTATCTTAAGAAGGCTGTGGCTCTGGTCAACAAAGACCTTGGAAAGCTTGATGCGAAAAAAGCCGAGGCTATAGCGCAGGCTGCGGATGATATGCTCAGCGGCAAGCTCGACGGAAACTACCCTCTCGTCGTATGGCAGACAGGCTCAGGCACGCAGTCAAACATGAACAACAACGAAGTGTTGGCTAACCGCGCGACAGAGATCCTCGGCGGCGACTTTAGAAAAGAGAAACTGATCCATCCTAATGATGATGTTAACAAATCCCAGTCTTCAAATGACACCTACCCGACGGCACTTCATGTGGCTTCAGTTATCGCGGTCGAAGAGCGTCTTCTTCCGGCTATAGCAAAGCTGAAAGCGACCTTGAACGACAAAAGCGCCAAGTTCGAGTCCATCGTCAAGATCGGGCGAACCCACCTTCAAGATGCTACACCTATCACCCTGGGCCAAGAGATCAGCGGCTGGGTAGAGATGCTGAACAAGTGTGAAAAAATGGCTAAGACGGCACTTGAGCCGGTACGCGAGCTTGCCCTTGGCGGTACGGCGGTCGGAACAGGTCTGAACGCACACCCGGAACTGGGCGAGCGTGTTGCTGCAAAACTGACTGAGCTGACCGGACATGACTTTATTACGGCTCCGAATAAGTTTCACGCCTTGACATCGCATGATGCGCTGGTCTTTGCCCACGGTGCACTCAAGGCGCTCGCGGCAGACATGATGAAGATCGCCAATGATGTCCGCTGGCTGGCATCCGGTCCGCGCTGCGGAATCGGCGAGATCGAGATTCCTGAAAACGAGCCGGGCTCGTCTATTATGCCGGGCAAGGTAAACCCTACTCAGGCGGAAGCCGTGACGATGGTTACCTGTCAGGTCTTCGGAAATGATGTTGCCATCTCTATGGGCGCGTCTCAGGGAAATTTCCAGCTGAATGTTTTTAAGCCGGTCATTGCCTACAACTTCTTGCAGTCAGTGCGTCTTTTGGCCGACTCAATTACCTCGTTCAATGACCACTGTGCGGTGGGAATCGAACCGGTAGTGGATAAGATCGATCACTTTTTACACAACTCGTTGATGCTGGTAACGGCACTTAACCCTTATATCGGGTACGAGAATGCTGCAAAGATCGCCAAAACAGCCCACGCTGAAAAGTCAACACTCAAAGCGACGGCGGTGAAACTTGGACTGTTGACAGAAGAAGAGTTTGACAAATACGTAGTTCCGGAAGATATGATCGCACCCAAAGCATAAAACTTAAACTTAGAAGGAGAGTTAATGAATATTCACGAATACCAGGCAAAACAGATTTTCAAAAAATACGGTGTTCCGACACCCAGAGGTATTATCGCAAGTACGCCTGCTCAAGCTGCCATCAATGCATCAGAGCTAGGCGGTGATATTTGGGTAGTTAAAGCTCAGATCCATGCCGGCGGACGCGGTCTAGGCGGTGGCGTCAAGCTTGCGCGCTCTATTGATGAAGTCAGAACACTGGCATCTGAGATCTTGGGGATGACCCTGGTGACACACCAGACCGGTCCTGAGGGAAAACTTGTTCAAAAGGTCTATATCGAAGAGGGTGCGGATATCAAAGCCGAGCTTTATCTCGGTGTTGTTCTTGACCGTGCAAAAGAGATGCCGGTTATTATGGCCTCTACCGAGGGCGGTATGGACATAGAGACAGTCGCTGAGAACACACCGGAAAAGATCATTAAGGTAGCCGTAGATCCGGCTATCGGATTCCAGGGCTTCCACGGCCGCGAGCTTGCATTTGGTTTGGGTCTTCCAAAAGAAGAACAGGGCAAGTTTATTAAATTTGCCGCAGCGCTTTACAAGGTCTATATGGAAAACGATGCGGAGATGATCGAGATCAATCCATTGATCAAAACAGCTTCGGGCGACTTTATGGCACTTGATGGCAAGATGGGCTTTGACGACTCTGCGCTCGGACGCCATCCTGAGATCGAAGATATGCGTGATATCTCCGAAGAAGACGCAGATGAGCGCGAAGCGGCTCAGTACGGTCTTTCGTACATCTCTCTTGACGGTGAGATCGGCTGTATGGTTAACGGCGCGGGTCTTGCGATGGGAACGATGGACACGATCAACTATATGGGCGGAACACCGGCAAACTTCCTGGACGTAGGCGGCTCTGCCAATGCACAGACGGTCGCCAAGGGTTTTGAGATCATTCTTAAAAACCCTAAGGTAAAAGCGATATTCGTCAATATCTTCGGGGGTATCGTCCGATGTGACCGTATTGCCAACGGTATTCTTGAAGCGACAAAGCTGACGGATGTCAATGTTCCGGTCATTGTCCGTCTGGACGGCACCAATGCTTCTGAAGCGGCAGAGATTCTTAAAAATGCAAATATTTCCAACATTATCGTAGCGACAGATCTAGGTGATGGTGCGGCAAAAGCCGTAGCAGCAGCAAAGGGAGAATAGTAGATGTCAATTTTAGTAAACAAAGATACCAAGGTTATCGTTCAGGGCTTTACAGGAAAAGAGGGTTCTTTTCATGCTGAGCAGTGTATGGCATATGGAACAAAGATTGTCGGCGGGGTAACTCCCAACAAGGGCGGTCAAGAACACCTTGGCCAGCCTGTTTTCAACACAGTAAAAGAAGCCGTCGAGACTACGGGCGCAACCGTTTCTATGATCTTCGTTCCGCCGGCATTTGTTGCCGATGCGGTAATGGAAGCGGCTGACGCGGGAATCGACCTTGCGGTCATCATCACCGAGGGTGCGCCGGTGCGTGATATGCAGGCGGCAAAGGCCTACGCGACGAAACACAACATGAAGACCATCGGACCAAACTGCCCGGGCATCATCACGGCAGAAGAGTGCAAGATCGGCATTATGCCGGGGATGATCTTCAAAAAAGGAAATGTCGGTCTGATCTCAAAATCAGGCACATTGACCTATGAGGGGGCGAACCAGGTTGTCAAAGAAGGTTTTGGAATCTCAACGGCGGTTGGAATCGGCGGAGATCCGATTATCGGTCTTTCCTACAAGCAATTGCTTCCGATGTTTGAAGCTGACCCGGAGACTCACTGTATCGTTATGATTGGCGAGATCGGCGGTGACCTTGAGATTCAGGCGGCGGCGTATATCAAAGAGCATATCACTAAGCCGGTAGTTGCTTTTATTGCTGGTCAAACTGCGCCTAAGGGTAAACGTATGGGCCATGCCGGTGCTATCATCTCTGGTTCTGCCGGTACGGCAGCAGAGAAGATGGCTGCGCTTGAAGCGGCCGGTGTAACGGTTGTCGTTTCTCCGGCAGAGATCGGAAAAGCAGTGACTAAGGCGATGGCAAAGTAATGTTACACTCCTTTGAAGTCGCCAATGTAAAGTGCGGTGCGTGTGCAAATACGATCATCAAACAACTTACAGAAGCAGGTTTTGAGGAGGTCAGCGTCGATCTCTCGTGCGAGCCTCGTAAGGTAACATCTGTTATAAAAAACGCGGTGCATGAAGCACAATTTAGAAAGATGTTAACAAAGCTTGGGTACCCTGTGACTGATGAAGAGCACAGTGTTCTCGAGAATGTCGGTTTGAAAGCCAAAAGTTTTATCTCATGTGCCACGGGCAAATTTGAGTTAAGCCGCGAAAAAAAATAATTAACTTTGTAGAAGGAGAATGTATGGCCGCAAGCGCTATGATTGAATATCCGGGTAATGTACCTGTTTGGGTAAATAGAGATAACTGCAAGGCCTGTGACATCTGTGTCGCAGTATGTCCAGCAGGTGTTTTAGGGATGAGATACGACTCAACGTCAACCTTGGGAGCAATGATCTCTGTTAACAATCCTGAGGCATGTATCGGTTGTAATGACTGTGAGCTAAACTGCCCTGACTTTGCTATTTATGTAGCTGAAAAAAGCCAATTCAAATTTGCAAAGCTTACTGATGAGGCGAAAGCGCGTCAAGAGAAAATTGTTGCAAATAACTATATGTCTTTAGACCTGCAAGGAGTTAAATAATGTCTGAACTGAGAGAAGTAATTTCAAGTGGAAATGATTTGTCGGCATTAGCTGCTGCTGATGCCGGATGCCGATTTTTTGGAGGCTATCCAATTACACCTTCATCTGAAGTAATTCAGGAGTTGTCTGACCTGCTGCCTGCGCGTGGCGGTGTTTGTATCCAAATGGAAGACGAAATTGCTGCAGTAGCTGCTGCTATCGGTGCCGGTATGGCGGGTGAAAGAGCAATGACTGCAACGTCGGGCCCTGGTATCTCGCTAAAAGCAGAAAACCTTGGTCTTGCACAGATGTGTGAAGTTCCATTGGTCGTTGTAAACGTAATGCGCGGTGGTCCTTCGACAGGTCTTCCGACGCGTGTATCTCAAGGTGACGTTAGACAAGCCAAAAATCCGTCTCATGGTGATTACCGTTCAATCACGCTCTGCGCGGGTACGCTTTCTGAGTGCTATACTGAAACTCTACGTGCCTTCAATCTGGCTGACCGTTTTATGCAGCCTGTATTTGTTCTCCTCGATGAGACTATAGGTCACATGCACGGTAAAGCAATGATCCCTACAGCCGAAGCGGCAGAAGCCGGAATTGTTCCACGTAAATCCTTTGACGGTGCGCCTGAAGATTATCATCCTTATGAGTGTGAAGCGGATCAACCTGCCGTACTTAACAAGATGTTTACAGGTTACCGCTATCACTTCACGGGTCTTCACCATGACAAAAATGGTTTCCCGACAGAAGAGATTGAAACTTGCCGTAAGCTGATTCAGCGTCTTGAAGACAAGGTTATGATGCACACAGATGAACTTGAGTCAAACGAAGAGTTTATGCTTGATGACATGACAGGTGAAGAAGGCGAAGTTCTTATCATTGCGTATGGCTCAGTTGCTCTTTCTGCAAAAGAATCTATCCGTCACTTGCGTGCGGCAGGTATCAAAGCGGGTCTTTTCCGTCCGATTACATTATGGCCGGCTCCTGCTGCATCTATCAAAAAATATACTGATATGATCAAAAATGTTCTTTGTGTTGAGCTGAACATCAGACAATACACTGAAGAGGTAGAGCGTGTGTCTAGTAGACTTGACATTGAAGGTCTGTACAAAGTCAATGGTCGTCCAATATCTCCACATGAGATCGTAAATAAAGTTAAAGAGGTATTCTAACATGGCATTTAATTATGATAAATATTTAAGACTGGAAAAAATGCCAACACTATGGTGTTGGGGTTGTGGTGACGGTGTTATTCTTAAAGCATTCGTTCGTGCGGTTGACAAGCTTGGTATTAACCAGGACGACATCTGTGTAGTCTCTGGTATCGGCTGTTCAGGACGTTTCTCGTCTTATGTTGACTTCAACACCGTTCATACGACTCACGGTCGTACCGTTGCCTTTGCAACAGGTATTAAACTCATGCATCCGGATAAAATTGTTGTCTGTGTTGCCGGTGATGGCGATGCACTTGCTATCGGCGGTAACCATACCATTCACGGTGCGCGTAGAAATATTGATATGACATTGATTATTATCAATAACTTCATCTACGGTCTTACGAATTCACAGACATCTCCAACAACGCCTCAGGGTATGTGGAGTGTTACTCAAAAAGCGGGTAATATCGATCCGACTTTTGATGCCTGTGCGCTTGGTATTGCAGCTGGTGCTTCTTTTGTTGCACGTGAGACGATGCTTGATCCTAAGAAACTTGAGAAGATCTTTGTCAAGGCTATGGAGCACAGAGGTTTTTCTTATCTTGATATCCTGTCTAACTGTCACATCAACCTTGGTCGTAAGAACAAGATGATCTCGGCGATGGACAACCTTAACTGGATCGACAGTATCACTATGCCTAAGAAGAAGTATGATGCACTTTCTCCGGAAGAGCAGATCAACATCCTGCCTACGGGTATTTTAAAAGAAGATACAACAGCTAGAGAATACTGCGATATGTACCAAGATATTATTGATGTACATCAAGGTAGACGTAAAGTTGTCACTCAAGATGATTTCGTGAAAAAAATATAAGGATAGCCTATGAGTAACAAAACATTAATGAGATTTACAGGAGTTGGTGGACAGGGAGTTCTTCTAGCCGGTGAGATCTTTGCTGCGGCAAAGATTAAAACTGGGGGTCACGGTCTAAAAACTGCAACCTATACTTCACAAGTTCGTGGTGGGCCAACGGTTGTTGATATCCAGCTTGACGACGAAGAGATCTATTACCCTTATGCAAATGACGGTGAGATCGGCTTTATGCTGTCGGTTGCAAATGTTTCTTATAATTCATTCAAAGACGGAGTGCAGCCTGGCGGAACAATCGTTGTTGATCCTAACCTTGTTCACCCGTCGGATGAAGACAGAAAGACGTGGAAGATTTATGAGATTCCAATTATTACTATCGCTAAAGAAGAGGTAGGCAATGTAATTACTCAATCCGTTGTTGCCCTTGCTATCGCAAACACTATGATGAATGCTATTGACAAAGAGACACTTGTCGCTACAATGCTTTCTAAAGTACCTGCAAAAGTTCATGCTGCGAACATAAAAGCATATGACCTTGGCGAAAAATACGCTAAAGAAGCGATGGCTAACGCATAAAGAACCTTCGGGTTCTTTGTTCGATTTTGACTCTATATAAACCCTCTCTAACATTAGACTTCTCACCTATCTTCTAGTATAATCCTAAAACAAGAGAATCGCTCCGTACGGATGTTTCTTTAGAAAAATAAATCAAAGAGAACTATTATGAAAGAAAAAGATATATTAAAAACCCAAAAATGGCTGAGTGTTGATGAGATCAACGATAATTTAAAAGGCGTGGAGTTTATTCTTATGGCTGCACCGACAATGGACAATGATGCATCAACTCCTGTTCATTTCACCCTCTATCTCAATACGCACGAGTTGCTTCCTGATGAGATTGTTTCCCCGGTATTTGACAAGTTTTGTAAGGACTATAAGATTACCAAGGTAAGAGATATGATCAATGGCCTGCTTCCGGTTGCCTTTGCTCTAAACGACAGAGATACGGCTATGCCTCTGCTCTTTCTAGACGGAAAAGAGAACGAATCCGAACTCGAATACACACACCTGTATGTCTTTGATTTTGAGGGTAACGCGGAAGGTTTCAAGGAGTGCAAGAGCGAGTCAAAGACAGGCTGGACTTACGCGTACAGTTCGGATGAATAATCCAGTCTGAATTATCTGCTCTTTATAAATATTAGCCTATAATCGCGCCATGGTATAGCAACGGCAGCTTGCATTCGCAAGAGGAAAGTCCGGGCTGCAGTGAGACAGGGTTCCATCTAACGGATGGCCGTGGTAACACGAGGGAAAGTGCAACAGAAAACGTACCGCCTGCGTTTCTTTAGAAATTTTCTAAAGAAAGGGCAGGTAAGGGTGAAAAGGCGGGGTAAGAGCCCACCAGTCTTGCTAGCAATAGCAGGAGCTTGAAAACCCAACCCGCAGCAAGAAGCAATTGGTTACAGTCTCACAATGTAATGCTTCGCTAAAGGCTTATAGCAATATAAGCATTAGATGAATTGCCGTTTAAATACAGAACCCGGCTTATAGCTGTGCCATACTCTCGCAAGCTTCCACAAAACAGGCTTTATTGGCCTTCTTCACCACTAAACAAACCCTTAACGCTACTCGAACTGCGCTGGAACAGTGACACGTTTTTGTATGCTGCTCTCAAACTCAAGATAAGACTTCTGGGCATAATTAAACATTCCGGCAACGATCACCGCAGGGAATGATTGATCCGATACGACGTGTGCCGCTGTCAAGATAAGCCCGCCTTCGATCAGCACGCCCGAACCTGTCGAAGAATGCTGATCGCTCATTGTCCACGGAGAAGCATAGTTTGCTTTTACCGAACTCGTAAAAATCTTCACTACCGAAGAGTATAGTGGACCCCATTTTCAAACAACATGCTAAGATAACTTTTTCAGTATAGG
>JACUTT010000071.1 GCA_014859655.1 Campylobacterales bacterium
TTCGCTTTTTGTCGATCTGGACGAAACCTACGCAAAAAATTGGTTTGTATAAAAGGAAAGAAGATGGCCAAGACGACACTCTTGTTCGGAATACATATGCATCAGCCTGTAGACAATTTTCAGTGGGTGATCGAGCATGCGGTTGAGGTGTGCTACGCTCCCTTTTTCGAGGTGATGAGCCGCTATCCGCAGTTTCGTTTTGCTCTACACTGCAGCGGCTGGCTGATGGAACAGATTGAGGCTAACCACCCCAAGCTTCATGCGCAGATAATGGCGCTGGCCAAACTGGGAAGCATAGAGTTTTTTAGCGCGGGCTATTATGAGCCGATACTCAGTGTTATCCCCTCGGACGACCGGGTGGAACAGATCAATATGCTCAGCAGCTCCATTGAGAAGAGCTTTAAACAAAGACCCAAGGGATTGTGGCTGAGCGAACGGGTCTGGGAGTCCTCTTTGATCCCTGACCTTAAACGCGCAGGCATAGAGTACACCGTGATGGATGACTACCATTTTCAGTGCGCCGGATTTGAGCCGTCTGTTTTGGACGGCTACTATATGACCGAAGAGGGAGGCAAAAAGCTTGCCCTCTTTCCTATCAGCAAGAAGCTGCGCTACGCGATCCCTTTTTTAAGTGTCGAGACTGCGATCAAGGCGATCAAATCCTTTAACCGGCGCAAAGATTCGGCAGCCATCATCTTTGACGACGCGGAGAAGTTCGGGATGTGGCCGGGGACGCATGAGTGGGTCTATGCAAAGGGGTGGCTGGAGAAGTTTGTCCGGGCCGTCCTTGATGATCCCTCTATCGAGACGATGCACTACGCAGACTATTATAAAGAGCAGTGCACGCGAGGCATCACCTATCTGCCGAATGTCTCCTATTATGAGATGGGAGAGTGGAGCCTGCGTGCGGACGATGCGACGGCAATGGAGCGCTTTAAGCAGGAGATGGGACAGCAGCGTTACGAAGCAGAGGGGGTGAAGTTCTTAAAAGGGGGGATCTGGAAAAACTTCCTTGTCAAATACGAGGAGAGCAACCGCATCCACAAACGCATGCTTGAACTCTCCCAGGCAGAGATAAGACACGAAAGTCCCGATTTCAACACAAGCCTCTACAAACTGCAGACAAACGATGCGCTCTGGCATGGTGTTTTCGGTGGCTTGTATCTGCCCAACCTCAGAGACAATGCCTACCGCTACCTTATCACCTGTGAAAACCTCCGCTATAGCGATGAGCTTGTGCTTTTGAGCGATCACAATGAACTCGACGGACATGAGAAGGTCAAGGCGGTCAATGCGCACACTATCTTCCGTTTCGACGCAGCACATGGGGGACAGCTGGTGGAGTTTGACAGCCGCGAAGCGTGTTTCAACTGGCAAAATACGCTGACACGGCGCAAAGAGGCCTACCATCAGCGTGTCCTTGAAAACAAGCCCTCATCTCAGACACCTCCGGCAGAGGACGGCATAGACACGATCCACAATGCGGTGTTAGAGATCGACGATACCCTTCGCGATGCGATCATCTATGACTGGTATCTCAAAAACTCCTTTATCGACCATATCAGCGACGAACATTTCAACGCAGACAACTTCCGCCACTGCAATTTTCGCGAATTCGGGGATTTTGCCAATCAGCCTTTTGAGGTGAAATACGATCAGACAAATATCCGCTTCTCCCGAAAAGGGGGGTCTGCATTTCCCCCAGAAGGTAGAGGCCAGTCTTGAAAAAAACTACTTCCTTAATGAGCGCGGATTTGATTTTGAGATCAAGCTCTCAACAGAGGCCGAAGGCACTTTGAATTATGTGCTTGAACACAATTTCCATTTTGCAGACTATAATATGGTCGCAATTAACGGCGAGCTTTTGGCAGAGAACGGCAGATGCGATCAGACAGAGAGATTGGAAATTTACGACATGCATTTGAAAAAGAAGATCATCATAGAACTGGATAGACCCTGTGAGGTCTACTATTTTTCCCTCAAAACCCTCTCTCAAAGCGAAAAAGGCTTTGATCTGAGTATACAGGGCGTGAGCTTTGCAATGGTGCTTCCCTTTGAGCAGCATCTCTTTGTGAAGGGCTCCTTGGAGGTTGAAGATGTCTGAGATACGCTATGACAAGATGTATGACACCCATGTGCTTATCTCGGCGGAGCGCCTGCACCGCCCCGATTGCTCAGCTGTAGCGAATGAAGAGAGCAACACAGAAAACTGCCCCTTCTGCGAAGGACGCGAGTCGATGACGCCGCCGGAAATCTTTGCCCTGCGCAAAGAGGGAAGTTTTCCAAATGAAACGGGCTGGAAGACGCGCGTTGTACCCAACCTCTACAAGGCCGTGCAGATAGAGACGCCCCATGCCCACCACTACGGCCTCTTTGAGTATCTTGATGGCTTTGGCGCACACGAGGTGCTGATCGATACGCCCGAGCATCATACCTCGATGACACAGTGGAGCGAAGAGGCGGTCGCGATGTGGCTGATGACCCTTCGTTCCCGCGTTGCTGACCTGCGCCGTGATGACCGCATCGCCTATATCTCACTTTTTAAAAACGAGGGCTTTCTGGCCGGTTCTACCCAGGCGCATTCGCACACGCAGATTATCGGGCTGCCCCTCATTCCAAAAATCGAGAAGGAGAGATATCAGCGCAACTATGAGCATTACAAGAACAGCGGGCAGGCGATGCTGGAGTCGATGCTTTTGAATGAGGAGGAGGATGGTCAGCGGATCATTGCCAAGAGTGACAGTTTTACCGCTTTCTGCCCCTACGCAAGCGAGTATCCCTTTGAGGTGATGATAAGCTCGAAAAAAGCCATGGGACAGATCGATACGCTCAGCGACAGCGCCATTGCCGAGTTTGCCCCCTTGCTGCTGGAGACGCTTAAAAAGCTGAAGTTGCAGCTGGGCTGTTTCGATTTCAACCTTTGGCTCTCGACACCGCCCTTGCAAAAAGAGACACTTGGAGCAGATCTGCTTTCCAGTGTTAACGAAACCCTGCGTTTTAGCGTACGCATCATGCCGCGTCTCTATCGCCATGGCGGGTTTGAAGCGAGTACGGGTCTGCTCATCAATCCCGTCTTGCCGGAGCTGGCCGCAAAACTGCTAAGAGAGAGCAGGGATGTATAAACCCTCTTTGCTTTTTGCCGCAAGCGAGGTCTACCCCTTTGCCAAAAGCGGCGGACTTGCCGATGTGGCGCACAGCCTGCCTCGCGCACTGGCCAGCGCGTATGAGGTGAGTGTCGTGATGCCGCTCTACCGCTGCATCGACCGTGAGAAATACGCGATTTCAGCACTCGGGGAGGCCTTTGAGATAGAGATGGGCGCAGAGAAATACCCTGTCGAGCTTTTTGGATGCGAGCATGAGGGCTTGAGGCATATTTTCATCTATTCGCCGCTGCTGAGCGAGAAAGAGTATCTTTACGGCACGCCCGAAAAGGGCTACGAAGACAATGCGGTCCGCTTCGGCATCTTCAACTATGTCATCGTCTCCCTGCTAAAAAGACGCGACTACGCCATAGCGCACCTGAACGACTGGCAGAGCGCGCTTGTACCCCTTCTTCTCAAAGACGAGGAAACGATCAACACAAAAATACTCTACACCATTCACAACCTTGCCTATCAGGGCACCTTTGAAAAAAGTTCTCTTGCTGAGCTTGGTCTTGGCGAGGAGTGTTTTACGATGGAGGGGATAGAGTTTTACTCGATGGTGAGCTTCATGAAGGCAGGCATCGCTTATGCACACAGGGTCACGACGGTAAGCCCGACCTACGCCAAAGAGATCCTGACCCCGGAATTCGGATGCGGACTGGAGGGTTTTTTAAGGCATCACCGCAACAAACTTTCGGGCATCATCAACGGGATCAATGCAGAGCATTTTTCCCCTGAACATGACAGCGCCCTTGTTACGCCCTATAGCGATCTCGACGGAAAAGCGCTCAACAAAAAAGCCTATCTCAAAGAGGTCGGTCTCAAGGGGGCAAAGAAGCCGCTCTTTGTCTTTGTCGGACGCTTTACCTCCCAGAAAGGACTGGATCTTCTCCTGCAGAGCCTGCCGAAGATGGCCTCGATGGAGTGCAATATCGCGTTTTTGGGAGAGGGCGAAGAGAAGTATCATGCCCCGCTCAAAGAGATCATGCACAGATATCCTAATATCTATCTGGAGTTCGGCTACAACGAGGCACATTCGCACCGGATGTATGCGGCGGCGGATTTCTTGTTGATGCCCTCCTTATTCGAGCCCTGCGGCTTGAACCAGATGATCGCTATGGCCTATGGGACGATGCCTCTGGTGCACCGCGTCGGCGGTCTGGCGGATACGGTGTTTTCGTATACCGACTTTGAACCGCTGACAAACAGAGGATACGGGCTGGTCTTTGCCAAGCCAAGAGAGGATTTATTTCTCAAGGCATTTAAGGAGGCGCTTGCACTCTATAAGAACAAACGCCACTATAACAGAATCATCAAACACAATATGCGTCGCGACTTCTCCTGGCAGGAGAGCGCCAAGGCCTATCTTGAACTCTATGCACAACTCTTGAAATGAAAAAGCTCTACATCGATATCGGAGGCACCTACCTTCGCAGCGAGCTGCAAAGCCAAAATGGCTCTGTTTTTCAGACCCTGAGTTCCGCCGAAAAAGGGCTTTTTGCCTATATCTGCGAAACCATAAAAGAGAATCGCGAGATAGGTTTTGTGGGAATTGCTTACGCAGGGCAGGTGTTTGAAGGCGAGATCCTCTCTGCGCCAAACATCACGGTAGACGAGGCGAGGATCAAGTACAGAGTCGAGGCGGAGTACGGGGTGCACCTTGAGATCGACAACGATCTTAACTGCGCCGTTATGGCCGAAGCGGAGCACTACGGCGCACAGAGCATTGCCGCACTCTATGTGGGAACCGGCCTGGGTGCTGCTTTTATCGACGGAGGAAGGCTAGTGCGCGGCGGCAGAAACCTTGCCTTTGAGATCGGGCATGTCCCCTACCGCAACGCGCCCTTTGCTTGTGGCTGCGGAAGAGAGAATTGCATCGAGCTTTTTGCTTCGGGTTCGGGGATCGGCAAGTGGCTGCGCTATTTTTGCCGTGACACAGCTTCGGATCTGGCGGCGCTGAAGGCTTCCGAGGCGCAGGAAGAGAATGTTATAGCAGAGCAGTTCGAAGCGGCGATTTTGCATGCTGCAGGAACAGTGGTAAACATGGCAAACCCGCTCCTTCTGGTTCTTGGCGGGGGGATCGTGAACGCCAACCCCTACCTCTGCGAGCTTCTTAAACGTCGACTTGAAGCCTTTGCTCTGAAGCCTTCGCTTGAACTCCTGCGCATTGAGATCAGTGTGCTCGAAAATGCCCCGATGCAAGGCGCCAAACTACTTGAAAAGAGAAACTATGGATAAGCTCAATATCTTGATCGTGGCATCAGAAGTTGTCCCCTTCGCAAAAAGCGGCGGTCTGGCGGATGTTGCGGGCGCGCTTCCCAAGGCCCTGCGCGCTCTGGGACATGATGTCCGCGTGGTGATGCCGCGCTATTATGTCGTCGACAAGCAAAAATATGCTCTGAAGCCTCTCGAAGGCTCTCTGGGCGTGCCGATGGGAAGCCTGGGCGAAGAGTGGGGTTCTGTTTTGCAGAGCGTTCTGCCTCAGAGCGATGTGCCTGTTTATTTTATCGAGCATGAGGGATTTTTCGGCCGGCCGGGGCTTTATGATGAGGAGGGAAAAGGGTATGAGGACAATGACCGCCGCTTTATCTTTTTCTCTAAGGCGGCGATGCAGCTGGCCAAAAAGCTGCGTTTCAGACCCGATGTTATCCATGCTAACGACTGGCATACGGCCGCCTTGCCGGTGCTGCTCAACACGACCTACGCCTTCGATCCCGACTTTGCGTATACGGGTTCTTTGCTGAGCATCCACAACCTCGAACATCAGGGCCGCTTCCCCAAGAGTGCTATGGACGCGCTGGGCATCGGCTGGGAGCATTTTAATGTAAACGAGCTTGAAGAGTACGACGGCGTAAACCTGCTCAAAGGCGGTATCGTCCACGCCGACGCCATCAATGCGGTGAGCAAGAAGTACGCGCAGGAGATCCGCACCAGAGAGTTCGGCTGGGGGTTTGAGGAGCTGATAGAGCAAAAGGCCTACAAGCTTCACGGCATCCTCAACGGGGTCGACTACGAGGAGTGGAGCCCGGCGGTGGACAGTCTGATCGCGCAGCAATTCGATATCGACGATCTTTCGGGCAAGGCTGTCTGCAAAAAAGCACTGCAACAGAGATTCACTCTTCCGCAGCGCAGCGATGTCCCCGTGATAGGGCTGGTGAGCCGTCTTGCCGAGCAGAAAGGAATAGGCCTGCTGGCAGAGGCGATCTGGAAGATCATGGAGCTCGATGTTCAGATCGTTTTGCTGGGCGCGGGAGAGAAGTGGGCGGAGCATTTTTTCAGCGATGTCGCCTCGAAATATCCCGAAAAATTCGGTGTCTATATCGGCTATGAGAACGCTCTTTCGCACCAGATAGAAGCGGGAAGCGGCCTCTTCTTGATGCCCTCGCTTTTCGAGCCCTGCGGCTTGAACCAGATCTACAGCCTGCGCTACGGCACCCTTCCCATAGTGAGGGCAACGGGCGGACTGGACGATACGATAGAGAACTACAACGCAAAAGACAAAAGCGGCACGGGATTCAAGTTTTACGACGCCACATCTCAGGCGCTTACGGCAACGGTAAAATGGGCGGTGCATACCTGGTACGAAGAGAAAGATGACTTTGAGCAGTTGCGCGACAATGCGATGCGGCAGCGTTTTGACTGGAAGGTGGCGGCGGAAGAGTACGTATCGCTTTATCGCAGCATCATCCGCGGGCGCCGTAAACAAGAGGAGCAGATATGAAACACCCTATCCACTACGACCTCTCTGTGCTCAGTGAGCT
>JACUTT010000022.1 GCA_014859655.1 Campylobacterales bacterium
CTTGCCTTAGCTATGGCTAGGGCTTCAAAGGGTCGCCTTGATTGTGAACATCTCTTTATCGCTGAAGGCAACTGGGATTTTTAGAGGTGCCCTTTAAATTATATTTCCAGGTGCAGGACTGAGTTTTGTTTATCTGATATCCCGAGGTTCCTTTGAAATTATACCTATTGCTCTTTTCTCTTCTGCTTTCAACAACGCTGTCTGCTGTTTTAAATTTTGAAACCAACCATTCAAAAGAGGTAGGACTTCTAAGAAGCTTCGATATCAGCCCCTCGTTTTTAAATGATCCCGTGCTCAATCAGATAAAAGCACAGAAACAGGCCCACTATAAGAACCAGTATTTTTTCAAAACAATGAGCGATGCCTATATCTTTATTCCCTTGGTCAAAAAACTGATAGCAGACTCGAATGTGCCAAGCGAGATCCTTTATCTTGCGATGGCGGAGTCGAATTTTTCAACACGGGCCTACTCGAAAAAGAAGGCGTCGGGAATGTGGCAGTTTATGCCCAATACAGGCCGCATGTACGGTCTTAAAGTAGACGAGTATGTAGACGAACGCCGAGATCTGGTCAAGTCCACTGAGGCTGCCGTCAAATACCTCTCTTACCTGCATGGCAGATTTGGTAAATGGTATCTGGCTGCTATAGCCTATAACTGCGGTGAGGGAAGGCTGCAAAAGGCGATCGACCAGGCGCAAAGCGATGATCTCGATGTATTGCTCGATCCGCAAAAAAAATACATTCCCGCCGAAAGCCGCCGATACATACGCAAGATCATAGCCCTGGCTCTTTTGGGCTATGATGAGACCTATATGATCGACAATGAATGTGATTACCTTCTCAACCGCGGCAATGCCTATTCGCTAGCCACAGTGGAAGTCCCCGCCGGTGAGAGTCTGGCGTATATTGCCAAGTTGATCTCCATGCCAATTGCCGATTTGAAGAAGCTGAATCTGCATCTGAAATATGATTTTGTTCCCCCCTACGGGAAGAGCTATCATGTCTATATCCCCTACATCAAGCTTTCAGAATTCAAGACTCAGTACACGCCCGGAAATCTGCAGACAATGTATGTTGTTCATACAGTGAGCGCGGGAGACAACCTTTCGTATCTGGGCAAGAAATACAAGATCCCCTATCAGCGAATCAAAGATTTCAACAAGCTTAGCTCTGAAAGGCTCTCGCTTAAGCAAAAACTTATCATACCGATCAACAAGCTCTCGTCCGGCAGCGATACCCATTATGTCGTCAAAAATGGCGACACGCTTGACTCGATCTCGAAACACTTCAAGGTCTCTATATCTGATCTTAAAAAGAGAAACAGTCTGCGCACAGACATGATTAAAATAGGGGAGAAGATTAGTGTCTATTAGAGTTCTTTTCAGCTTTGTTCTTCTTTTAGTTTTGCTAAGTGCCTGCAGCCGCAGACCGATAGACCGCACCAGTTCTTCCTATCGCGCTCCTGTTGCCAACTCCTCCACACCCGGCAAGCTGCATCACCCTACCATGCGTCCCTATACGGTAATGGGAAAGCGCTACTACCCTACCGTCGTGCATGTGGGTGAGAATTTTGATGGGATTGCCAGCTGGTACGGACCCAATTTTCACGGCAAAAAGACCTCAAACGGCGAAGACTATAATATGTGGCAGATGACGGCCGCGCACAAGACGCTTCCGATGAATACCGTGGTGCGTGTGACTAACAAGAACAATGGCAAGAGTATTGTTGTGCGCATCAATGACAGAGGCCCCTTTGTCGGCACGCGCATCATCGACCTCTCTAAGAAAGCTGCTTCCGAGCTTGATATGCTCGCCGCAGGAACAGCACCGGTAAAACTTGAGATTCTCGGCTTTAATAAAAAAGGGCAGACAAGCATCACTAAGACCTCCATACAAAAAAATGTCAAAGAGCAGGTCATGGGAGAATATGCCCTTCAAATCGGCTCTTTCAGCAAAATCGAGGGTGCAATTTCTTACCAAGAACGCTATAATAACGCATCTGGTCGCTACAAGACGATCATCAAAGATGTCGAAGGTGAGAATCAGCGACTTTTTAAGGTGCTGTTGACCGGTTTTCAGGGCGAAGAAGAGGCCCGTGACTACAAGGCAAACCACTTTGAAAATGCTTTTATAGTAAGGGAATCATTATGATAAAAATCGAACGAAAAACAAAAGAGACGCAGATCAAGGTTGAACTCAAGCTCTATGGCGAAGGCAAAAGTAGCATCTCAACGGGAGTGGGCTTTTTTGACCATATGCTCGAAAGTTTTGCCAAGCATGCCCTGATCGACTTGAATGTCGGCTGTGCAGGGGATACGCACATTGACGATCACCACAGCGTAGAAGATGTCGGTATTGCCATCGGCCAGGCGCTGAAAAGTGCCATCTATCCCGTCTCAAAAGTAGAGCGTTTCGGTTCAGCTGCTATTGTCATGGATGAGGCCTGCGTGGAGTGCGATCTTGACCTGAGCAATCGGCCCTTTTTAATCTACCAGATCGACATAGAAGGCAAGGTGGGACAGTTTGATGTCGAGCTTGCAGAAGAGTTCTTTCGTGCGATCGTCTTTAACTGCGGCATGACGGCGCATATCATTTTGAAACGCGGCAAAAACAAGCATCACATCATCGAAGCGGCATTCAAATCTCTCGCAGTCGCACTGCGACGCGCGACGACTGTAAACGAACGTGTATCCGTTCCCAGCACCAAAGGTGTTCTGTGATCGAACTTCTGGTCTTTGACGTAGACGGTTGCCTGACAAACGGGAAGATCACCTACACGCAAAAGGGTGACGAGATCAAATCCTTTGATGTCAAAGACGGCCTGGCCATCAGCTCCTGGGTACGTCTGGGCAAAAAAGCGGCCATCATTACCGGCAGAAAAAGCAAGATCGTCGAGCGTCGTGCCAAAGAACTTGGCATCAGCTACCTTTTTCAAGGGGTAAAAAACAAGTTTGCAACCCTGGAAGCTCTGCGAATGAAGCTTGGTCTCGAGTTTGAGCAGATCGCAGCCATCGGAGATGATCTGAATGATTATCGCATGCTTGAAGCCGTGGGAAAGAGCTATATGCCCGCAGACGGCTCACGCTATGTCAAAGAGGTTTGCGACAGTGTGCTACACAACAGAGGCGGAAACGGTGCGGTACGAGAGATGATTGAAGACATTGTTATACGTGATGGCTTAGAAGAGGAATTTCTAAAGATCTGGAAATGAAAATAACGCACTTCTTTGTACTTCTCTTTCTCTTTAGTGCTTCGCTCCTGATCATGCTTAAGCCTCAGCAGTATCAAAAGGCTGACAGCGAAAAGATCCCCCAAATGGAGATCGAGGATTTTACACTCTACGAGATAAACACAGAGGGCGTAAAAAGTGTTGTCAGCGGCACGGTCGGGCGTCAGTATGATCTCTACTATGAGGTTGAAAATGCCCACTATGTCGAGAACAAAAACAGAATGGGCGAGCACCTTTATGCCGACAAGGGGAAGTTTGAAAAGGATATTGCCTATCTGGATGAGAATGTGCGCTATTTTCGTGATGACGGCCTCTCTTTTGAAAGCGACCATGCTGTATATGATACAAAAAAAGAGCTTTTGTATGTGCCAAAAAGCTTTGTTTTGACACAAAATAAAAATGTAATCTATGGCAACGAGCTGCATTACAATGCAAAAAGCGGTGAAATTGATGCAAAACAGATTAATGCCAGCTACTATATGAAGGATAAAAAATGAGAAAAATAGTAAGTTTTATAATACTGTGCGCGCTCTCCTTGTCGGCTGAGCAGGTTGTGATCACGGCCGATGCTTTTGAGGGAAATGAGAAGAAAGGGATTACGACCTTTATCGGCAACGTCAAGATAAAAAAAGGAAATGACGAACTCAATGCCTCCAAGGTGACGGTACTAACGGACAAAGACCGAAATCCCTATCAATATGAAGCACAGGGAAGTGTCTCTTTTTATATTGATCTTAGCGAGCAGAATGCGACCTATAAGGGCGATGCCCAAAAAGTGCTCTACCTTCCGCTCAAGCAGGAGTACCAGTTTTATACCAACGTGCATCTTTACCAACTCAAAACCGACCGTAAAGTCTTCGGTGAGGAGGTCATTTTGAATGCAAAAGACGGAAATGCAAAGGCGATCGGAAAAGAGAAGAGCCCGGTGATCATGATCTTTAACATAGACGAAAAAAATAAAAATGAGAAGAAATAAAATATGATTGATATCATCAACACAAAGTTCGTCACATCAGCACCTTCTATAGCTCTGGCTCCGCCTGAAGAACTTCCTGAAGTGGCCTTTCTCGCGCGCTCAAATGTCGGAAAAAGCTCACTTTTAAACTCTCTTGTCAACCACAAAGGAATGGCAAAAGTCTCTGCTACACCGGGAAAAACACAGCTTATAAACTTCTTTAACATCGAGTTCAGAGACACTGAAAACGATGAGCGCTATAGCGCACGTTTTGTAGATCTGCCGGGGTTTGGTTATGCCAAAGTCTCTAAAAGCATAAAGGCGCAGTGGCAGAAAAACCTGACCCAGTTTATCGCTGAGCGTGAGCAGATCAAGCTTTTTGTCCATCTTATCGATGCCCGCCATCCCGACCTTGATATTGACGCCGAAGTCGATGCCTATCTGGCCGAGATAATAGAAGAGGACCAGGTGCTGCTTCATGTCTTCACCAAGATGGACAAGCTTAATCAAAAAGAGCTGGGTGTACTGCGAAACAAATATCCGGGTGCTCTGATGGTCTCCAATACAAAAAAACGCGGGATAGACAAGTTAACGCAGGTGATTTATGAGATACTATTTGACATAGAGGCAAAAGATGATTCGCTACGCTAAGGCCAAACTCTCTCACGTGTTGCAGATGCAGGCTTTGGTCCAGCCTTATGTGGATGACGGCACGATTTTATTGCGCTCGGCTGACGAGATCGCTACCAATATCCGCTCCTATATACTTGCTTTTGATGATGAAAAGCTCATCGGTTTCACGGCACTGCACATTCATACTGTTAAGCTGGCTGAGATAAGAAGTCTGATCGTACACGATGCTTACCGAGACAAGGGTGTGGGCAAAGAGCTCGTTTCGCTTGCTCTGGCTGAGGGTGAGAAACTCGAGCTGCAGGAGGTCCTGGTACTGACCTACAAGCAGGCCTTTTTTGAAAAGTTGGGATTTGTCGAGATCCCCAAAGAGTCTCTTCCTGAACACAAGATCTGGGCAGACTGCATCAAATGCAAACACTTTCCTTTATGCAACGAAGTCTCACTTATCAAAAAATATTAAAGAGCTTAGGCATTGTCATTGCCTTTGTTCTTTATCAAAGCCTAAGCAGCATCTACCTGTTTCTGCCTCCACTTCTGGGCGTTCTCTTTTTCTGTTTTATAAACGCGCTTAAAAAAGAGGATCCGAGGCAGCTCTCATTGATTGTTATTCTACTTTTTGTTTTTGAAGCAGAGAAAGATTTTTTGCTTTTCAGTACGCTAGTCTATTTTACCTTTGTCTACCGCTTTGTCATCCCCTGGCTCTATGTTGTGATCAACAACAAGCTCTACTTGAAGGCAATCTTTTTGCTCTTGGCCTACATCGGATTTCTGCTCTTTTCATATATCTTAAACCAGGTATTGTGGGTTGAACCGCCAAGTTTTGACTGGCATATCTTTTATTATATTATCTTGGAATTTTTTATGGTGCTCTCCTTATGAGAATGAAAGTTCTGCTCAGTATCTTTATCCTGGTCTGGATCTCACTGCTTGTGCGAATCTACTATATCAGCATTCAGTCCAACAACTATTACGAGACTCTGGCAAGCAGAAATACAATTAAATTTGAGTACATTCCGCCTATACGCGGTGAGATACTTGACCGGAACAACCAGCCCCTGGCCATTAACAAGCTTGGCTTTATGCTTCAGATCGCACCACACCTTTCTGCAGCAGACGGATCATTGCAGAAGGAGCTTGAAACCGTTGTCTCTGTGTTTCCGTTCATGAGCCTTGAAGAGCTGAAAAAAAGCTATATAAAAAAAGACTCCTACTACAATCACCATGATATTACTGTCGTTGATTTTATCACGTACGAGGATGCTATTCCTGTTTATTCAAAGATAAATCTAAATGAGAATATCAAGCTTCTTCCCTCTCCTAAACGCTACTATCCAAATGGAAAACTGGCTGCGCATGTCATCGGGTATGTTGCCAAGGCTAACAAAAGAGATTTTGAAGACAATCTGGTCGCCAAACTGACCTCTACGACGGGAAAAAGCGGTCTTGAGAAGTATTACAATGAATTTTTGCAGGGCGAAGCGGGTGAGCGGGAGATAAAGGTAAGTGCCTATAACGAAGAGATGGAACAGCTCAGTTTCACGCCCCCCAAAGAGTATCAAAAACTGGTGCTTTCTCTGGACCTGCGGATGCAAACTCATCTTGAAAAACTCTTCAAAGATATCTCCGGCGCCGTTGTCATTATGGATGTAAACGGCGAGATTGTGGCGGCAGGCTCTTACCCCGAGTATGATCTCAACACCTTTGTTTCGGGCATCTCTACCTCTCGATGGTCTGAGCTGATCCTGGACCTGGATAAACCCTTTACCAACAAGCTTGTACATGGTCTTTACCCGCCCGGATCGATCATTAAGCCCGGACTCGGTCTTGCCTATGTCAGCACAACAAAAATGAGCCCTTGGACAAAGTTTGACTGCGAAGGGAGTATGACCCTGGGCAAAAATGACAGAAAATTTCGCTGCTGGAAGCATGATGGACATAAAGAGACTGATCTGATCCAGGCGATCCGCGAAAGCTGCGATATCTACTTCTACAAAGGAAGCCTTCGTGTGGGGATTGCGGAGATGTCCGAACAGTTCAAAAGCTTTGGCTTGGGAAAAAAGACGGGCGTCGATCTTCCGAATGAGTATTTTGGAACAGTACCTGATCCTGAGTGGAAGATGCAGAAATATGGAAAGCCCTGGTATATAGGCGAGACGCTTAACTCCTCCATCGGCCAAGGCGATTTTCTTACTACACCGATGCAGATGGCTCAATTTACCGCCTTGCTGGCAATAGGAAAACTTCCTCGTCCGCATTTTGCCAAGATGATCGGAGATAAGGAATATGTCCCCGTTTTTGACGATGTCTTTAACGACACGCAGAAGAAACTGCTGCCGATCATTCAGCGCTCTATGCGGGAGGTGTGTAGCCATCCCAAAGGAACCGCAACCCACTATCTAAGCACAAAGGTGCCTATTGCAGGAAAAACAGGGACAGCCCAGGTCGTCGGAATCCCGCAAGAGACGATCAAACGTCTAAAAGAGCATGAGCTGGCCTACGTCAAACGCTCGCATGCCTGGCTTACAACCTATGGACCCTACAAGAATCCTCAGTATGTGGTCACTGTTTTGATCGAGCATGGCGGGCATGGCGGTCAGGCCGCGGGCCCGATCGTCTCTTCCATCTATGATAAACTTTCAGAACTCGGATATATAAAATAAGGGCTAGAGTGTTTGAAGGGTGTTGTTTAAAAACAGTGCAAGAATAAGCAGTAAAATAGTAGCGCCGGCCTTGTTGTAAAGTCTGTTGGCCAGAATAAGCAACAGTGCGGCAGAGGCAGCAATCATGATAGCAATATCAAAATAGTTCTCTTTCAGGTTGACTGCCAGCGGTGAAAGCAGTGCCGCACCGCCTAGGGCGACAGAGAGATTTGCGACGTTAGAACCTATGATATTGCCGATGCTCATGTCAGCATTTCCCTTTTTTATGGCTACCAAAGAGACTACGAGTTCGGGAAGAGAAGTTCCCAAAGAGATTAAAAAGAGGCCGATCACCCATTCGCTTACACCGAACATTCGTGCGATATTGCTGCCGCTCTCTATGACAAAATTGGCGCCGCCGATGGTTAAGACAAAACCGATCAGCAACAAAGGAATGCTTCTGCCCCAGTTGAACTTCTCTTTGGCCAGAGTAAGGTCTATCTCCTGTTCGATATCCTCTTTTGCGTCGCTAAACAAGAAAATAAGATAACCCGCCATCAAGAAAAGATAGAGAAACCCCTCCGTTCGCGAGATCGTTCCGTCAATGCTCATCAGTACGAATATAATGATAGGAACTATTATCCATGCGCTGTCTTTGGCAAAAAGATCACGTTTTGGACGCACCTTTTTTGCAATCAAAAAGACCAGGCCAAGAATAAGCACGATGTTGAAACTGACACTTCCTACGATATTGGCAACAGCAAGATCGCTTTTGCCTTGATAGCTTGCAAACATGGATGCGGCCATCTCGGGAAGAGAGGTGCCCAAAGCAACGAGTGTCGCTCCTATAACAAAGTGGGAGATGTCAAAATGAAGGGCTATGCGCTCAGACTCTTTGATAATAAAGTCGGCACCATAGATCAAAGCTGCCATTGCTGCTAAAAATATCAAAAAATCCATCTTATATCTCCTGTGTACGAATAATCAGGCTCTCTGGCAAACCGAAGGCTTCTATCAAGGCTTTTTCTTTTTCGCGCATTTCGCCCTTGTCCGTTTCATGGTCATAGCCCAAAAGATGCAGAAGACCATGGATGAAGAGAAGGCAAAATTCGTCTTCTTGCGAGTGTTTGAGCTCTAAGGAGAGCTCTTTGACATAATCAGCTGAAATAGCCAGCGTGCCAAGAGGTGCCATAGGGCTCTCTTCAAAAGGAAAACTGAGCACATCGGTAGCCTTGTCTATGCCTCTGAACTCGGCATTGATCTGGCGCATCTGCGTGTTGTCTGTGACCAAAAGATCAATGTCTTTATCTGTCAGACTCTGGGCAATTTTTTCAATTTTTTCAATAGGGATGTTTAGGCCGCTTGGGTTGTCAATATCAATCATAAGTGGCATTTTATCCAAGGAAGGTAAAAATAATGTTATAGAAGGTACAAATAGCTAAGATGCTATTTGTACAGGGGAGTTTTAACTAGGCCGTGATGTCCAAGCCCACGCCAAGTCCTGTCAAGGCTGCGCTGGAAACACTCTCTTGCGCCTTGGCCGTGTTGCGTTGCTCATCAAGCTGCTGAGAACTGTCATCTAGAAGTCTAGAGATCATCTGTTCCTGAACAACCTCGGCTTTTTTCATGACTTGAATCTGTGTCTGTACTGCAGATCCGCTGCTGATTTCCATTGTTGCCTCCTTTTTCACTGTTTTATATCTTATCATAAATTTTCTTTGAGCGGCATCTTAAATTTAGGTCCACTGTACTTTAGTATGATAAAATAACTAAGGGGCACCTCTAAAAACCCCAACTGCCTTCAGAGGGAAAAAGAGAGAAATCTTGCACACAATTTTCTATCACCATAGCTACGGCTATGATTCAAGAAAAGTTCTGCACAATCTCATCTCTCTTTTCCCCTCCCTGCGGGCGATAGACAGATGCCCACACTCTGCGTTGCCCCTTCTTGCCTTAGCTATGGCTAGGGCTTCAAAGGGTCGCCTTGATTGTGAGCATCTCTCTATCGCTGAAGGCAACTGGGGTTTTTAGAGGTGCCCTAAGATTTAAGCCCAAGGAGATTGTGTGCACAAAAGAGCTCTGTCACGCCGCACTGTGCTCGGCGGTTCTGTTGCTGTGGGTATTTCTCTGGCCTTGTGGCTAAGCGAGAAAAACACAAGCCCCCGCCTTTACGCAAAGGATGTACAGGTCTTGCTGCACGCTGCCTACCAGCTTTTTCCGCATTCAAAACTCGGCCCCGGCGCGGTCGATCTTCATATATCTGCTTATTTGAGTTATGTCCTTCAAGACGAGAGAATCATGGAAGAAGAGAGGCATTATCTCTTAAAAGGCGCCAGCTGGCTTGAGGAGAGCGCCTTTGAGAACTACGGCAAAAGCTTTTTGAGTCTTGCTATAGATGAGAAAGAGAGTCTTCTGCATAAAGTCTCGCGGGATAGATGGGGAGAAAACTTTGTCTATAGAGTTCTGAACTATATACTTGAGGCTCTTTTGTCTGCTCCTGTTTACGGTTCAAATGCCAAGGAGATAGGATGGAAGTGGCTTGAGCACAATCCCGGTTTCCCCCAGCCATCGACAAAGAAGGAGATTAACTATGATCTATGACATCTGCATTGTCGGCAGCGGAGCAGGGGCCGGGCCGGTGGCCTATGAGTTGTCAAAAGCCGGCTATAAGGTCTTGATCCTCGAAAAAGGGGGATGGTATGAGAGAGAGGAATTTTTCAAAGACGAGATCGGTGTCTGCCGCCGCTCAAGCTTTACCCCGCGTCTGGATGAAGAGCAGCACGTTATCGAAGAAAAAGAAGAGGGGAAGTGGAGCGCCACGCCGACCTCAGCGTCCGGATGGGACTTTTGGAACGGAAATATTGTCGGGGGTTCATCGAACTTTATGAGCGGCTATTTTCATCGCCTCAAGCCCAAGGATTTTCGTCTAAAAAGCGAATATCTGAAGATCGAGGGTTCAAACATCGTGGACTGGCCGATTGGTTACGAAGAGCTTGAGCCTTACTATGCAAAAGTCGAATCGATTGTCGGTATCTCAGGCAAAGTCGAACCGCACCCCTTTTTGGAGCCGCGCTCGACGCCGGATTTCCCCTATCCGCCTACGCATGAGCATATCATCTCCTCCTGGTTTGACAAGAGCTGTCAAAAGCAGGGAGTGCACGCTTTGCGAACGCCAAGAGCTATCCTGCCTTATAGCGTAGGCGAGCGCAGAGGCTGCGAATATGCCGGGTATTGCGGAAGCTACGGATGTTCAAGCGGAGCTAAGGGAAGTGCCCGCGAAGCGCTTTTACATACGGCGTTAAAAACGGGCAACTGTACGATAGAGGCCAATGCCTTTGTGCGCCGTCTGCTCAGTGAGGACGGCCGTGTAAGCGCGGCTGAATATGTCGACAAAGACGACAAGGTTCAGCTGGCAAGGGCGAAGATATTTGTGCTTGCGGCGCAGGCGATAGAGAGCTCCCGACTGCTGCTCAACTCTGCTAACGACGCCTTTCCTCATGGCCTGGCAAACAACTCGGGTCAGGTCGGCAAAAATCTGATCTTCTCCGCCGGCGGGGCAGGGACGGGAGCTTTTTATTATGAGGATTTCAACGAGGACGAGGTCTTAGCGCTCAAAAGCATCGGACCCTTCGTCAACCGCTCTTTGCAGGAGTGGTATGAGCTTCCAGAAAGCAAAGAAAAAGGCGGTACGATAGACTTCCTTTTTGAACACCCTAACGCCGTTTCGCGTGCCAAACGTGCGATGTATGAGGGAAAGCTGGTCTGGGGAGACAAACTCAAGGCGAAGATCTTACACCACTTCAAGGCAAGGCGGATATTTACCTTTGAGGTCTTCTGCGACTGGACGCCCAATGATGACTGCTATGTAAGCCTGGATGAGACGATAAAGGACAGGTACGGAATGCGTGTCGCCAAGGTACGCATCGGCGCGCATCAACATGACCTGCGTGTCGGCGAAATCTTGGCTGCCAAGGCCGAAGAGATGCTGCGAGAGATGGGGGCAAGAGAGATCAGTTCCTCTATCTCACCATCACCTCCTTCAAACCTCCAAGCCGGAGGGTGTCGGTTCGGAGATGACCCGGCCTCTTCGGTGCTGAACAAAGAGTGCAGGGCACACGAGCTGAGCAATCTCTATGTCAGCGACGGAAGCTTTATGCCCACGGGAGGAAGCGTTCCCTTTACCTGGACGATCTATGCGAACTCTTTTCGCGTAGCCGATGCGATACTCGCCGTTCTAAAAAAGAAGATTTAACCCCGACAAAAAGATAGATGAGCTAAAATTGTGCAAAGTAAACAAGGATCAGGATGACGAGCAAAAGCGCAAAAAAAGCCGTATGTATTATGAGCGGCGGGATGGATTCTACCTTGGCGGCCTACATGATGAGAGATGAGGGGTATGCGCTTATAGGGCTTCATTTCAACTATCGCCAGCGTACCCAGAAAAAAGAGCTCGAGGCGTTTAAAGCCCTTTGCCATGAGCTTGACATCCAAGATCCCTATATTGTTGATCTTGATTTCTTCAGCCAGATCGGCGCTTCGGCGCTGACGGACAGCACTCTGGAGGTGCCCGTTTCGGGAGTTGAAGAGGGTGTGCCGATAACCTACGTCCCTTTTCGCAACGGCATATTTATCAGCATAGCCACCGCAATCGCTGAAAAAGAGGGGGCAAGTGTACTGAGTATCGGCGTTGTCGAGGAGGACAGCAGCGGTTATCCTGACTGTACGCAGGAGTATATACTCTCCATGCAAAAGAGCATCAACCTCGGAACGAAGAAAGAGACTTCTCTTGAGATCACGATGCCGCTGGTGCATCTTAAAAAGTCTCAGATCGTTATAGAGGCACTCAAAAGGGATGTTCCTCTGGAGCTGACCTGGAGCTGCTACAAAAACGAAGAGAAAGCCTGCGGTCTGTGCGACAGTTGCAGACTTCGGCTGAATGGGTTTAAGCAGGCCGGTGTTGCCGACCCCATTCCCTATGATTAAAGCTCTTTTTACGTCCAAAAGACTTGAGCATATCGTGCTGGAGGGCATAAAGTTTTCGATTAGACATACGGTGCGCAATAACATGAAACGCATAATCCTGCGCGTGAGAAAAAAGCATCAGATAGAGCTCAGCTCTTCACAACTCTCAAACAAAAAACTTGAAGATTTTATCCTAAGTCAAAAAGAGTGGATTGTGAAGCAGCACCTCGCTGTGAAAGAACCCTTTTTGGAAGGCGCCAGTTTCTACTACCTCTGTTGCGCCTACACCATTCGCCACCACACTCTCCCGTTAAAGATAAGAGGCGACACGGTCTATCTGAATCCCTCAAATGCCAAACATCAAAGCGACAGGTTTTACAAAAAAAAGGCGCAGGAGTTTCTTCCCTCGCGTGTCGAATTTTGGAAGAATACAATGGGCTTGGAGTTCAAGAGCCTGCGTTTTTACTGTGCAAGAAGACGGTGGGGAAGCTGCAACTCCAATGGGGTGATCACGCTAAACCCCTATACCATGAAGCTTTCGCAGGAGATGATCGATTATGTGGTGGTGCATGAGCTGGCGCATCTGAAGCAGATGAACCACTCTGCAGCCTTTTATTCGATCGTACAGACTTATATTCCGGAGTACAAGCGCATACAAAAAGAGATCACGGCGCTGAGTGCAAAAATGATCACTGAATAAGCTTCTCGTCCTCGTTTCTAAAACAGTAGGCCTGTTTTGAGACATCTTTGTAGCTAGGCAGAACCGGATAGACGGAGGTGCTGTCTTGAAGACCCTGGGCTGTGAAGCGGCTAGATGGATTCCAGAGCATCCAGCCGCTGCACAGGGCGTCTTGCGCCCCTTTTATCTGTTCAGAGATCTCTTTTGAGCGAAAAAACTTTCTGTCAAAGCCATAATCTTTAAATGACTGCAGCCATGGCCTAAAACGTGCGGCAGAAATATCTGATTTTTTCACGGCCTCTTTGATGCTTTCGTTGATGATCGCATAAGAGTGGTCCGTCGGGTCTTTAAAGCCCATAATACCAGGTCCGAAACCCGAAGGGTAAAGCATGGGCGCGATATAGTCGCAGTGCTTCGAGAGGCTGCTGATCGTGTGGCCGATATTGGTGTCGTTGTCATTCCAGCAGACATAACCGTAGGTGTCGACTGAGATGTAGACATTGTGGGGACGAAGAACTCCGTTGGCGCTTTTTAGAAATTGGGTAATCGCATTGACGCGGTTTGTCTGGTTGAGCTTTTTTTGATAGAGAAGCTCTCTTTTAAGCGGAAAACGGACATAGTCGAAATTGATCTCGTCAAATCCTCTCGACGCCGCGTCGGCAGCTATAGCAGAGACGTATTCGTGCACTTCACTCTCAAAAGGATCGACCCAGGCTAGTTTTTCATGATTTCGCCAGACTGATCCGTTTATGTCTTTGAGAGCAAGATCGTTTCTGTGTTGTGCCAATCTTTCATCTTTAAAGACGACAATCCGGCCGATGACATAAAGGTTTTTCTTCTTAAGCTGGGCGATAAATTTTTCAATATCATACACCGTTCGGTTTTTGTGCGCACCTATCTTTTCTGCCTGTTCGACTCTGCTTTTATACAAAAGATCACCGTACTCATTTTTGACATCGACGATCACTGTGTTGATCTCAGTGTTTTCAGCCAGATCCAAGATGCGCGTTAGCCTTTTTTCCGAGCTTGCCGCCCAAAAAGAGAGATAAAGCGCCTTAGGCATAAAGGGCTCCATAAAAACTGTTTCTGTCCGGGGGTCAATACTCTGCTGTCTGTATCCGCATGCCTTTACGAAAAGCTTTTCTTCCAGGGTATCAACGGTGACACTGCCTCCAGCATCGCTGGTAAATGTTCCGAACTTGTCGCTTATCATCGCCTGCGCTACGGGTTGGTGCGTCTCTTTGTCCAAGATGCGGATGGAATGCGTTGAAGCAAAAAGTTCAAAAGTAATTAAAAAAAGTATTAAAAATTTCATAGAAAGCTCATTTTATAATTGTTTAATAATCAGTTAGCAATATTTATGCCGAAAATAGATATAATTCACGAAATTGTAGCAGGATAATTCGTGAACCGCAGAGATTTTTTTAAATTTAGCTCATCTACTGTTTTGCTTAGTTCTTCTCAAATGCTGTATGCAAAGAGCGAGCCTAATTTAGACACCTACATCCAGGACCAGCTTGTTTTGGATCACAAACAGTGCCGGGATTTTGCGGAGGATGCTCTGCACAAAAATCCGGTCATCGCACACAGGGATGAGAAACGCCTGCTCTGTGGCATCTCCTTAAAACTCAAGCAGACACAAAAACTGATCGGCTTTGGAAACTTCAATCTTTTGGGCTTTGACGAGTTGCTCAAAATCGCCAGAGCATACCCGAAAATTGGTGCCTTTAGCAAAGATGAGCTTGACTACATCGAAAAAGTCTTTTACATAGAAGCGACAAAATACGGCTTTTACGGGAAAAAAGTCACCCATGAGCTCAGCGACAATATCAGGAAAAAAGAGACGATTAAGATTGCCCATAGCGGCCACTATCTTTACCAGGGTGCGCCAAATGAGCTCTATGAACGCCTGCAAAAAGAGGTAGGTCCCTCCATCGTGCTTACCTCGGGAGTACGTTCGGTCGTGAAGCAGCTGGACCTTTTTTTATATAAGACTCAAAAGCTCGAGGGGAACTACTCCGTAGCCGCACACTCGCTGGCTCCTCCGGGCTACTCTTTTCACGGAATAGGCGATTTTGATGTCGGAAAAGTCGGTTTTGGATACAAGAACTTTACCTCGGCATTTGCCCATACCGCAGAGTACCAATCCTTGCAGAAACTAGGCTATATCTCTATCCGCTATCCGCAGGACAACCCTTTTGGGGTGCGTTTTGAACCTTGGCACATAAAAGTCTAGCGTGTATTGAGAAACTTCTTTAAGGAGACGTCACAATAGGATTTTGAAGCACTCAGAAAGTCTGCGGCGCTTTGATACACCTCTTTGAAGTCGCTGTTCAGTCCGCTTTGTACCGTGACCACCTCTTGCATTCCTTCTTTGGCGGCACGGATGACATCATCAGGAAAAGACCTAAATCCAACGCCCAGCGCTTCAAGCTTCTTCATTGTCATGGCATTTTGAGCCTGAAAATTGTAGAGCATCTTGGAATTCATCTGTGAAGAGGCCATCTCTATGATCATCTTGTGTTCACTTGAGAGCTTCATCCAGCTTTGGTGGTTGAAAGTAAGCTCCAGGATACTGCCAGGCTCATGCCAGCCCGAATAGTAGTAGGGCGCAACCTTATAAAACCCCATCTTCAAATCCAAAGCAGGGCCGACCCATTCGGTCGCATCGATAACGCCGCGCTCCAGCGCCGCATAGATCTCTCCGGCGGGAAGCAGGATGGGGTTTACGCCCAGAGTTGAGAAGACCTCGCCGCCAAGTCCCGGAACACGCATCTTGAGCCCTTTCAGGTCGCTAAGCGAGTTGATCTCTTTTCTGAACCATCCGCCCATCTGAATATTCGTATTTCCGCCCAGGAAGGGGTAGAGGTTTTGCTTTTTGTAGAGTTTTCGCCACAGCTCATACCCGCCGCCATAGTGCATCCACGCATTGATCTCTTCGGCTGTCATCCCAAAAGGCATGCCGCTAAAGAGCGCAAAGGCCGAGTTCTTGCCTTTCCAGTAGTAGGGGCCGGAATGGAAGATGTCGATCTCGCCGCTGCTTGCCGCATCAAAAACGGCCAGGGCGGGGATCAGGGTATTCTTGGGGTAGAGCTTGATCTCTATGCTGCCTGCGCTGGCGATATGAACATGTTCCACAAACTCTTCGACACCTGTGCCCATAATGGGAAAATGCGCCGGCCAGCTTGTTGCCAGTTTGAGCGTGACCTTCTTGGTTTTATTGATGTTGACAGAGCTTAGTTTGGCCTCTTTTTTCTCTTTTACTTTCGAGTAGTCAATGGCCTGTCTGTCGCTGTCGTTGCAGGCTGAGAAGAGTGTTCCTGCCGCAACCGCGGCACCGGTTTTCATAAAATCTCTTCTTTTCATGAGGGCAGGTTCCTTTTAAAAAAGACTGGGCTGTTTGATCCTGAGATCAAACACATTTGAATTTAAAATATCTGCGGTCTGCTCCGCGATCAAGGCAAAGTGGTACTGTTTCTCTTTGAGCAGCTGCATGATGTCCCACGCTGACTCATAGACGAAGACATCTTCACTCTCCTGGAGTTCGTCTCTTCTGGACGCGGGGATAAGATAGACGAGTTTCGCCCAGTTGGCCTGCTGTTTGAGGAACTTTATCTGCGCCTTTATAAGATCAAAGTCGGGTTCAAATATCAAGACCTTGTCGCTTTTTCCAAACTCTTTTACCTGAAAATGGATATTGGTGAAAACGGCTTGAAAATGCTCGATGGGCGCAAAGTTGCGCAGCTGATAGCCGATGTTGTTTTGCTTGAAAAACTGCAGGACGCCTTCGAGATAGGGGATAAAAAAAGGCGAAAGAAGTTGCCGTTCATAATAGGTGTCGTCATAGATAAAGGAGGTCTCGAAAAGCGTCTGCTCGACAATATTCATGCTGCTGCTCTGCACTGCGCTGATCGCCTTTGCATCGACAAAAAGCGAAGCGTCTATAAGCTTTGGCGAGAAAAGAATAAACTGCTTCTCTTCAAGTTTCCACAGCTCCTGGATATGCTCTTTGAGCGGTTTGTCCAAAACAAGAAGCGTGTTTGGCGTAAGGATCTGGGAAGCCAGTTTCAGCGAGATCTGGTCACAGCTGAAGACCTGTGGCGATTTTTCAATGATGTGAAAACGAAGAAGGCGGAGAAGGGCCCTGTCGATAGAGGCGACCTTGATCCAGGCGATCTCCTGGTCGGTGATCTGCGTGGGTTTTTCAAAGAGGATGCCATAGGCACCGTTGAGGATCGCAAGAGAAATGTCCTCGTGTTTCAGGGCAACAAAAAGATTGCCCCGCCTGACCTTCGACGCTTCAAAACTAACATCGTCAAAAGCAGTGATGCTGGGAGAATTAGTGAGGTTCCCCTCGACTAAAGCGGTCAGGTTTTGTAGATTCATCCGACTGAACTGCCCGCCTTGCGTGGGGATTCCGGGCGGACAAGGCAGAGACCCTCTTCATCTTTGGCCGCAAGTAGCATCCCCTCGGAGAGCATTCCCATCAGTTTTGCGGGCTTGAGGTTGGAAACGACACATACCTGCGTGTTGAGAAGGGATTCGGCTGAATAGTACTCTCTGATTCCGGCGACGACCTGGCGCAGTTTTCCCTCGCCGACATCGACCTGAAGTTTGAGCAGTTTCTTGCTTTTAGGCACCTCTTCGGCCTCAAGGATCGTACCGATCTTCAAAGATGTCTGAAAGAACTGATCGATCGTGATGAGATTGTCCTCTTCGACCTTTTCAGGCTCTGCCGCACAGGCTGTTTCCGGCTCCGGCTTCTTGGCTTCGGGGGCTTGTTCAAGCAGAGTTTGCTCGACGCGCGGGAAGAGCGGCGGGACCTGGGCAATGACAAAAGGTTTAAGAAGTTCTTTGTCCAGTATCAGCGATCTGTAGGCTTGTGTGTTGATCGAAAAGCCCAGGGCCTGGGAGATCGTCGTGGTCGTGCTGGGCATGATACAGTTGAGCATAACCGAGGCTTTGGCCAGGATATTAGCGACGAGAGCGACGGTGGCCAGAGCCTCGTCTTTTTTGCCCTCTTTCATTTTTACCCACGGCGCATGCTCTTCGATCGCCTTGTTGCCGATGGAGAAGAGTTTCCACAGCTCCTCAAGATAGCGATGCGTCTGCAGTTCGTTTAAAAACTTCTCCAGATTGCCCAGCACGCTGTTCATATCGTCGAGCTCTTTGTGGTGCAGGCGCGTTACATCTTTGGAGTCGATGTAAAACTCCGAGTACTTGCCGCTCATGCCGATAATGCGGTTGAGCAGGTTTCCAAGATCGTTACTCAGGTCAGAGTTGATGCGGTCGATAAAGGCACGCTGGGAGAAGTCGCCGTCCTGGCCGAAAGGGACCTCGCGAAGCATGAAATAGCGGAGGTTTTCCAGCCCGTAGGTATCGGCTACCTCTCTGGGCAGTACAACATTCCCTTTTGACTTGCTCATCTTTTCACCGTCTCTTGTCCACCAGCCATGCGCACCGATATGCTTGGGCAGAGGAAGATCCAGGCTCATCAAAAACGCCGGCCAGTAGATCGCGTGAAAACGGAGGATATCTTTACCGACCATGTGGATATTTGCCGGCCAGAACTCCATCTTCTTCTCATCATTGCCGTAGCCCAGCGCGGTCACGTAGTTAAGCAGGGCGTCGAGCCAGACATACAGGACATGTTTGTCGTCATGGAGCTCTTCGGGAAGCTTTACACCCCAGTTGAAGGTCGTGCGTGTGATGGAGAGGTCATTCAGGCCGCCCTTGACGAAGTTGATGACCTCGTTTCTGCGTGACTTCGGAAGGATAAAATCGGTGTGTTCGTCGTAATACTTAAGAAGCTTATCTTCGTAGGCAGAGAGCTTGAAAAAGTAGCTCTCTTCTTTGACGATACTGGTTGGCTTGCCGCAGTCGGGGCAGAACTCGCCGTCAATGAGCTGCGACTCGGGGAAGAAGGTCTCGCAGGAGATGCAGTAGTGTCCCTCGTAGTTGCCCTTGTAGATGTCGCCGTTGTTGTACATAGTCATAAAGGCTTTTTGTACGCCTATTTTGTGGTCTTCATCGGTTGTGCGGATAAAATAGTCGTAGGAGATGTTAAACTCGTCCCAGAGGTCTTTGAAGCCCTTGGAGATCTCATCGGCAAACTGCTGGGTCGGTTTGTTGGCTTTTTTGGCCGACTCTTCGATCTTCTGGCCGTGTTCGTCGGTGCCGGTAAGGAAAAAAGTTTTGATGCCCTTGAGTCTGGAATGACGGGCAACGGAGTCTGCGATAAAGGTGGTATAGGCATGACCGATGTGGGCCTCTCCGTTGACATAATAAATGGGCGTCGTTATATAATTCGTAGGTTCTTGCATGGTCTCTCTCCCTGTCCTGAGTATTTTTTGGCTCTACTGATGTTTTTTGTTTAGAATTCAAATCCGCCGATTTCGCCCTTGGACATACTCTCGTAGGTGATCTGAACGTACGCTTTTCGCAATTCACAGCCGATAAGCTTCTCGCACTGCATGCACGAGTCGTGCGCTCTCTCTCTTTGGCAGGCCTGCACCTCGGCTATCTTCTGTGTCAGCCTCTGCTCAAAAACGCTAGACGCTTGCATAGGTCGATTTTACTCTTTCGATCTCATAGTTTGAACCGAAAAAGCAGGGGCTCGTGTCATGGACATGCTTGGGCGTCTGCAAGAGAAGATTCTCTTTTCCGTCTATAGCGCCGCCGCCAGCGAGTTCAAATATGAAGGCAAAAGGGAAGACCTCAAAGACCTGGCGCAGTTTACCCTCAGGTTTGTCTGATGTACACGGGTAGGAGAAGAGACCGCCCCCTTTGAGAAGGATCTGGTGCAAATCAGGCACCATCCCCCCCGAATAGCGCAATCGGTAACCCTCTTGAAAAAGTCCGTCTACCATGGTTTTGTGGTAGGGCTCCCAATTCTGCTGGGTTCCGCCGGGTGCGTTGATCTTTCCTTTTTCTTCTAGTCGCAATTCTTTGACATATTCAAACTCGCCTGATTGGAGAAGGTAGAGCTTGACCTTTCCCTCGTAGGCGAAGACAAGCTCTACGCGCGGCCCATAGACGACGTAACATGAAGCGATCAGGTTCTTGCCTGAAAACGAGCCCGAGTAGATGCCGAAGATCGAGCCTACACTGAGGTTGACATCAACCAGCGAAGAGCCGTCCAGCGGGTCAAAGCCTATAAGATATTTGCCTTCTTTGTTTACAAGCAGGGCGTCCTCTTTCTCTTCAGAAGCCAGGGTGTGCACAGAGAAAACATGGCTCAGCTCCTCTTCGATGATAAGGTCGCACTGGATGTCGAGCTGGAGTTGGGTTTCGCCGGAGCTGTTTTGTTCTTGCGAGTAGCCTATGTCTTTAACGTCGATCGCTTTTTTTATGCGGATTGCAGACTTTTGAATCGCTGATAAAATCTCTGTCATTGTTTATACTTCCTTGGCATTTTTTAAGATCCACCCGATGACCTCTTCGGTGTTGTTCAGATCAAGAACATCAACATCATCAGGTACATTACTGTTGTTTAGCGCAATTGAGTCGTCTATAGCCAGAGCATCCATACACGAAAAATACTCCTCGTCTACGGTGTTTCTGAAGATGCTGATGCGCGGCAGGGGAAGCGTCTTTAGTCCTTCTACAAGCAAAAAATCAAAGTCACCGAAGAGAGAGATAATCTCGCCGAGCTCTTTGTGCGCTTGAGAAAAATAAGTTGTCCTGTCTGGGGAGGTCACAACGACATCGGCGCCTGTTTGAGAGAAGAGGTAACTGTCCTTACCCTCGACATCAAAGACCGCCTTGTCTTTAGGATCGTTCTTGATGATGCAGACCTTGTTCCCGCTCTTTATCAGAGCCGCCGCTATTTTTGTAATAAGCGTGGTCTTGCCGCTATTTGAGGGGCCGGTAAATGCAACAGCTAGCCTTTTGCTCACAGAGAAAAACCTTTAAGACACCTTTGCAAATCCCCGGAAGGTTTTTTAGCGGCGCCCTTATATAAATTGCAGAAATTATATCAGACCAAACTTATAAAAACTCAAAAGAGTCTCTCGCTGCAGTAAATGCCAGAGCACCTTTTATCCCGAGCTTAAAATTTTAAAGTATAATGTGCGGATGAAAACAGAGGATATATGATGAACAGACTTTTAGCCACCTCGGCACTTGGTGCGGCGCTTCTTTTTAGCGGCTGTGCGAAAACAACTGCCTTTGACTTTTTTTCCACAGATACCTACTACGAAAAAGCAATTTCCAATATGCAAAAAGTCTCTTTGATGAGTAATATGGAGACCAAAGCGCTTTTGCATGCGATCTATCTGAACAACGTCGATCCGCAGACCTACTCAGGAGATGAATACTTTTTTGTTGCCGTGCATATTATGGCAGATGCCTATGATCCGAAAAAGCGCGGACTGATGAATTCGGACTACAGACTGAAAATACTGGAAAGAATGAAGGTGGAGAGTGACGATATCACGAAAGCAGCAGAGTATAAGGCTGATGTGCCCGCTAAAGCAGAAGAGAAAGAGGTCTTAGTCTACACCGACCCCGTCGAAGTCAAAGAACTCGACGAAAATGACAAACTGCGCCTTACCATGCCGATACGCAGCCAATGGAACTACTACTATCTGGTACGCTATAGCGAGGTCAATTCGTCGACGCTAAAGCTTTCGTTCGAAAGCGATCAGTACGGGAAGGCTGGGTTAAAGTTTCAAAAAGAGAAGTGATCTTCACCTCCTCGCCTAGTATTTTCTTATAGATCACATAATTTGCCAGTACTTTTTTCCCATATTCTCTGCTCTGCGTGTTCGCCATCAGCTCCATACTCAAATAGGGCTCATAGCTTCCTTTCGAGAATGTTCCCTGAAGGAGATGTCTTTTGGTGAAACCGATGCCTCCGTTGTAGGCGTAAGCGATAAAAAGAGGGTGGTAAAGGTGTTTTTGAAGATAGTTTAGATGCGTAGTGGCATAGGCGATGTTTTTAGAAGGATCAAACATCTCATTGAGGGTGATCTCTTCCTTTTTCTCCTTAGCTAAAGCCTTGACCAAAAAAGGCATAATTTGCATCACGCCGAGCGCATAGGAGTGGGAGATGGCCGTAGGGATAAAATAGCTCTCCTGGCGTGCGAGTGCATAAAGCAGTGCTTTGTCGTCATTGCTCAGGGTGTTGGTGGCTTTTTGGTAAGGCATGATAAAGTTGTGGGTTTTGTAATTTTTAGCTTTTGCATAGATGAAAGCCTGCAGGACCATGTCCTCTTTGCCGGAGTAGCGTTCAAGCAGAGCTCCAAGCTCCTTTTCATCCGCATTTCGTATCTCATTCAGGGCTGCTTCCCAGGCATAAGGATCTTTTTGCTCATGCTGCGATGCTTTTTTCTGTGCCGGAAGCGCCGTGAAATAGTTCTCTACTTTGATCTGAAGCTTTTCCTTGGCATAAAGAGTATAGATGTTTATAGAACTGCTCTGCGTCAGCTCCTTCAAAAAAGTCTCGTCTTTGGACACAAGATATTTCCAGAAGAGGGCCTTGTCGCTGTCTATGGATGTGGTGGCTTTTTTCTGTGCCAGCTCTAGATAGAAGAGAGCCTTGTTGATCGCTTTGAAGCCAAGTGCGTTAAGTGCCAGAAAAAAGTAGGACTGCGCACTCAGCTCTTGGGGGCTCAGGGCCAAGAGGGACGTTTGCATCTGGACCATCTGCGCATCGGTTACGATGTATTTGAGGGCCTGCTCAAAGCTTTTTTCTTGCGCAAGGGCATTTACCTGCTCCGGGGTAAGACTGAGATCAAAGTACTTGTGTCTGGATGCATAGTCCAATTCATTGAAGAGTGTCAGGAATTTACCCGCTCCGCTTTGCAAGGCGTTCAAGCCAAACTGCTCACTGTTCATCAGTAAAAGCATCTCGCTCTTGGAAGGGTAGGCCTCCTTCAGCACGGAAGAAAGCTTTTCTCTTTCGGCATGGCTGAGTTTTACGGCCTGCCCAAGAGTGAGGGCAACGTTGACACAGGAGGCATTCTGCTCCTCAAGCAGCGCTTTTGGATCAAGTTGAGAGCATCTGTACTGCTCTTTTACGGATTGCTTTTGCGTTTTTTTGGCATAGGCGGTAAATAGCTTTTGGCTGTACCCATTGACAAGCGAATAGGCCTGATCGGCCTGGCTGGCGTTGATATCGCCTTGCAGATATTGCCAGATATTAAAATCACGCACAAGCCCGCCCGGACTTTGTTTGAGCTCTAGCAAAGAGGGCGAGGCGGCTAAAAGCAGAGGGAATAGAAGTGCTGTAAGAAGTCTCATAAAGAACGGATTAAGGTTGTGATGAGAACCTGAACGACCTGCAGGAAAATGATGATGATCAGCGGACTCAGATCGATACCGTTAAAGGTGGTAGGCATAAAGCGTTGCACAAGGGCATAGGCTGGCTGCGTCAAGCGGTAAAGCAGTTGAACGACCGGGTTATAGGGATCAGGACGCACCCAGGTCAGTACGGCTGCGATGATGAAGACCCACATATATAGAAATATAAGATTATTTAATATCAAGAGCAGTCCCGTGAATAATTCCATTAATAGCGTCATTTTACAATCTCCGTCAGATAGTTTTTAATAAGCGGATAGGTGAGGGCGAGGTCAGGGCCGTGCTCTTCTCCGCTAAGCAGGATACGAAAGGGTTTGAAGAAGTTCTTCCCCTTCAGGCCACTCTCTTTCATCGCATAGTCCTTAAAAGCTTCATACTCTTCAAAAAATGGCGCTGCCTGAAGTACCTCTTTGAGCTTTTCACCCCCCTCTTGAAACTCCTGGGGCATCACTTTTGCCGCAAATATCGCTGCTATTTTCTCGCGTAGCTCTTTTGTGGTGGAGGTCTCTTCTAGATATATCTTTGCCAACTGCCCGATCTCTTTGTCTGCGAAACCGACATAACGCGACAACTCGACATCATCAAGGCTTTTCAGGTGTTCGCGGTTGATGAAACGAAGCTTGGTGATGTCAAACTTGGCCGGGGCCTTGGAAATCTTGCTCAGATCGAACCATTTCAGAGCATCTTGTAAGGAGAATATCTCCTGCGGCACCTTGTTGCCGATGAGGATAAGGTAGTTGATGATCGCATCGGGAATAAAGCCCTCTTCAAGCAGCCATTTCACGCTTGAGGCATCGTCACGCTTGCTCATCTTTTTGCCGCTGTCGTTCAAGATGACAGGTAGGTGCGCGTACTGTATCTCTTTGGTGTAGTTCAGCGCGGCACGCACGGCGATCTGTTTTGGGGTGTTGGAGACATGGTCTTCTCCGCGGATCACCATAGAGATATCTGCGAGCATATCGTCTATGGCGCAGGCGAAGTTGTAGGTCGGGTACTTATCCGCTCGCAAGATAATAAAGCTGTCGATATCATCGGGTTCAAAGGACATCTCGCCTTTGATGAGATCGGTAAAGGTGATGGCAATTCCCGGCTTTCGAAGGCGAACGGTAAAGGGGGCGGTGTTGTCTATCGTCTCCTCAGCCGGCAGGCCGAGGCAGGCATCGTCGTAGCGGTAGGCTTTGCGCTCGCTCTTTGCCGTGTCGCGTTTGGTGTCGAGATCCTCTGGGGAACAAAAACAGTTGAAGGCGAGTTTGGAGTGAAGCAGCTGCAGTGCCATAGCACGGTGATATTTGAGGTTGTCACTTTGGTAGATGACATCTTGGTATTTGATGCCGAAAAGATCCAGAAGACCGATGATCTCCTTATCCTTGCCCTCGATATTTCGCTCTTTGTCAGTATCTTCGATACGGATTATCAGAGGCTCGTTGTTTTGAACAGAAAGTATGTAGTTGAAAAGAGCAACTCGGAGATTGCCTATATGCATATCACCGGTCGGGCTGGGCGCAAAACGTAACATTAAAATTCCTAAAAAGCTTTTTTGCAATTTTAACATAAATAAAGAGGAAAGCCCTGAAAAGAAGCGGCCAAAGACGAAATCGGACAAAAATACTACAGCAGCTGCTTCCAAGAGAGTGGAGGGCTTTTGGAAGCGTTTATCAGTCGATAAATATCTTTTTGCACCCCTTGCATGAATGCATGTCGAGTCTTTTTGCGTAGACTCTCTCCACGATCTTTTTTATGACAAAGGCGAAATAACCGCTGACATAGATGCCGTAAACTTTTCCAACGGCATAGTTTCTTCCCAGTGCGATCAGCACGCCGCGGGACTTTATCGCGTGGGCTATCAGCGGCTTCTTGTGTATCAGGTTGGCGATGTTTCTGGCGCATATCTCTGCTGTCTGCTCTGCGGTGTCAGCAGTCGGTGCGACTATGCTGTTTTTGTTGTAGATCGTGGTGCAGTCTCCTATGGCAAAGACCTCCTCGTGGTGCGACACTTGCAGATGGCTGTTGGTGATGATGTAACCCCTCTCGTTTTTTTCCAGCTGCAGATCGCAGACAAGAGCATTTGGTTCTATCCCGCCTGCAAATACCATAAAGTCCATCGGCAAGACTTCTGCCGACGACAGGGTCACGCTGTGTTCGTTGATCTCGGCAACTCGGCATTTGTGGCGTATCGAAACTCCCAGCTCCTGTAACCTTTCGTCTGACTTTGTCACCAGTTTCTCATCCAGACCTTGCAAGATCTTCTCGCCGCTGTTGATGAGGATGATGCTGAGTTTTCTGCAGATGAAGTTGTTTTTTCTGTAAAATCTTTTGGCAAAAGAGGCCATCTGCGCCGCTATCTCGACACCGCTCAGACCGCCGCCGGCAACGACTATGTTGATGGCGCTGCATGTCGTTCCGCTCTGCTCCACCCTTTTGAAAAGCGCCATTTCGAACTTCTGCTTAAAATGCATCGCGCGGTGGAGGACCTTGATCCCGTGCGCATGCGTGCGAAGCCCGACAACATCGGTGACAAACTTCGTACGCGCACCCACGGCGATCACAAGATAGTCATACTTATGCCTCTGTGCACTTGTGATTACCTTTTTGTTGCTGAAATCAACAGTGCACACCTCCTGCTTCGTAAAGACCACATTTCCATCAAAACCCATGCAGAAGGTAAAAAGATCAACGCTCACCTGTGCAAAATCTTCCTCGTTGGCGATAAGGTCATATACCTCCGTCTGCATAAAATGGTAGGAGTTCTTGTCAAAAAGCCTTATCTCGTTGTGAGGGTTTTTCGCCAGTTTCTCAACCACACGAAGACCGGCATAGCCGCCCCCGATGACAATGATCTTATTGGTGCCTGTCTCTGCCATGTCAAAAGCCTCTTAGTTTCTGCGGTGATTATAACACTTATTGGACTTGATTTTAAAATGATGGCGGGGATTGCTTGCGTAGTATTAAAGAGCAGAAGATTTAGCCGATGTTTTTTGATTGATTATTTAAACGTTATGCTATACAATGCCTTAAATCCGTTAACAAATAAGGGCACCTCTAAAAACCCCAACTGCCTTCAGAAGGAAAAAGAGAGATGAGATTGTGCAGAACTTTTCTTGCACCCCAAGGGTATTTGTCCCTTCGGTCGGGCAAATCATAGCCGTAGCTATGGTGATAGAAAATTGTGTGCAAGATTTCTCTTTTTTTCCCTCCCTTCGGGCGATAAAGAGATGCCCATAAGTGAAAGGAACGCTGATGAATGTATTAGAAGCATTGCGAAAACGAAAATCTGTCAGATCGTTTTTAGACAAAGAAGTGGAAAAAGAGAAAATCAAAACTATTTTGGACAATGCGAAGCGTGCTCCTTCTGCTGCTAATACACAGCCATGGATGGTCTGTGTTGTCAGCGGAGATAAAAAAAAGAAGATAGAAGCTAGAGTCATCGAAGCATTCGAACGTGGTAAAAAAACAACTATGGACTACCAATACTATCCGCTTCAATGGGATGAGCCCTACAAAAGCAGAAGAAAAGAGACAGGTCTTTTGATGTATCGGACTTTGGGGATCGGCAGAGAAGACAAAGAGAAGCAGATCGAACAGTGGAAGGCTAACTACAGAGCATTTGACGCACCGGTGGTATTGTACTTTTTCATCGATTCCACCTTAGAAAAAGGCTCCTACCTCGATTATGGAATGTTTTTACACTCCATAACGTTAGCGGCAACGGAGTTGGGACTGGGGAACTGTCCTCAAGCTGCTTTAGCTGAGTTTCCCTGTATCGTCAAAGAGGAACTGGACATCGGACGAGACAAAGTGCTGCTTTGCGGTATAGCTTTGGGCTATGAAGACACAAGCGCTCCGATCAACAGTTATCGTACAGAGCGGGTTTCACTCGAAGAGTTTGTTTCTTTTTACGAATAACAGGTGACAGCAGGCTTGGTTCCAACGATAGCAAAGGCAAAAATTGAATTTTGGTTCGCCGCTCTACCCTTTTGGTTGATCGCAACATGGGGTTTGAGGCGTTCCATCTTCTTAGCTGCATTCTGAAGCATTTGAGTTGCAGCATCCCGTCGTGCCGTCACATCCGCCGAGATGTTTTTCCAATGGGCACCAGTTTATGATACCAAAAAAGAGGGGAATTGCCCCCAGATAAAACCATTCGATTCCACTGTATGTACCATACGCAATCAATCCTGCTACAAGAGCTATTCTAAACAATCTGCCCATATTTTATTCTCCTTTTTTGTTTCGCCATTAAGACACTCCTGTATCATCGGCGCAAGGCTCTGTGCATCTAGGTCACCCATAATCGTAATCGTTAGAAGCCCTAGAATTAAAAAAGATAGAGGATATGAATCCCCCATAGACAGTATACGCTTTTCCGGCAAATTCAACTTCGATTTTGGCTAATGCCCATGCAAAAAAGAATCGGTGAGATGACCCCAAGGCAAATCACACATTCCCTTTGTTTATTTTGATCCCCACCCAGAATGCATAACATCCAAATCAATCTTATAAGAGTGCTCAGCACACCAATTCAAGCGCCAAAAGTGCAACACTAAAAAAAGACAGGTGGTAGAAAACAGGGTGTTGAAAGTTAGTCGTGTGTGACAGATTTGTGCACCAATTGCTTTTTGTATGGATGATCTGTTTTGAAAGCTCTTAAAATAGGGGGTTGTAGAGGAAAAGTGGTGACCCCAAGGAGATTTGAACTCCTATGGCATGGATGAAAACCATGAATCCTAACCATTAGATGATGGGGCCATTCGTACAACTGAATTGTTGTGGCGGAATTATATTGTTTAAATACTTAAGTATTTATAAATCTAATTTTTTTAAAACAAGATAGCAAATTGCGGTTTTTATAATTATTTTTAGTTATAATTATCACATGAAACAACTAGATTTTTTTATATACCGGTCCAGAAGAGTTAAAAGTATTTATGTGGGCGAATGCGTTGAGCGGTCCCGTCATGGTCCAGCTCTTCTCTTGTGATAATTTTGATGCGCGCAGGATCTCGCATGAGATTAAGTCGATGAACAAAGACGCGAACGTCGTAGCACAGGTGCAGCTGCTGGAATTTTATTTTTTTCATTCCAGTCCGGTGGCTGTTTTCAACTATGTCTTGCATGGTGACAATTGGAGCATTACCGAAGCGACATAAAGCGTTTCGCAATAGGGGTATCTGTGGGAGTGTTTTATAAAAAACAAGCAGGCAATCAAAAAGACCATTTATGAAGACCAGCTCTGAAGTATTAAATCCTTTGCTTTTATTGCAAACATATCAAAACAGAAGCAGTTTGAAGAGTGCCTCATGCAACAAAAAAGAGAGTATCAGAAAGCTCAATAATGCTTTGGAGGACAGGATAGCGCTTGAGGTTCAAAAAAACCGCAAAAAAGACGAAGAATCCTACGAAAAAGCATACAACACCCTTCGATTCATGTCACAAACGATAGATGACTTTAGATACTTCTTCAGACAAAAGAGCCAAGAAGATGAGTTTAGAGGTGCCCTTTAGTATCAAGGAGGCCATTGACTCAGTGTGTGCTCTTTTGGGCACTACCTTGGCTTACAATCATGTTGCATGCAAGCTTGATATTCAGCGCGACAGTGTTGTCAGCGGGAGCCTCAATGAGTTCAAACAGGTCTTTATAACAACTTGAACAACGCGCAAGAAGCGATACTCAGCAGCCGTAAAAACAAAAAAAAGAGATAGAGATAGAGATAGAGATTTCACAGGAGGACCGTTATGCGGTCATTAGGGTTAGGGATGCAGGCGAAGGAATTGCAGAGGAGGCGATAGGCAAGATCTTTGATCCCTATTTTACAACGAAAGAAAAAACGCAGGGAACCGGGCTAGGGCTATGTATGTCAAAACAGATTATTGAAAACTTGATGCTGGGCTCATTGGACGTAAGAAACACGCAAGAGGGCGCAGAGTTTACGATCACTTTGCGGTTAAAAAAAATGATTAGATGTTGAAAGAAGAAGGGTGCTGAAAGCAGGGCAGTGCGCCCTGTTTTTACTCTTCGTAGAAAGCGCGAAGTGCGCGAATGATGACAGCATTTTTAGAGATACTCTCTGTTTTTGCATTTTCATCAACAAGCTCGTAGAGGTTTAAAGGAAGTGAAATAGAGAATGTTTTTGTCTCGATCTTTTTCTTCTTGCTGATCAGTGCTGTTACATTGCTGAGAAGTTCGATGATCTTTTTTGTGTCGATAGGTTTTTGAATAAAGCTGTTAACGCCGATATCAATAGACTCAGAGATCTTTTGAATGTCATTGCTTGCTGAAATAACAATAATGATTTGGTTTGGATCGATTTCACGAAGTTTTCGTGAAAGTTCAATACCGTCCATTTCCGGCATTATGATATCTACAAATACGATGTCTGGTCTAAGGCGATCGTACATCTCCAGTGCCTCTTTGCCGTTAAAAGCAGATGAAACTTCTGAAAAGAAGTTCTTGAAGGTTGAACTTAAAAGTTCATTTGCAACACCCTCGTCCTCAACTACCATTGCAGTGAGTTTTTTGGTTTGTTCTGTTAATTGGACTAAGTCTACGTTTGCCATACAGTCTCCTATGAAATATATATATAATTTATTACACTTTGGCCACGTTTTTTCTACATTAGCGGCAGGTAAGTCTTAGAGGTGTCCTAAAGTTTGCGTTTAATGTAAAACTAAGTGATGTGATAAAACGTTGGTATTATATTTTGTTACAGCTTAAATAGCGGTAAATATTTTTCTGTTTGCAGATTCAAATAAGAATAAATGATTATTCCTCTTTTTTAAACTGCTGCAGCCACTCTTTGTCATCAAGATGATGCTTCTTGCTTTCCACTAAAGAGGCTTTTATTCCCTCCAGATCACTCAGGGACAAAAATTCCAGTACGCTGGGGCTGATGCTTGAAGAATCACCGTATTCATTCAGAAGCAGCATGATCTCGTTTAAAATCTCTTCTTTGCTCATTGCAGTATCTCTCTCTTTTGCGGTCCCGTGTATCGCTGTCTGGGACGTGCTATTTTCATCTCTTTGTCATGTTTGAGCTCAATCCACTGGGCTATCCAGCCGACAGAACGTCCGATAACGAAGATTATCGTAAACATGCTTTTGGGGATTTTAAGTGCGGTCAAGATCAGACCGGAGTAGAAATCGATGTTCGGGTAGAGCCTGCGCTGAACAAAATATTCATCACCCAAGGCAACCTCTTCGATTTCCTTAGCTATCTCAAGAAGTTCGCTGTTTACGCCCAGTTCATCTTTGAGTTCATCAAGAAGAGTTTTGAGGATTTTCGCGCGTGGATCAAAGTTCTTATAGACGCGGTGCCCAAATCCCATCAGCTTGAAAGGATCTTCAGGGTCTTTGGCCTTTTTGATAAACTCGTCGACCCGCTCTACGCTGCCGATCATCTCCAGCTGGGCGATAACCGACTCGTTGGCTCCGCCGTGCGCGCGTCCCCAGAGGGCATTGATACCCGCAGAGATCGCTGCATAGGGGTGCGCTCCGGTTGAGGCCACACTGCGCACGGTGGCGGTCGAAGCATTTTGCTCATGATCGGCATGCAGGGTAAAGATCGTGTCAAGTGCCTTTATCTCAACATCTCGGACGGAAAGATCCACAGAGGGGTAGGCGCGCATCATATACAAAAAATTCTCCGTGTAGGAGCGCTCAATATCAGGATAGATAAAAGGTATTCCAAGGCTTCGGCGGTAGGAGAGGGCGGCCAGAGTAGGGATCTTGGCAATGATGCGACGCGCCATCACCTGGTACTCTTTTTCCGTGTTGATGTTAAGATGCTCGTAATGAAAGGCCGAAAGAGCAGAGACGGCAGACGCCATCATCGCCATGGGATGCGCGCTGTCCGGAAACGCATAAAAGAGGTTTTTCAGACCTTCATGGACGAACGAGCGCTTGCGTATTTCCACGTCAAAAGCCGCAAGCTCTGTGCGCGAGGGGAGTTTCTTCATCAACAGAAGATAGCATACATCAAGATGACTTTTCTTAGTCGCCAGGTCGCTGATGTCATATCCACGGTAGCGCAGCTCGCCTTTTTCACCGTTGATATAGGTGATGTCGGAGCTACAGTTTGCGGTGGAGGTAAACCCCGGATCATAAGTGAACATTCCGGTTGTCTGGTACAAAGAACGTATATCGATCACATCCGGACCGACGCTGGGAGTCAAGATCTTAAACTCATACTTTTTTCCGTCTCTGTTGTCAATTAGACTTATCGTATCCATGCTGGCCTCGATTTTAGGATTGTTGTGCTGTCACTATATGTTGTTTAACTTTAATTCGGTATTAAAGAGGCCCGAGGGATACAAAAGTGCGAGTACTTTAGTCCTCTGCGGCTGCCCACGTCTTTTTAAAGAGAATTTACATTATGTTAACCAATGGCAGTTATGCGGGAAACCGTGTACCTGATTGGCCTGACAAAGGGCTATTTTAGGTTTTGTGAAAACTTGAGAGCTATTGATGCGCCGATAAAAACATTGTCGTTGCTCAAGGCACCCTCTTTTGGGAAAATATCATCCCTGCTTCTCAACCACCTGGCCTCAAGGCGTACGGCGAGATTCGGTGCCGGCGTGTAGTCAAGGTTGCTTGATATGCCCATAGTTTGAAACCCATTGGGTGTTTGGGTCGCTATGATCACTCCGTCTTTGTCATGGTACTTTTCCACTCTCAGTGCCGTTGCCCAGTTCTTGTCAATGGTGTACTTGGTGATGAGAATGGGAGCGAACCAGCTGTTGTAGGCAGAACTCCCCTTCTCTTTTTGCTCATAACCGATATCGCAGCCGACGATAAGCCCAATCTTTTCGCTGAGCTGAAACTTGCCGTAAATGTTGTTAAAATAGCGCATCTTTCGCGTCTCGTCCGGCTCGTCTGTTCCTACAAAAGTACTCCAGTTCCAGCTTACTTTTTCATTGGGCGTGTAGCTGATCTGTGTTCCGAAGGATGGTGTTGAACTGCCTTCTACTCTTTGGATGCGCTGCCATCCGTTGAGTGCGGCTGCCAAGAAAAACCACTCTTTATTCGGGCGGTAGCTCAAGGTCGCACCGCTCAAAAAGTAAGGGGAGTTCTCCGCCAGCAAGGAGCGTGTCAGCGTCCAGTTTTCGGTCGATATGGCGCTTTCAAAGCCTATAAACGAGGGGAAGATCCCCGCATCCAGCCATAGCGTGCTTGTCTCGTTCAAAGCGAAACCTACACTCGCTTCATAAATGTTTTTTGCCGCACCCTCTTCGTTTGCGTAGTTGTCATCGGCATAAGTTCCGACCTGGAGCGCTATGGAGGATCTGTACTTTGGATGTTCAAGACGCATCTGCAATAGCGCCAGATTGACATTGGCTTCGTTGTGCCTGTTGTGATTGTACAAAAATGGCTGGCGCTGCTGCGCATCGGGCTGGTTGAAATCATAGACATAAAAGGTGTCGACAAAACCAAAGAGGCTTATCGCAGGTTTCTCTGCCCACATCGTCTTATCGCTCGCATAAAGACTTGTCATAGATAGGCACCACAGCAACAATGCACCCGCTCTCTTTGCTATCATCATTTTAAGTCCGTCTGTGAATTTTGTAAAAATACTACCATAAATAGGATAACACCCCGTATAAAACAGCCAAAAAAGGCAGGCGAAAGTAAACTCTCAGGCGGCTTTTATTACTATATAGTTTATTATATAGTGAAAAGAGAAGGTAAAAAATGAAGCCAAAAAATGAAGTGACGCGATCATTAGTTGTGGATAGAGAGGTGTGGGACGAGTCAATGAAATACGCCCGCGCACGCTACAAGATGAGCCTTAGTAAAGTTGTTGAGAAACTGCTGCAGGAGTGGCTGGCAAAAGAAAAACGCCGCCCCCTAGAGAATGAAAACCAAGGAAGTTTTTTCTAAAACTTCATAGAGTGCGCTTAGCACGACGTGGTTTCTTCAGAAAACCAAGGTAGCTTCTTTTAGAAGCGAAAAGCACGTCTAGT
>JACUTT010000023.1 GCA_014859655.1 Campylobacterales bacterium
CTCATCTCTCTTTTTCCCTCTGAAGGCAGTTGGGGTTTTTAGAGGTGCCCTAAAGCATGCATTAAATGTTCTCATAAGTTATGGCTAATTTAATTTTTGGAGTTTTCTAGAGGAGAAAAAGCTATTTCTTAAAATTATAATTTAATTTATTTTGTCCAGCTTTCCCGCTATAGAACACTTTCAGAAACTTAATATAATATTATTTGCATAAAATAATATTAAACACTTAAACATTGCTAATAATTTAATAATTATATATTTTTCTTATACTTTTATAACTATACTTAATTTCCAAAATCAAAAGGAGAAGTTATGGGACGTAAGTTTTTTGTTTTTGTGCTAGGGATATTGATGAGTTTTCAACTCTTTGCTGTTGATCTTAACACGGCAAGTCTTGAAGAGCTTAGTGGTTTAAAAGGCATAGGTCAGGGAACGGCGGAAAAGATCATTGCATACCGCACTGAGAAAAAGTTTAGCAGCATCGAAGAGCTGATGCAGGTCAAGGGAATCGGACAGAAGAAGTTCGATGCGATAAAAAAAGATCTGAGTATCTGAGCGTAGCCGGCTTTAGGGTCGGCAGAATTTTCACAAAAGTAAAGTGCTCTGTGCTTTTGTGAAAATTTATCACAAAGAGTTCCCTGATGAAAATTTCCCTTCTTATTCTCCTCCTGCATTATTTTGCTTACGCCGAGGCACCAAAGTTATTTTTGCTGAAAGACTACACCGAGCAGAGTGATGTGAGAGGCTGGGTGATGAGCGAGAAGCTTGACGGCGTGCGTGCCTATTGGGACGGTGAAAAGCTGATCAGCCGCAACGGAAAAGTATTCACGCCTCCCTCCTCTTTTACGGCAGATTTTCCGCCCTTTACCATCGACGGGGAGCTCTGGAGCAGACGCGGCGGATTTGAGCAAGTCGTCTCTGTCATCAACACTAAGGCAGCGCACGAGGGCTGGGATGCGCTGACAATGAATGTCTTTGAGCTTCCCTCTCAGAGAGGGGGACTCTTTGAACGTCTGGCGGTACTGGAAAACTACCTTGCTTTGCACCCGACTTCAAGGATAAAGATTGTCAAACAGAGGGTGATAAAAGAACAGGAAGAAATAAAGGCCTATCTCGAAGAGGTGATGGCAAAAGGCGGTGAAGGCCTCGTCCTGCGAAATCCGCTTACGCCCTACTATAGCGGACGGACGGACGATGCGCTCAAATATAAAACCTTTATCGATGCCGACTGCCGGGTCCTCTCCATCATAGATGGGAAGGGAAAGCTTGATGGAAATATGGGCGCACTCACCTGCGACTATCAGGGCAAAGTCATCAAGATAGGCTCCGGATTCAGTTCGCAGCAGCGAAGCTCTCCCCCGCAGATCGGTAGCGTGATCAGCTTCAAATACTACGGCCTGACGCACCTTGGCAATCCCAAATACCCCATTTTTCTGCGAGTGCGTTCTGACGCAGAGCTGAACATTATGGAGCAAGCACGCTGATCGCCAAATCGACACAAGACGACATCGACAAGGCACGGGAGTATCTGGGTGGAAATGGGGTACTAATGTTTAAACCTGACTTTAGAGGTGCCTTTTATTTCAAATTTATTTAGCCGCCAATCTTTTATCGATCATGATCGCCAAGGGTATCTGAATGACATAGGCCATCATAATCGGCAACAGCATCGAAACACCGAAGGTGCTGGTGGTAAAGGTGGAGATGACCAGGGCAAGAGTGATGTAGCGGGTCACACTGTGCCAAAAGGCCGAACGCTCGTATATCGAGCCCAGATCAAAGATGAGCTTCGAAGCGATGAGCGCAATAAGATAGAATCCCAGAACCGCGCCTAAGGAGACATAGATAAGTTCAGGTTCAAAAGTATACAGATCAAAAAGCGTTTGCGAGCTCTGCAGTCCAAAGAGGTAGAATAGGATGACAAAGATGCTGATATTGCTGATATAGCTGTTGTATCGGTTGATAAGGGCAACAAGAGGGTCTATAAAATTAACGACCCGGCTTGCGACAAAGGGGATAACGACCAACAGTATCAACACCGTCTGTGCAAAATTACTGACATTAGGACCTTCCTCATACGCCTCGCCAAAATAGCTTGAGGCGTAGAGACCGAAACCATGCAACATCAACAAGGAGAGGGAAACAAAGAGAAGGTTGATAAAGAGCAAGAGGAACCCCAAAGAGGTATCCGCCTGCGACTTCTTGATCCAATGCATCACCATCCCGCCGCCACTGAGTACAGAGAGCAGAAACAGCCCTGCAGCGACACCAAAGTCATGTGACAATAGTCCAATGCCCAGTGCCGCTATCGGCAGGATCAGGTAGTTTAAAAATAGACCTTTGATGACGAGGATGCGATGCGGCCACAAAAGCTGGGCATCACGCACTCTGACATTAAAGAGTGAAGGCATAATAAGCGTAAGCCCGGCAAAAAGACAGATCTTTGAACTGAAAATAAAGCCGTCACTGTGGGCACCATAAGTCAACCCCAGTATTGCCCCCAGTATGACGATAATAAGCTGCATCTCAACCCTCTTTTTATTTATTTAATAAAGATTATATAGCAATATTAATGAAGGACAAAGGCTTTAGGAAAAAATGTCAAGAAAATAGCATAAATCCGGGGAGACAATACCAATTTGAGCGAGAAAAGAATAAAGGGCACCTCTAAATATAAAGTGCCTGTTTCTCTTGACACAAAATATCACATGTGATACAAAAAGAAGAAACAATATTCAAGACACTTATGCGCAGTGAACTAAAAAACAAAAAGAGGCCCTGCGCACTCCTTATGAGGTGATCTCTTTGCGCGCCGGCGTGGGGATAGCTACGGTCAAACGCGCTTTTACGGGGCATGAGATCTCTTTGGATACTTAGATAAAAGACGAACTCTACTTCGTTTTCAAGACGACTCCGCTTTCTTGAACAGCTCCTTTTTCAAAATATGATACAATCGTGCGAATACCCCATCCGACACCAGGAAAGAGCATGCTTGAGATTTCAAACACCGTTACCATCCCCGATGCCGAGATCGAGATAAACGCTGTGCGAAGCCAGGGCCCGGGAGGACAAAACGTCAACAAGGTCTCCACCGCCATCCATCTGCGCTTCGACATCAATGCCTCCTGCCTTCCCGACTTCTACAAAGAGAAGCTTCTGGAGATGCGCGACCACCGCATCTCCAAAGAGGGCATCATCAACATCAAATCCCAGGCGTCACGTTCCCAGGAAGAGAACAAAGAAGCCGCACTGCAGCGGCTAAAAGAGCTTATCCAAAGCGCCGCCATCATCCAAAAGAAGCGAAAAGCGACCAAACCGACAAAAAACTCCCAGAAAAGACGCATGGACAGCAAGACAAAACATTCAAAGACAAAAAATATGCGAAAAAAGGTGGACAGTTCAGAGGGATGAGACGTTTGAGAACGGCTTACGCAAATACTCTTCAAACTGGCATTGGAGAAAGATTATGGAACATGAGCTTATTAACAACCAAGAAAGACCGCAAACAAGAGCTTCGTAATTTTATCAAACTTCAAGATTTAGTCAAGAATGGTCATATTTGGGCACAGTTGCTAATTAATTATTTGGGAAACTTCGTAAAATATGGATTTAAAAGGGATTGGTTGCGGAAATAGGATTTGAACCTATGACCTTCGGGTTATGAGCCCGACGAGCTACCGAACTGCTCTATTCCGCGACATGAGGGTGGATGGGGTAGAGGGATTCGAACCCCCGAATGCCAGTACCAAAAACTGGTGCCTTACCGCTTGGCGATACCCCAACACATACCTAAACTAATGTTTAAGAGGGCGGAATTATAGGCTAAATATATGCTTTTGTCAAGGGTTGCGCGCGAGTAATGCGTATTTTTCATATCTCTGCCGGTTTCTCTTGATATTTTCGCGCTATAGCACAGGGGATAGATGGTACCTTGTCGCGGGTATTGCCTACTCTTTTATGTTCTGGTAGACCCGTTTTCCGCGGATGTCTCCAAAGAGGATGACGTCTTTGAGGAGTACGTCTTTGGCTAAATAGTCACGGTCAAAATTAACATGGAGTTCCCCTTTTTTGCTTTGGAAGATATCCTGGTTGATGATGATGGTAATGAGTTTCGCCTCTTCGTCCGTCATAAGTGTGAGAAGCTCCTCTCTGAACTTGCCCCGGGGGACGATAATATCTATGATGCCCTCGGGACTCTTGGAGCCTATGGCAGAAAACTGTTTTGCATCTCCCTCTTTGAGTGTCGGCAGGATCTTCTGGGTGTTGAAAAAGAGAGAGAGAAGATCGTTGTTCGCAAAAAACTCAAAGGGCTCTTCGGAGTGGCTGAACGCCTTGCTTTGTACGCCAACGCTTTTCATCGTACCCACATCGAAGCGCGTGGAGTTGACGAACTCCTCTTTAGACTCCAAGAGCACAACCTCCTGCGCGTCGTGTTTGAAGAGGTAAACGCTGCTTTTTACGGCGCTGTCGTTTTTGCGCTGCTTAACAAAGACGTCGGGGCGCAAGATGCCTTTAATGATGCTGCCCTGAGAGATATATTCCTCTTCACGGTTTTTACTCAAAACAGAGGCCATCCCGGTCGTCCAGGCATGCACGCAGACCGTATACTCATCCTTGTCGTAAATGTAGGTGATTTCAGCCTTCCCGATCTCCCCGACAATGCCGAAGCTGACATCATAACCCGCAGTAACACTCTGCGCATAGAGCGGCAGAAGCAGCAAAGATAGCATTAGAATATATTTTTTCATAGCCAAATTATACTCTCTCTTGTTGTAAATATAATGTTAAGTCGCTAAAATACGCTTTTCATCCACCACGTCGGCGTAGCTCAGCTGTATAGAGCATCCGATTCCTAATCGGAAGGTCCTGGGTTAGAATCCCAGCGCTGACACCACCAAAATCCCTCACAACCCTTGACACAGTATATGCAAACAAAAAACATAGTGATTCAATCTGTCGTATTTTTATCTACTTCTCTTTTTTAATACTATCCTTGCCTATGGATTTTAAAAAACTTAACAACAACCTTTAGGGCACATTATAAATTTGCTAAAAAGCCTACTGACTTCGACAAGGGTTATCTGAAAATCAGTGACTGGGTGAATGATCTGTGCTGGCATTGCATCACCAAACGCAGGCAACTTGAAAAGAAGATGGATACGGAGTTCAAGAAGCTTCCGCACGAGCAGAAAAATAAAATATTGACTTTGCCGCCATCTGCGTACAAAGATGGCCTTTAAACGGCTGTAGATGATGTCTGCTAGTGTTTTTGTTGGGGTGTAGGAGCGAAAACGAGGGGGCTAAACCTGAAGGCTGGTCTTGCCGCCTTCAAAATGGATATTCTACTCTGCCACACCTTTGGCGTAAAAGTAGTTAGTAGCCTCGACAAAACCGTCAACCGACCCGCAGTCAAAACGTTTGCCCTTGAACTTATAGGCCAGGACCCTCCCCTGCTTCGCCTGCTCCAAAAGGGCGTCAGTGATCTGAACCTCACCCCCTTTTCCGGGTTTGGTTTCACGCAGGATATCAAAAATATCGGGCGTCAGGATATAGCGGCCAATAATGGCCATATTTGACGGTGCATCCTTGGGATCAGGTTTTTCTACCATATCACTGACACGGTAAAGCCCCTTTTCAATCTCCTCACCGGCTATAACACCATATTTATGCGTCTGCTCTTTTGGGATCTCTTCAATCGCAACGACAGAGCATCCGTACTGCTCATAGAGCGCGACCATCTGGGCCAATACACCATTTCTGTTATCGTCACACAAGTCATCCGCCAAGACGACGGCAAAGGGCTCATTTCCGATAAGCGTCTCGCCGGAGAGTATCGCGTGCCCAAGCCCTTTCATCTCTACCTGGCGGGTATAGGAGAAGGTGCATTGCGTTATCAGTGCGCGTATCTCCGTAAGATAGTGCTCTTTATCGGTCCCTTTGATCTGGTGTTCAAGCTCATAGGAGATATCAAAATGGTCTTCTATCGCCCGTTTACCCCGGCCTGTGACAATCGCTATGGTAGTGATATTCGCGGCAACAGCCTCTTCGACTCCGTACTGCAGAAGGGGCTTGGTGAGTACCGGCAGCATCTCTTTGGGAATAGCCTTGGTTGCCGGCAAAAAGCGTGTTCCGTAGCCGGCTGCAGGGAATAGGCATTTTCTAATCGTCGGGAATTTTGTGTTCAAAAAGGATCCTTGGAGAGCATTTAGAGGTGCCCTTTATTATTAAGTGTGAATATTTGTAGGATTTTATAGCACAGGGGCTTACAGAGCAATTAAAGGCAGGGTGTTGGATAAATTGTTTAAGAGGAATAGACTCGGGCCTAAGCCCGAGAGAGAGAAGAGATTAGCCGTTACGCTTTTTAATGATCTCTTCAGAAATGTTACGAGGAACCTCTGAATAGTGGTCGAATTCCATTGAGTAAGTCGCACGTCCCTGTGTTGCTGAACGAAGGTCAGTTGAGTAACCGAACATCTCAGAAAGTGGAACGAAGGCATCAACGATCTTGTTACCTGAACGGTCACCCATGTTATTGATCTGTCCACGACGACGGTTAAGGTCACCGATAACATCACCCATGTAGTCCTCTGGAACTTCAACTTCAACCTTCATCAAAGGCTCAAGAATAGCAGGGTTTGCTTTTCTACAGCCCTCTTTAAAGCCCATTGAAGCGGCCAGTTTAAATGCCATCTCGTTCGAGTCGACATCGTGGTATGAACCGTCGTAAAGTGTGACTTCTACGTCTTCAAGAGGATAGCCGGCAAGGATACCGCCGTGCATCGCTTCTTGACACCCTTTTTCAACTGCCGGGATAAATTCGCGAGGAATTGCCCCACCTTTGATCTCGTTGTTGAAGATATATCCGCTGCCTGCTTCGCCTGGCTTGATCTTAAGATAAACGTGTCCGAACTGACCGCGTCCGCCTGACTGCTTGGCGTATTTGTACTCTTGCTGCACTTCGGCACGGATCGTCTCACGGTAAGAAACCTGAGGTGCTCCGACTTCTGCTTCAACGTTAAACTCACGCTTCATACGGTCAACAAGGATCTCTAGGTGAAGCTCACCCATTCCCGAGATAATTGTCTGGCCTGTCTCTTCGTCAGTAGCGACACGGAAAGATGGATCTTCTGCAGCCAGTTTGCCCAGTGCCGTTCCCATTTTTTCCTGATCCGCTTTTGTTTTTGGCTCAACTGCAACCGAGATAACCGGAGCCGGGAAGTCCATACGCTCTAGAACAACAGTCTCAGAAGGATCACACAGGGTGTCTCCTGTTGTTGTATATTTAAGACCGACAACCGCAGCGATCTCGCCGGCGTAGACTGTCTTGACTTCTTCACGCTTGATCGCGTGCATCTTCATGATACGGCCAATACGCTCTTTTTTGTCTTTTGTCGAATTGTGAACCTGAGAACCCGCCTCAAGCACACCGCGGTAAACACGAATAAAGGTCAACTGTCCGACAAATGGATCGGTCATAATCTTAAATGCCAATGAAGCGAAAGGACCCTTGTCTGTTGACTCAACAACAACCTCTTTATCCTCATCGTCCATCATCGTACCCCTGATCTGAGCGACCTCAGTCGGAGCAGGAAGGTAGGCAACAACAGCGTCAAGAAGCGTCTGAACACCCTTGTTCTTAAAAGACGTACCTGCAGTCATCGGAACGATGTGCATCGCAAGCGTTGCTGCTTTGATCCCGGCAATGATCTCATCTTCACAGAGTGCTACGCCATCAAGGTATTTTTCTGCAAGTTCTTCATTACCGTCTACTTCAGAGATCGACTCAATCATCTTTTCGCGATACTCTTTAGCCTTAGCTTGCATATCAGCCGGGATCTCTTCTACGTGGTAGCTTGAGCCCATCGCCGCATCAAGATCCCAGACGATCGCCTTCATTTTTACGAGGTCTACAACACCCGTAAACTTGTCTTCAGCACCGATTGGAAGCTGGATAGGAACCGGGTTTCCTTTTAGACGTGTGCGGATCTGCTCTTCGACCTGATAGAAGTCTGCACCTGTACGGTCCATCTTGTTTACATAGACGATCGACGGTACGCCGTAGCGGTTGCGCTGACGCCATACTGTCTCAGACTGAGGCTGAACGCCGCCGACTGCACAAAATACAGATACCGCGCCGTCAAGTACGCGCATAGAACGCTCAACTTCGATCGTGAAGTCAACGTGGCCCGGAGTATCGATAATGTTGATCTGCTTGCCGTCCCATTCACATGTTGTTGCCGCAGAGGTGATCGTAATGCCGCGCTCCTGCTCTTGAACCATCCAGTCCATTGTAGCAGCACCGTCGTGTACCTCGCCGATCTTGTGCTCAACACCCGTATAGAATAGAATACGCTCTGTTGTTGTTGTCTTGCCCGCATCGATGTGTGCAGCAATACCGATGTTTCTTACGTCTTCAAGTTTATGAGATCTTGCCATGGTTATATGTCCTATATGTAATTAGTGAATTTGGAAGCCGGAAATCGAAAATGAGACCGCTGTCTTCTTTCCGCTTCCCGCTTTCCGCGTTCATGGAGGGGGCAGCCTGCCCTTAGGCTGGCTGCGACGATAGTCTTACCAGCGATAGTGAGCAAATGCTTTATTTGCTTCAGCCATACGATAAGTATCTTCTTTTTTCTTGAATGCATTACCCTTGTCAGATGCTGAATCCATCAATTCGTTTGCAAGTCTTTCTGCCATAGTACGCTCATTGCGACTACGAGAGGCATCGACCAACCAACGGATTGCAAGTGAAAGCTGGCGTACTGGGCGTACTTCTACTGGAACTTGGTAAGTAGCACCACCAACACGGCGACTCTTAACTTCAATAACTGGCTTAATGTTGTCAATTGCTTTGTTAAATACATCGATACCTTTATCTTCGCCACGTGAGCTGATAAGGTCGATTGCGCTGTAAAGTATCTTCTCAGCAGTTGATTTTTTTCCATCATACATTACTTTGTTGATGAACTTCGTCAGGATGATGCTTCCGTAAACCGGATCTGGCATAACCTCACGAACAGGTGCTTTTCTTCTTCTCATTTAATTTCCTTCTTCAATTTTTTCAAATTTACTCAAGAGATAGCGGATAGAGCTAAATCCTGTGCGCGCTTGAAATTATTTTTTAGCTTTTGGCTTCTTAGTTCCGTATTTAGAACGAGCAACGGTACGATTTGCAACACCAGCAGTATCCAGTGCACCACGTACGATATGGTATTTAACACCCGGTAAATCTTTTACACGGCCACCACGTACGAGTACGATAGAGTGTTCTTGAAGGTTGTGACCCTCACCACCAATATATGAAATTACTTCAAAACCTGAAGTCAAACGAACCTTCGCTACTTTACGTAGAGCCGAGTTTGGTTTCTTAGGCGTTGTAGTATAAACACGAGTACATACACCACGACGTTGCGGGCATGATACTAAAGCAGCAGATTTTGATTTCTTAACTACTTTTTTGCGTCCATTACGGACCAGTTGATTAATAGTAGGCACTATAATCTCCTTTTCAAAATGTTCCAGTAGAATTTCCCCTATTAAAATAGGGATTACCAAATGGTGCGAAATATTAGCTGAATTTTGTTTAAGTTATGCTTTATTTTAAGAGGTGGATTGGAGTATCGTAGAATTTGTGTAAGAAGTAGATAGCAAGAGGCGGAGGTCCGTCTGATTTCTCAGATTTTCCTCTGTTATGCTCTAGCTAAGCGGAACAGGCGAAGATCACTCTTCGTCTGTTCCGAGAATAATGTCCTGGTTGTTATAGATACCCGTTCCGACCGGAATGGTTCTACCGATAATGACGTTCTCTTTAAGATCGGTAAGATCATCGATCTTCGCAGAAACAGCCGCTTCGGTCAATACTTTTGTCGTATCTTGGAAAGAGGCCGCAGAGATGATCGAGTCAGCAGATACCGCAGCACGTGTGATACCGACAAGGAACGGCTCGGCAATCGCCGGAGCGCCGCCAAGACGAATAATCTTCTCGTTCTCTTCTTTGAATTTCTTCTTGGAGATAAGGTCACCTTCGATGAACTTCGTGTCGCCTGAAGAGATAATCTTGATCTGACGCAACATCTGAGTAAAGATAACCTCGATGTGTTTGTCTGCAATGTTTACCCCTTGACGGCGATAAACCTGCTGCACTTCTGAAACAAGGAAGTTATACAGCGCCTTGACACCCATGATGCGAAGAAGCTCATGCGATGATATATGGCCGTCAGTCAAGGTCTCACCGGCGTGAACGAACTCGCCTGCTTGAACCTGAGCTGTACGCTGTTTATCCACAAAGTACTCTTTGATGATACCGTTTTCAGAAGCGATGATCAAACGCTGTTTACCGCGCAATGGCTTGCCGAAGCTGACGATACCGTCAATCTCTGCGATCATAGCGATCTCTTTCGGGCGACGTGCTTCAAAAAGCTCGGATACGCGAGGAAGACCCCCGGTAATATCGCGTGACTTCTGAAGTGCCTTAGGTGTCTTCGCAAGAATATCCGCGACTTTCACCTTAGCGCCATCCTGTGCGTAAACCGCAGTTTTCGGATCGATCTGGTAACGGATGATCTCGCCATCTTCTGTTGCAAGAACAATACTTGGCTTGTACTCAGACGAGATATACTCGTTGATCATCAAACGTGTCTGTCCTGTCAATTCGTCAAACTGTTCAGAAGCAGTCACACCCGGAATAACGTCTTCAAAGGTGATCGTACCGTTTGACTCAGAGATGATCGGGTTAGAGTAAGGATCCCACTCTGCAACGACCGTATGCTCTGCTGTCGCCGGAGACGCAAGAAGCGTAGTCGCTACAACCTCCTCGTCATCATTGATTTCAACCATAGAACCGCGGGCGATATAGTGACGCACTGCTTCGCGATCTTCGCTGTCGACAACAACCGCAAAAAGACCTTTCTCTGTTACGGTATGGCCTTTTTTGATCTCCGGATGACGCTCTAAGTAGTCCCCTTTTAGAAGGAAGTATTTGAGCGTTCCTTTTTCATTTGCCGTGATCTTCTGCGTGATAGGATCGCCGTCTTTGACCAGAAGCTCTGATGCAAACGGAATACGGTTTGGAACATTCCAGCCGTCTTTGATCGTCTCGACGATTGACTCGTCTGCTTTTACCTCACTGCCGTTTTCATAAGGAAGATAGAACTTCCCTTCGATCTTGCCCGATACGCCTGCAAGCTCATTTGGTTTTGCAACCTCTTTCTTACGCAGGGTGTAGCGGATCGTCTCTTTCGCACCGGCAACAGAAACAAGGATCTCGTCATGGATAGTGACAATTTCGATCTTTCCGTCAAATGGCGCTTTGATCTTCGGTTCTACCAGCAATATAGCCGCATTACGACGGTTTGCAACGATCTGCTTCTTCTCTTTAGACAGGTAAGTCTTAAGATTGTAGTAACGGATGAAACCTTCTTTGGTTGCAACAACCTGGCGCTCTTCACGCGTACTTGACGCCGTTCCACCGACGTGGAAGGTACGAAGGGTCAGCTGCGTACCCGGCTCACCGATAGACTGGGCAGCGATAATACCGACCGCCTCGCCTTTTTTCACAAGTTCGCCGTGTCCGAGGTCAAGACCGTAGCACAGCGCACAGATACCGTCTTCTGCCTTACAGGTTGTCGGGGTTCTGATATGAAGCGACTTGATGCCGGCTTCCGAAATTACCGCGGCCTTCTCTTCGTCGATCAGCTCGCCTTCGGCAAACAAGATCTCGTTGGTGATCGGGTCAATAGCATCTTCAGCCAATACACGACCCTCAACACGGTCAGACAGTGGCTCGATAAGCTCATTACCGATAGAGATATCCGTGATCTCGATACCTTCGTGCGTACCACAGTCATCCATAACCACTTTAACGTTTTGCGCAACGTCAACAAGCTTACGGGTAAGGTAACCCGCATTCGCTGTCTTAAGCGCCGTATCCGCAAGACCTTTACGCGCACCGTGAGTAGAAATAAAGTACTCAAGGACGTTTAGACCCTCTTTAAAGTTAGAGATAATCGGTGTTTCAATGATCGAACCGTCCGGCTTAGCCATCAGACCACGCATACCCGCAAGCTGACGGATTTGTGCCGCAGAACCACGCGCACCCGAGTCCGCCATCATAAAGATAGAGTTAAATCCGTCTTTGTCTGTTTCAACAAGGGTCATCATCCCGCTCGCAAGCGTGTTGTTGGTGTCTGTCCAGACGTCAATGATCTTGTTATAGCGTTCCTGCTCAGTCAATAGACCCGCATCAAACTGCTTCTGGATCTCTTTCACCTTGTGTTTGGAGTCTGCGATCTTCTCTTTCTTTTCCGCAGGGATGATAATATCCGCCGCAGAGATAGAGACACCCGCTTCTGTTGCCTGTTTGAAACCAAGATCTTTAAGCGCGTCAAGGAACTCAGCTGTATAGGCGATACCGCCATGCTTGTTGACATAGTCAACGAGGCCGTTGATCGCTTTTTTCTTCATGATCGTATTCCACATCTCAACCGGAACAAAGTCAGGCAGGATCGCCTTAAGAAGCATACGTCCCGCGGTCGTGTAGATCATACGGCCGTCGATACGGGTACGGATCTTCGCATGAAGGTCCAGCGCACCGTGCTCGAGAGCGATACGTACTTCGTCGACATTTGCAAAGAGTTTGTTTGAACCTCTAACCCCGTTTTTCTCCAAGGTGATATAGTAGATACCGAGAACCATATCCTGAGACGGAGTTGCGATCGCCTTGCCCGAAGCAGGAAGCAGGATGTTCATGGATGAAAGCATCAATATCTTCGCTTCCGCTATCGCCTCGGAAGACAATGGAATGTGAACCGCCATCTGATCCCCGTCAAAGTCGGCGTTGAAAGCCGCACAGACGAGAGGGTGAAGCTGGATAGCTTTACCGTCGATCAGTTTCGGGTGGAATGCCTGGATCGAAAGTTTGTGAAGCGTCGGTGCACGGTTAAGAAGGACAGGATAGCCGTCAACGATCTCCGCAAGGCACTCCCATACTTCGTTTGTTTTTGCTTCGATCAGGTTTCTTGCCTGCTTGACCGTAGTCGCATAGCCTTTCTCTTCAAGTTTCGCAATCAAGTGCGGCTTGAAAAGCTCAAGCGCCATCTTCTTTGGAAGACCACATTGGTCCATACGAAGTTTCGGACCGACGACGATAACAGAACGTCCGGAGAAGTCAACACGCTTACCCAGAAGGTTTTGGCGGAAACGACCCTGTTTGCCCTTGATGATCTCAGAAAGAGATTTCAAAGGACGCTTGTTCGCTCCCTTGACCGCGTTCGCACGACGGCCGTTGTCAAAAAGTGCATCCACAGACTCTTGAAGCATACGCTTCTCATTGCGCACAATGATCTCAGGAGCGTCAAGCTCAATAAGACGCTTAAGACGCTGATTTCGGTTGATAACACGGCGATAAAGGTCATTGACATCTGAAACAGCGAATTTGCCGCCGTCAAGGCTGACCAAAGGACGAAGATCAGGCGGAAGAACCGGAAGCTGCTCAAGCATCATCCATGCAGGATTGTTGCCCGAGTTAAGGAAAGACTCGATAACTTTCAAGCGTTTGATGATCGTCTTGCGTTTTGCTTCTGAGTTGGTCTTTTCGATGTCTTCTTTGAGTCCGGAGAACATCTCGACAAGGTCCATCTCATTAAGCAGGTCTCTGACGATCTCGCCGCCCATCTTGGCCTCAAAACCTGTCTCAGAATAGCGAGACATCAAGGTCTGATACTGCTCTTCGTTCAATACATCGTATTTCGCAACCGGCGTTGTCTGACCTGCATCATAGCAAGCCTCTCCCGCAGTACGGACGATATATGCCTCATAATAGAGTACGCGCTCAAGGTCCTTCATCTTTACGCCAAGAAGCGTACCGATACGTGAAGGAAGGGATGAGACATACCAGATATGCGCAACCGGCGTAACAAGATCGATGTGACCCATACGTGTACGGCGTACTTTTGTCGTCGTGACTTCAACGCCACATTTCTCGCAGACAACACCCTTGTAACGCATCTTCTTGTACTTGCCGCAGAGACATTCATAGTCACGGACAGGTCCGAAGATCTTCGCACAAAAAAGTCCGTCGCGCTCAGGCTTGAGCGTACGGTAGTTGATTGTTTCAGGTTTTTTTACTTCTCCATGACTCCATGAAAGCACCTTTTCAGGGCTTGCAAGGCGAAATTGAAGCTGTTTGATGTCTTTTGGACGGTTATCTTCTTTTATCTCAATCGGCACTAATTTCATTAGTCTCTTCCTCGTCAAAAATTTCTATATCAAGAGCAAGTGCTTGCAGCTCTTTTGTAAGTACGAACAGGGTCTCAGGAATGCCCGATGCCGGTACGCTTTCGCCTTTTGTCAATGCTTTGTAGGCGCGTACGCGTCCTTCAACATCATCGGATTTGATCGTCAGCATCTCTTTAAGCACCGCTGAAGCACCATATGCCTCAAGTGCCCAGACTTCCATCTCTCCAAATCGCTGTCCTCCGAAGAGTGCTTTACCACCGACGGGCTGCTGTGTGACAAGTGAGTACGGTCCGGTTGAACGCGCGTGGACTTTTTCATCAACCAGGTGATGAAGTTTCAGAATATACATATAACCAACATTTACACGCTCTTTGATCTTTTGGCCCGTCATACCGTCGTAAAGCTCGACCTTGCCGTCCATGTCCATCTTCGCCAGTTCGAAAAGTTTTTCAAACTCGGCAGGATTGACACCTTCGAACATAGGCGTGGCAAACTTGATACCTCTTGACCAGTCGCGGGCATGTTTCAAAAGCTCCGTATCGTTCAGGTTAGAGATGAAGTTTTTAGCATCCATCAGCTTGGCAACAGAAGCAATTTCGATCATTTTTGAACGAAGCTGCCCTACAAAATCTTTTTGTTTTGAGGCAAAAATATCTTCTAGCTGGTTTCCAAGTTCGCGTCCTGCCATACCAAGGTGCATCTCAAGGATCTGCCCGATGTTCATACGAGAAGGAACACCCAGCGGGTTCAAGATAACGTCTACTGCGCGTCCGTCTGCACGGTAAGGCATATCGACTTCAGGAACAATATTCGATACGATACCCTTGTTTCCGTGGCGACCCGCCATCTTATCACCGACTTTTAACTTGCGCTTCGTCGCGATATAGACTTTGACAAACTTGACAACGCCGTTTGGAAGTATGTCATCTTTCTCAAGAATATCAAGCTTCTCTTCATGCTCGTCACGGAAAAGTTTTTTCTGCTTCTGAAAGTGGTTTTTGATCACATCATATTTAGCCTGAACATCATCAGAGAATGCTTTGACAATGGAGTTCATCGCAAAACGGTTTGCCGAGGCAAGGTCTGCCGCAGAGATGCTTGAGCCTGCCTTGTAATCGTTTCCGTTCACGCTTACATCAGACGCAAGCGCAGCAGTCGTCAGCAGTGAAGAGATACGAAGCATCTCCTCTTTGTCGATCATCAAAAGACGATCGTAGTGCTCACGCTCCAGCTCGTCGCGCTCAATTTTTTCAAACTCAAGTGTACGTGCGTCTTTTTCATAGCCCTTTTTCGTAAAGACTTTAACATCTACGACCACACCTTCCATAGACGGTGCGCAGTAGAGTGACTTATTGACAACGTGTCCCGCTTTTTCCCCGAAGATGGCACGAAGAAGACGCTCTTCCGGAGTCGGCTTGACCTCACCTTTTGGAGAGACCTTACCGACAAGTATCATGCCGCCTTCAACATAGGTGCCGATCTTTACAATACCACTGTCGTCAAGGTGGACAAGCTCTTCGTCACGTACGTTAGGGATGTCACGTGTGACCTCTTCAACACCGTGCTTGAGTTCGCGCGCTTCACACTCTTTTTCGTAGATATGAACAGAGGTAAAGGCATCTTCACGGATCATGCGTTGAGAGATAACGATCGCATCCTCGTAGTTGTAGCCGTTCCATGGCATAAAGGCCACCTGGGCATTGACACCAAGCGCCAATTCACCTTGATCCATATTCGGACCGTCAGCAATAACCTGCCCAGCTTCAACATCCTGGCCAATTTTAACGATCGGCACCTGGGTAAATGTCGTATTTTGGTTAGTACGCATATTTTTCTGAAGAAGATAATAGTCGATAAAGGTACCGTCTTTGTCTTCTCCCATGATATAGATATGTTTCGCATCGATCTTTTCGATTTTTCCGGCACGTGTCGCTTTGATACACTCCCAGGCATCGCGGGCGATCGTCGCCTCCATACCTGTTCCGACCATAGGGGCTTCGGAACGGATAAGCGGCACAGCCTGACGCTGCATGTTCGCACCCATAAGCGCACGGTTCGCATCATCATGTTCCAAGAACGGAATAAGAGAAGCGGCAACACCGATAACCATGTGGGCAGAAAGGTCACGAAGATCACAGTCTGAGGCTTTGCGCAGCATGATCTCGCCGTCTTTACGCGTATCAACCAGGTCATCCATGAAAGAGCCGTCATCGTTGATCGGTCCCGTAGCAGAGGCGATAATCTTCCCCTCTTCCTGTGTAGCCGTCAGGTAGACAACCTCTTTGCTTACCTTTCCGTCTTTGACAAGATTATACGGTGCTTCGATAAATCCGTGCTCGTTTACTTTCGAGTAGGTGGCAAGCGTATTGATAAGACCAATATTCTGCCCCTCCGGAGTCTCGATCGGACAGATACGGCCGTAGTGTGTCGGGTGAACGTCACGTACTTCAAATCCGGCACGCTCTTTGACAAGACCGCCCTCGCCCAGCGCAGAAAGACGACGCTTGTGCGTTACTTCCGACAGTGGGTTCGTCTGGTCCATAAACTGAGACAGCTGCCCGCCCGAGAAGAACTCCATAATCGTCGATGTGATCATCTTGGAGTTGATCAGGTCGTGAGGCATAATCTCGACAAGCGGTCCGCTCATCGTAGAGAGTTTGTCACGGATCGCTTTTTGCATCTTGATAAGACCGTTGTGCAGCTCATTGCCCAAAAGCTCGCCAATCGCACGGATACGGCGGTTACCCAGGTGATCTCTGTCGTCGATATGGCCTTGACCGTTCTTGACTTTGATGACGTACTTAACGGTATTGATGATATCTTCGTGTGTCAAAACCGTTACGTACTCAGGCACATCAAGGCCCAGTTTGTGGTTCATCTTCATACGTCCGACCTGCGTCAAATCGTAACGCTCCGGATCAAAGAAAAGCTGCTTGACAAAGGCTTTTGCTGCATCTTTTGTTACCGGCTCGCCAGGACGCATTACCTTGTAGATACGGATCGCTGCCAAGTCGTTTTCGTCTTCGATATCTTCTGTCTGTTTAAGCAGCTTCAAGGAGTCCGCATCGGCGTTAAACGCGTTGATGACCGAGCTGTCCACGCCTTCTGCAAGGTCGTTTGCAATCACAAACTCTGTAATGCCCGCTTCTGCCATCTTTTTGAGTTTTGTTTCATCCAAAAGTGCCATTGTGTCAAAAAGAACCTCGCCCGTCTCAGGGTTGATGATAGGCTCAGCTAAGTGGCGCTCCATCAATGTCTCGATCGGATACTGGACATGCGTCAGGCCGCCTTCTACAAGGCTCTGCGCTTTTTTAGCAGAAAGACGCTTGCCCGCGGCAACAAGGACTTTGCCCTCGGCATCGACAAGGTCATGCATCAAACGGCCGGCGAAGTTGCTTGCCTTGAACTCAAGAAGATATTTGTTGTCTTTTACCGCAATGCTTACAAGCGGGTAGAAGAGTTTGAGAATATCCGGCTTGGAGTAGCCAAGTGCACGGAACATGATCGTTACAGGCACTTTACGGCGCTTGTTGATTCTCATATAGAGGATATCTTTCGGGTCATACTCAAAGTAGAGCCATGAACCGCGGTCAGGAATGATCTGTGCCGTATAGATAAGCTTCTGAGTCGCTGTGTTGGACTCTTCTTCTTTGAAGATAACACCCGGTGAACGGTGAAGCTGATTGACAACAACACGCTCAACACCGTTGATGATAAACGAAGTACGTTCCGTCATCAAAGGAATATCGCGAATAAAGATCAGCTGCTCTTTGATGTCCTGAACGCCTGTCTTCTCACGTGTGTTTTCGTCGCGGTTCCAAAGAATAAGACGGGTTTTCATACGAAGTGAGACAGAATAGGTAAGCCCGCGCTCCATACATTCACGAACGGTATATTTCGGGTGGCCGACTTCTGCACCAAGATACTCTAGGGTAACACGGTTCTGCACATCATGTACAGGAAAAACGGATTGGAATACCTGCTCGATTCCGCTTGTAGAGCGGTCTTTGGCATCAATCATCAAGAAACTCTCATAAGAGCTTTGCTGAAGTTGCAGTAAGTTAGGTATACGGATCTGCTGCGGTGTCTTCGCAAAGTTAACACGTAAACGATTACCGGATTGTAAGCTATTTAGCATAAATGACCTCAATGGAATTTAAATTTACAAATGGCAATATCGGAGTATCGCAGGGCATTTGTTTGTATGTACTAATCCAATAGTTGGACACAATTAAAATCAAATATAATGCTTGTCTTTACACATAATAAGAGCATTAACAGTAAGAAAAACAGATGAAATTAATTATGTCCAACGACATGGAAATGACAATTCAGGCGTCCCTGAATGGACCACAGGTAAAAAATGTTAGTGGTTTATACCCCGAAAGGGCCATTTAACCTGCAGACACTCCGCAAGTCAAATGACCCTGAGGCGAGGGCTTTAGGCCCTCCGTAGAAAAAAAGTTTTCGCTAAGATTACTTAACAGTAACTGTTGCACCAGCTTCTTCAAGCTCTTTCTTAGCAGCTTCTGCATCTTCTTTAGAAACGCCTTCTTTGATTGTTGAAGGAAGTGCTTCTGAAGCATCTTTTGCCTCTTTAAGACCAAGACCTGTAAGTGCACGGATAACTTTAATTACACCGATTTTCTTAGCGCCAGAGTCAGTGATGATAACATCAAACTCAGTTTGTTCTTCAGCCGCTTCAGCAGCGCCACCAGCAACACCGGCTACAGCAACAGGCTGAGCAGATACACCAAATTTCTCTTCGAACTCTTTAACTAATTCAGAAAGTTCAAGTACAGATAAAGCAGAGATAAACTCTAATACGTCTTCTTTTGTAACAGCCATTTTATAGCTCCTGTTTATTATTTTTTTATTTCAGGAAATTTTCCTGTCTATCTCGACTCAAGTTGAAACTTAAGCCTCTTCTTTTTGACGCTTAAGCGCATCCAATCCGATAGTAAAGTTTCGGATAGGACCCATCCAAACAGATGCAAGCATTCCGAGAAGTTCTTCACGTCCTGGAAGCTTAGCAAAGGCTTCGATCTTAGCCGCGTCTGCAGCTTCGCCATCAAGGTAACCTGCTTTGATAACGAATTTGTCTGTCTTCTTAGCGAAATCAGCAGCAATTTTAGATGCAGCGATAACGTCATCAGACCAGATAAAGATGTTAGTGTCTTTGATATCAACACCGTTCATACCAGCTTTGCTTAGAGCAATTGAGGCAAGTGTGTTTTTAACAACCTGAACGGAAGTCGCATTTTCTTTTGCTGCGATACGAAGTTCGTCAAGCTGGGAAACTGTAAGACCTTTGTAGTCACAAATAACAACTGCGCTAGTGTTAACGAAAGCAGTATTAAGCTTTTCAATTATGTCGGCTTTTTGTGTTTTTGTCATGTATTCTCCTTTCCAGACTTAGGCTTCAAGTTGGGCAGCTTGCGCTGATTAAGTGGTGACCCCGAACTGTCTTTAGTCCATAAGATAATTTCAAGATAGAAATCTCAAATCGGAAATCTGGATAGATCGCCTATAAAAAATTTCGTATAAGGAATGAAATTATATCGAACTATTTATAAAAGAATGCTTTAATTATTTTTATGCTTAGAAGACTTAGAAGTGGAAACTAGGCGGAGAGATCCGCTTAGTAAAAATTAACTGATTATCGAATGTCTGCTATAGAAGAGAGATCAAACTTGATAGCCGGGCTCATCGTTAGTGAAAGCGCAGCATTTTTGATATAACGGCCTTTTGCAGAAGCAGGCTTTTGTCTGTTGATCGATGCGATGAAAACGCGAAGGTTTTCAGCAATCGCTTCAGGAGCAAAAGAGACTTTACCCACACCGGCGTGGATATTTCCTTTTTTGTCAACACGGTAGTTTACCTGGCCGCCCTGAAGGTTTTTGACTGCCTGTGCGACGTCTGCTGTAACTGTGCCTGTCTTAGGGTTAGGCATCATACCTTTTGGCCCTAGAATACGACCGATCTTACCGACAAGTCCCATACAATCCGGTGCTGCAACGACAACATCGAAGTTGAAAATACCGTTTTGGATCTGCTCGACAAGGTCGTCTGTTCCAACGACATCTGCGCCCGCTGCCTTAGCTTCGTCAGCCTTGGCACCTTTTGCAAATACAGCAACACGGACAGTCTTACCTGTACCATTTGGAAGAACGATAGCGCCACGGATCATCTGATCAGCGTGACGTGGATCTACATTCAAATTCATTGCAATTTCAACAGTCTCGTCGAATTTTGCAGATTTTAGTTGACTTATAAATGCAGACGCTTCTTCTATAGAATAGGTCTTGCCTGCATCAATTTTTTCGGAAAGTTGTTTATATCTTTTACTTGCCATTGTGATTCTCCATTTTGATCTGCCGCATTGTTTTAAATCATTGCGGTCGATGATTATATAGTCGTAGACTAGTCTACGATTGTGATACCGATTGCGCGTGCAGAACCCGCAATGATCTTCGCTGCTTGCTCTTCGTCGTTTGTATTAAGGTCAGCGATTTTAGCTTTTACAACTTCCATCAACTGTGCCTTTGTGATCTTGCCCACTTTGTTCTTGAGTGGATTGTCAGAACCTTTTTTAAGGTTTGCCGCTTTCATCAAGAGTGCAGACGCAGGAGGCTGCTTAGTTATGAATGAAAAACTTTTGTCAGAATAAACAGTGATAATAACAGGAACTTTGAACCCCATTTTATCTTTTGTTTTTTCGTTGAAAACTTTACAGAATTCCATGATGTTAACACCACGTTGACCCAATGCCGGGCCTACTGGTGGAGCCGGATTTGCTTTACCAGCTTCAATATGAAGCTTGATGTATGACGCTATTGCTTTTGCCATTTTTCTTCCTTTCGATTTAGTTTAAATAATTTTTTCGACTTGTGAATAGGCGATATCCACGGGCGTTGCACGGCCAAAAATCGATACATTGAGTTTCAATGTTCCGTGTTGCATGTCGTACTCATCCACTACACCCGTGAAGTTGGAGAATGGACCGTCGATGATGCGCACGACTTCACCTGATTCAAAGGCAACCTTAGGCTTAGGCGCTGCACGGTTTTCAACGCGGTCCAAGATCACTTTAATGTCGTTTTCGCTCAAGGGAGTCGGATGATTCGCCTCGCCGATGAAACCGGAAACTTTTGAAAGCGACTGGATCATGTGCTGAATTTCTGTTGTCAGGTCAATGTTAATAAAAACATAACCTGAGTACAAGGATCGCTCTGTCACTTTTTTCTTTCCGTTTTTCATCTCCATGACATCTTCTGTCGGTACAACGACCTCTTTAATAACGTCTTGAAGTCTGTACTCTTCGATCAGGTTTAGAATCGCTGTCTTAACACTTCTCTCACTGCCTGCATATGTTTGTAATGAATACCATTTGTGTGCCATGAGAACCCTTTATAGAATAGCTGACAGAGTTGACGACATGATTAGGTCAACAAGTGCTAGAAAAAGCGACACGAATGCCACTACGATAACCACAGCAATAAACGCTTGCTTGACCTGTGGCTTGGTTGGAAAAATTACTTTTGACAACTCTGCGCGAGAGTTTCTGATATAAGAGTTAATCTTACTCATTATCTTATCCTTTTGTCATTTCCGATAAATAAAGCTCGCAAGATGTATTTATCGAATATGAATATTAGTGGCAGGCGAGGAGGGATTCGAACCCCCAACAATCGGATTTGGAATCCGGAGCTCTACCATTGGAGCTACTCGCCTACATATCTAAATTATGCAACCGGGAGAATCCCAACTGCAGCCTAAAAAGAAGAAATTATTATAACTTCATCTCTTTGTGGTTTGTGTGCTCACGGCACCATTTACAGAATTTAGTTACTGAAAACTTTTCTGTGTGAGTCTTTTTGTTTTTAGTGGTGTGGTAGTTACGACGTGTGCACTTCTCACAGCCTAAATGAATAATATCTCTCATTGCATTTGCCTAAATATAAATTCACTTCCCGAAGGAAGCGACATCAATTACTTGATGATTTTAGAAACAACACCTGCGCCAACTGTACGTCCGCCTTCACGAATAGCAAAACGAGTTCCGTCTTCCATCGCAATCGGGTTGATAAGTTCTGCAGTAATCTTAACGTTGTCACCTGGCATAACCATCTCAGTACCTTCTGGTAGAGTGATCGCACCTGTAACGTCAGTTGTACGAACGTAAAACTGAGGACGGTAGTTAGAGAAGAATGGCGTATGACGGCCACCCTCATCTTTGCTTAGTACATAGATCTCAGCTTCGAAAGTCGTGTGAGGAGTGATAGACTTTGGTTTACAAAGAACCTGACCACGCTCAACCGCTTCTTTAGCGATACCACGAAGAAGAAGTCCACAGTTATCGCCTGCAACGCCCTGCTCCATTTCTTTACGGAACATCTCTACACCTGTTACAGTTGTAGTCTGAGTGTCACGGATACCAACGATTTCAATTGACTCACCGATCTTAATTGTTCCACGCTCGATACGTCCAGTAACAACTGTACCACGACCAGAGATTGAGAAAACATCCTCAACTGGCATTAGGAAGTCTTTGTCTGTCTCACGAGTTGGCTCAGGAATATACTCATCAACTGTCTTCATAAGCTGCTGAATCTTAGCTGACCACTCACCAAGAGTACCAGTTTTTGCTTCTTCAAGAGCTCTAAGAGCAGAACCGGCAGTGATTGGAGTATCATCGCCTGGGAACTCGTACTGATCAAGAAGCTCACGGATTTCCATCTCTACTAGTTCAAGTAGTTCTTCATCATCAACCATATCTTCTTTGTTCATGAAAACAACGATGTAAGGTACACCGATCTGCTTAGAAAGAAGAATGTGCTCACGTGTCTGTGGCATCGGGCCGTCTGCTGCAGAAACAACAAGAATAGCGCCGTCCATCTGAGCAGCACCTGTAATCATGTTCTTAACGTAGTCAGCGTGACCTGGACAGTCAACGTGTGCATAGTGACGACTGTCTGTCTCATACTCTACGTGTGATGTTGCGATCGTAATACCACGCTCACGCTCTTCAGGAGCGTTGTCAATAGCATCATAATCCATCATCTCAGCGCCGTTTGTTACTGCTAGTACTGCTGTAATAGCTGCTGTAAGCGTTGTTTTACCGTGGTCAACGTGACCAATCGTACCGATATTAACGTGTGGTTTGTTACGTTGAAACTTTTCTTTTGCCATAGTATCCTCCGGCTTTTTATATAAATGAAATGGAATTATATCTGAAAATTGTTCAAAACTAACCTTGAACTTCAAATATCATTCAAACGTGTATCCTAACTATAGAGCCGGACACTTCCATAAAGATTCGTCAAACCCTTACGGAAGTGCCCCGTGGAGCTCATACCGGGATTTGAACCCGGGGCCTCTTCCTTACCAAGGAAGTGCTCTACCCCTGAGCCATATGAGCGCATATAGTAAACAATTAAAAATATAATGGTGATGATTTATAATGAAAGCTATGAATTTTTATCGTGTGATCAAGTTATGCAGCAAACGACTATTCAGCTCCCAGATAAATACATTTCTAAACAAATCAATGGAGCGGGTGAAGGGACTCGAACCCTCGACCCTCAGCTTGGAAGGCTGACGCTCTAGCCAACTGAGCTACGCCCGCATCCTGATAAATGGTGGTGAGAGCAGGAGTCGAACCTGCGAACCCAAAAGGGAGCAGATTTACAGTCTGCCGTCGTTGGCCACTTGACTATCTCACCACATGAATTTGTTTTATGTTCTGGTCTAGCACTGACGTTTTTCGTCAATTTTTTTCGAAAGTAAATATGGTGCTGGCACGAGGATTTGAACCCCGGGCCTGCTGATTACAAATCAGCTGCTCTAGCCAACTGAGCTATGCCAGCATCTAAATTCGAGCCGTAATTATAGACATTTTAATTTTTATTGTCAAGCCTTTTCTAGGCAAATTACAAATCTTCTTCGCTTTTGTCTTTTTTTAGAAATAAATCGTATCGCCGTCATCTAAAATATGGCCGTTTTTAAGCAGCTCTGAAGCCTTTATCTCTTTTTTTATAGTCTCTGTAAAGCCTGGCTTCAAATGATTGAAATAGAGCTTCACCTCTCTTTGCACTCCTTTAATCTCCTCTTCTGCCAATGCAGGTGTCAGATGAAGAGACTCCAGTGCAAGCGCATCCATTTCCGAGGGAAAGGTGCACTCCAACACAAGTGCGGATATCTCTGGGTATTTGTTGATCGTTTCTCTAAGGCGCGGATTTTTATAGCTATCTGCTGTTATCAGTACCGCCGAACTGTTTTTGCGCACGATATAGCCGCAGCTTGGGACAGTGTGCACCGTTTCCATCGCTTCGATCGAGGTTATCTCGTCTATCGTGTAGACTCTGTTGAGTTCTATACTCTCATAGACGACGCTCATACTGTCTGCATTGCAAAGGGGTATCTTTGAAAAATCGGGCCAAATGACATCATTTAGAAAATGTGTTTGAATCGCCTCGAGCGTGTGTGCCAGCCCCATCAGTTTAAGCGGCTTGCTTCTGAGGGTAAAATAGGAGTCCAAAATATAGGCGATCTCGACAATATGGTCAAGATGCGAATGTGTCAGCCAGATCGTCTCAATGCGTGCCGCACCTTCGCCAAGAGAGCGCAGGAGGTTTCCCGCATCTATGGCATGCGTATCTGTCAGCAAAAACGAGCTGCTTTCCTGTTTAAAACCTTTTGCCCCGTACGCTCCCAAGATTGTAATCTTCTCCAAGGTCTGCCTTTATCCGTTAACTAAACGTTAAATTATCTAATTTTTCCATTATACTTTATAAAGCTAAACCGTTAATAACTAAAAATTATTATACCTCATCTTTAGGGCACCTCTAAAAACCCCAGTTGCCTTCAGAGGTGCCCTTTAGAGCTACCCTTTATACTTACCCTCCCCCATTTCTCTTTTGGATACAATGCTGAAAAAATTATCTTCTTTCAAGGACAGGATATGTATATTCTTTTTTCACCCAGCGAAGGCAAAAAAGAGGGCGGCACCTTTGCCCCATTAAGGGAGCAGAGCCTTCTTTTTCCTTCTCTTTACGAAAAACGTCTTCCTCTTGTGCGCAGCTATGATGAGGCTATGCTTCACGGAAGTCTGGAAGAGCTGCAAAAACTCACCGGCATCAAAAAAGAGGAAGAGATCAGAAGGTATCAGGAGAGCCTCTTCTCCAGTCCGACCATGGCGGCAATTGAGCGCTATGACGGGGTGGCCTATGACTATCTTGACCTTGCTTCGCTTGCAGCACCGGAGAAAACGTACCTGTACGAGCAGTGTATTATCTTTTCAAACCTTTTTGGGCCAATAAGAGCCGGGGACGCTATCCCCTCATATAAATTCAAGCAGGGCCAGACGCTTGGTGCTGTTGCTACAGAAAAAGTCTATAAACAAGAGTTCTCTTCAGCACTGGATGAACTTTTTAAGGATGAGCTTATCCTTGATCTGCGCGCCGGATTTTATGAGAAGTTCTATGCCCTTAAGCGTCCTTTTGTGACGATGAAATTTCTAAAAGAGGGGAAGGTCGTCAGCCACTGGGCAAAGGCCTACCGCGGAAAAGTGCTGCGGACCCTGGCACAGATACAGCCCAAAAACGAAGAGCAGCTTCTGGCTATAGCCTACGAAGGATTGCGCTTTGTCGAGTCAGTTGAATATAAAAAAGGGAAGATGCTGGTATTTGAGGTGGTGGAGCAAGAGCGCTCCAAAGATCAGACCGACACCTAGGCTTCGACGAGCTCGAGGTCTTTCAGCGAGTCTTTTCCGTGTGAGACTACTCTGTCATGCAGGCGGCGAAGTGCTTTGGATGCTCGCTCAATCGCCAAGTCAATAGCCGTGTCAAGATCTTTGTCCCCTTGGTTGATAACGACCGGGTTGGTATGGGCGATGTGCATATTGAACTCGACATTCACCCCGTTTTTTATTTCCGAAACGACCACATTGATGCTGGTGATCTCTAATTTATATTTTAAAAAACTCTCAAAAGCTGCTTCGATGTGCTGACGGTTAAAGTCGCTGAGCACAATGTGTCTTCCTGTAATCGTTGTGTTCATAATCTACTCCTTGTTTGGACATTTTCAAGTGTAACCCGCCTTGGCTTATGAAACTCTTATGTGAAAATTTTTACTGTATAATTCCAAAAAAACAGGGGCCCTACATGGATGAGACACTAAACGATCTGGACGCATTAAAAAACAGACTCAAGAAGGCGCCTGCACTTGTCTTGTACTTCAGCTCACCCTCTTGCAGTGTCTGCCATGTGCTACGCCCCAAGCTGATGCAAGCTCTTGCCGCAACCTACCCTGCTATAGCACGCTGCCATGTTGACATTGCGTTGACCCCGGAGATCGCGGCAGCGTTTCAGGTCTTCAGTGCGCCGACGATCATGGTGTTTTTTGAGGAAAGAGAGTTTATCCGCAAGGGGCGTGCGGTGAGTGTCGAGGCGCTGCTCGAGGAGATACGCCGCCCCTACGAGCTTATGAACGCCTAAGAGTAGTAGGCGAGGAGTGCTGCTGTTACGGCCACATTGAGCGACTCGACGCCGTTTTTCATCGGAATACTGAGTGTCTTATTGGCCAGTCTCTCCACTTCACGGCTCACTCCTTCACTCTCGTTACCTAGGACAAAAATCGTCTTTTTGCCAAGCTTGAGATCAAAAAGCGAGTCCTGGGCGTGTGAGGAGAGGGCATAGATATCCGCTCCGTCTTCTTTGAATCTCGGCAGAATTTTTTCCAGCTCGTCGCAGTAGAGTATCCTCGTCTTGAAAAGGGTTCCCGCGCTCGCCTTGATGACCAGCGGCGAAATCTTGGCCGAGCCTTTTTTAGGCAGGATAAGACCGTCGGCAAAACCGGCCGCGACAGAACGGATGATCATCCCAAGGTTTTGCGGGTTGTGCACCGAATCCAGCGCGATATAGCGGTAGGATTGAGAGGGGCGCTTTAAAAACTCTTCGGCGCAAAGGTAGGAGTTGGCTTCGATGTCCGCGGCAATTCCCTGATCCTGTTTGGAATTTTTTGAGATGCGCGAGAGCGCTGCCTTGGAGTGGTAGACGATCTCCACTCCCTTCTTCTCGCACAGCTCTACTATCGTGCTGATCGTTCCATCTTGTCTGTTGGAGTCCGCCATATGTACCTTGGCAACAGCGATCCCCTTCTCTTCAAGCATCTCCAAAACAACATTGCGTCCATAGACCGTAATCAGTCGCTCGAAGTTTTTCTTTTTTTCATTATAGGCTGAGGAATTTTCCATAGGCAGTATGATTCTTTCGTGTGAGGAGTTTGGTGGAGAATGGAATCTGCCCTTGTAAAAGGGCATAAAACTGACTAAAAGAGCCTGTCAGCTATCGCTTCGGGGCTGAAGCCGAACTTTTCAAAAAGCTCTCCCGCCGGTGCGGAAGCCCCGAAACTGTCCATGTTGATGATCTCGTCGGCAAAACGGTACCATTCCAGCGCGCGTGCCGCTTCTATGGCAACGACTCGCTCGGTTTTGATGATCGTGTCCAGGTAGCTCTTCTCCTGCTCGAGCAGAAGGTCAAAACAGGGTACAGAGACGACGTTGGCGCCAATACCTCTGGAGGCAAGAAGGGCTCTTGTCTTCATCGCCGTTTCTACTTCGGAACCTGAGGCCATCAGCGTGATCGTCGCATTGGCAGACTCCTCAAGAAGATAGCCTCCGCGTGAAGCCTCGCCGCAGACCGCATCAGGAAGAAGCGGAAGGTTTTGGCGGGAACAGACAAAGGCGGAAGGAGAAGTTTTCATCTCTATCGCTTTTTTCCATGCTTCAACATTTTCCTTTCCGTCCGCCGGGCGCCAGACATAGAAGTTCGGAAGTGCTCTAAACTGCGAAAGGTGCTCAATCGGCTGGTGTGTCGGGCCGTCTTCGCCCACGCCGATGCTGTCGTGCGTCCAGACAAAGAATTGCTGGATACCGCTCAGTGCCGCGATACGCGCTGCGGGCTTGAGGTAGTCGGAGAAGACGAAGAAGGTCGCCGAAAAGGGCATCAATGGACCGTAAAGCGCAATCGCGTTCGTGATCGAGGCCATCGCATGCTCGCGGATACCAAAATAGATGTTTTTTCCCTTCGGAAAAATGCCCATATCTGTCAGTTCTGTCTTGTTCGAAGGGCTAAGATCCGCCGAACCGCCGAGAAAGCCGGGAATCGCTTTGGCGATCGCGTTGAGTACCTTTCCATTGGTATTACGTGTCGCGTCAGCCTTGTCAAATGTCGGCCACTGTATCCGGGAGAAGTCAGGATTCAAGAGCGCCTCAAGCGCCTCGTTCTGCTCCATCAGCGGAAGCTCTTTAAGGCGATGTTTCCATTCGCGCTCCGCCAGGTCACCCGACTCGATCGCACATCTGAAACGTGCCATCACGTCGACATCGACAAAGAACTTTTTAAGCGGATCAAAACCGGCTTTACTTTTTGCTATGGAGATCACCTCCTCGCCCAAAGGTGCGCCGTGGGAGTGATGAGAGCCCTCAAGCTTGCCTGCTCCCTTCGCGATAAGCGTGTTGGCGATGATCAACGAAGGTTTGTCGGAAGTTTTTGCATTTACTATAGCCGCGTCTATCTCCTCGTAGTTGTGCCCGTCTATAGACTGCACATCCCAGCCCTGCGCCTCGAAGCGTTTGCTAATGTTTTCGGAGATGCTAAGTTCTGTGGAGCCCTCGATGGTGATCTTGTTCGAATCATAGATCAAGATAAGATTGTCCAGCTTGTTGTGCCCCGCAATCGAGCAGGCCTCATAAGAGATCCCTTCTTCCAAGTCGCCGTCGCCGCAGAGGCAGTAGACGTGGTGATCGATCACCTTGGCAGTCTCGGAGTTGGTCTGCGCGCCCACGAATTTTGATGCCATAGAAAAGCCGACCGCATTGGCTATACCCTGCCCCAGCGGTCCTGTCGTTATCTCTACCCCTTCTGTATGTCCGTACTCGGGGTGACCCGGAGTCTTAGAGTCCAGCTGGCGGAAATTTTTAAGGTCCTCGACCTCAAGACCGTATCCCCAAAGGTAGTAGAGCGAATAGATAAGTCCCGTAGCGTGGCCGCCGGAGAAGACCAGGCGGTCGCGGTTGAGCCATTTTGGGTTTTTCGGGTTGTGCGAGAGGTGTTCACTCAGCACTACCGCGATATCGGCAAGTCCCATCGGTGCACCTGGGTGGCCTGAGTTGGCCGCTTGAACCATATCGGCTGCTAAAAATCTAATCGTATCTGCCATCTTTTGACGCATCATATCTTCCTTCTGTCTGTTTCATATGTGGAGATCAAAACGCGCCGCAGCGGATTTTGATCTCTGCATATTAGGCTTTGTGGCGTGCCAGATAACCTAAAAGCAGTGGCGAAAGTTCGTCGTAGAGCCTTTCGTCAAAGCCCTTGAACTGTTCGCCCAGCTCAGAGGCCAGCGTGTCCGCCTCTGCTATAGCACCTGCCAGGCCCAAAAGGGTGACAAAGCTGTTTTTATCGCCATCGTTCTGCGTCGTCTTGCCCGCCTCTTGCGAACTCTGGGTCACATCCAGGATGTCGTCTTGGACCTGAAACAGAAGTCCCAGCTTGATGCCGAAGGCATAGAGCTCTTCGGCCAGGGCTTTTTTGCCGGCAATGATCGCGCCCATCTTCAGCGAGGCCGCAATAAGCTTGGCTGTTTTGTTGATGTGCAAAAGCTTGATCTGCTCCAGACTCAATGCCTGGTTCTCAAAGTGACAGTCGATCGCCTGTCCCAGCACCATACCCGCCAATCCGCCATTCGAGGCCAATTCGCGGATCAGTCTGACCCGTATCTCATCCGAGAATGCGGCATTACTGAGAATCTCAAAGGCGTAGGTGTTCAGCGCGTCTCCTGCAAGGATCGCCGTGACCTCATCATAGCTGACGTGCAGGGTCTTTTTGCCGCGACGAAGGTCCGCATTGTCCATTGCCGGAAGGTCATCATGGATCAATGAGTAGGTGTGCAGAAGCTCAACCGCATAAGCGGCTGCGTAGGCTGAGTCCAAAAGGAGCCTGTTGTAGGCCTTCACCACGCCCAGCAGCAGGGCCGGGCGAAATCGTTTTCCTCCCGCAAGCAGCATCTCATGGAGCGCCGCCTCATAGTGGGGGTGAAAACTTTTGGCATGGGGAAGATGTGAACTCAGATATGCTTCAAACGCCTGCAAGGGAACCTACTTTTTTTTGTTGCTGAAATGATAACTATTTTTTGCTGTTTTACGGCTTTGGGAAGCGGATGAAGAAATCAAATCCGCTACGTCTGAACAGCAGGACGATCACCTTATTTGTACTCATCTTCTCTCGCGAGAGGTGCTGACGGATCCCTTCTAGCGTGGAGACATTTTTCCCCATCACCTGAAGCAGACGGTCTCCCTTTTTGATCTCATACTTCGGGTTGTCACTTTTAACCTCAAGCTTCTCGTCAAGTTCCAGTCCGAAGAGATTGAAGAAGCTGTCAGGAACAAGTCCGCCGCTTAGGCATTTTTGCATCAAGGTCTCGAGCTTCATCTTTTTTTTCGCTCGCTCTATGACAAAACTGTGCACACTCCCGGGTTTTGAAAAGAGTATCTCCCGGCTCACCCGAGAGGCATTTAGAACCTTTTTACCGTTCATCTCAAGGATGATGTCATCCAGCAGAAAAGGGGAATCTTCAAAAAACGGGTTCACCTCCGCAACACGCACCCCCTCCTTGTCACAAAGACGGATGCCAATGTCGCCGTAGACCACCTCTTTTGACTCTAAAAAACGGCGGATATAGGTTTTTTCTATAACCCCTTTCGGCGTCGCCAGAGCGACTATGCCGCAGCAGGTGCCGGTGATAAGGGCATTTTCACTCAGGGGCGCAGAAAACTGCGCCAGACGGTTCAGCCCTATCTGAGGACTAAGTATCTTCCCCTCGCTTATCCCGCCGGGAAGAACAGCCGCGAGCACCTTGGGCGTGTTGCTGTAAAATTTGAAAACGTGCTTGAAGGGTTTGGGAGATTTCACAAGGTTCAGACCCAAAAAGGGGTCGCGCTTAAGCACCTCAAAGGCGGGAGGCTCTTCGGAATAGAACAGTGCGTGCTCATTGTCGACCGCGAAGGCCTGGGTAGTGCCTATTGTGAACGAACTGACCTGATATTTGAGCTGACAGGACTTAAAATCCGCAGGTGATGAAAAAAGTGCAAGGGGAATAAAGAGGAAAAATATATAGCAAAATCTCATCACTTCTGCCCGAACAGATTGCCCATGCTGCCGAACATTCCTGCAACTGAGTTCTTCTTGTCGTCTTCGAGCATTTTGTTGACATCGTTGATGCAGGAGATCAGCAGTATCTCCAAAGAGGCCTTATCCTGAAGCAAGGAGTTATCGATGCTGATGTCGATAACCTCACCCTTTCCGCTCATCGTGATGCAGAGCATTCCGCCGCCGGCCTTCGCCACGTACGTTTTGCTCTGCATTTCAGCTTCGAGCTTCCGGCTCTCTTCTTGAGCCTTCTCCAAGAGTTTTCCCATCTCGTCGAGGTTCATCTTCTCAAACATTGTTTTACCTTAGATCTCGTCTAAGATTTCGTCGATATTGTTGTCGTCATTAAGCAGGACAACCTTCGGTTTGTAGGTCTCAAGCTCTTTCTCATCATAAGTCGCATAGGCAACGATAATGATCTTGTCGCCCTTGTGGACCTTGCGTGCTGCAGCGCCGTTGAGGCAGATGTCGCGTTTGCCGCGCTCGCCCAAAATAGTGTAGGTCGAAAAGCGCTCGCCGTTGTTTATGTTCAAGATCTCGACCTTCTGTCCCACGCGCAGCTTGGCGGCTTCAAGAAGTTCTTCATCAATAGTAATCGAGCCGACATAGTTCAGGTTGGCGTCGGTCACCGTAGCACGGTGGATCTTACTATAGAGCATTTCCATTGTCATCATCTGTCCTTAGCGACCCATCTGCTTCATCATAGCAGCTGGAGTTATCGGCGCATCCCACAGCTCTTCGCTGATCACATACTCCTCAACGACATTGCCGCCGATAATGTGCTCTTCGATGATACGGGTGATCTTCTCTTTGTTAAGGCCGACATACATCGTATGGCCAGGCTCTACAAGCATGATAGGGCCGGCGTTACAGCGGTTCATACACCCTGTCTGAATAGGCTGAACGGTGCCGATGATCCCTTTTTGCATCAGGGTCTGCGCCAAATGCTGGAAAAGGTCCTGGTTTTCTGCCGTCACACATGATGGCTTCGGCATGCCCGGAGGTGCCGACTGCTGGCACTTAAAAATATAAAATGAAGGTTGAGGGATTCCCATAGCTTCTCCTGACTAAAATTAATGGCGCAATTATAGCGAATGAAAATTAAAGCCTATGCCTAGCTGTGATTTATTAAGTTTTTTATTAGACTCAGCTACACAATTAGCACATAGATTGTATGACTCCCCTCTGCTCACCAATGTCTCTTAAGCCGCTTTTTTCTCACACTGTAGCTCCATAAGAGCAAACATCGCGTGCATCAAGTGCTATAGGGCACCTCTAAAAACCCCAACTGCCTTCAGAGGGAAAAAGAGAGATG
>JACUTT010000072.1 GCA_014859655.1 Campylobacterales bacterium
AAAGAGATCATGAAAAAAGGCTAAAGAGTAGATTTAGCCCCCGCTTAGTAAGGCGGAAGCGTCATCAGGCGGCTGTCGGTTATGGCGCGTCCGACGGTGAAGTGGTAGAGGGTTTGAAACTGGTTGGAGTCCAGGCCGAGGAGATGGTGAAAGGTGTCATCCAAAAAGCAGCCTATCCCTGTAGCTGAGAGCCCTAGAGAGGTCGCTTCAAGATAGAGCTGCTGTCCTATGGCGCCGCACTCCCAGTAGAGCTCTTTGTAGCGGTGCGGGCCGAATTCGTGCAGCTGCTGCGAAAACTCGCAGAGCATTCCCAGAGAAAAGGCGCCATCCGCGGCGATGTCCTGGCTGCAGGAGATCTGCTTTGCCTGCGTTCTGAAGTCGCCTTTTTCAAGGAGGTATAGATCTTCGCGGATCTCCTCCCATGAAAATGTACTACGCATATGGCGCTTGAGCGAAGACAGGTGGGCTTTGTTGCGGACAAGTATGTACAGACCCTGCTCAAGTTCTTCGACCCTATGGAGAAAGAAGACGAGATTGGCGCTGTTTTCAAAGCCGTCCATGCTCTCCTTGACCGAGTAGAGCAGAGCAAAAAACTGTTCCTGCGAAATGGCGGCATTGTGGGCATTCATCATCTGCGCACTTCGGCGGGTTAGCGCGACCTGCTTGGACTCCGCGCTCGGCAGTCGCGGAATGGGGAGGTTTTCGACGCGCTTACGCGGCAGTGGAGTTGAAAATGTCGCTTCTTCGATCAGCTCGATCATCTCCCATTTTTGATGCGAGGAGCTGAGCAGGTTTGCCCTTGCGCTATAGCGTTCAGGAAGCCCTGAACGCAGTGAAGCGAGATCTACTGGCTGTTGTTCAAGGGGCGAGACGGAGAGAAACATATCGGGGAATTCAGGCTCGTCGGGGCTATAGCGTTCATCCTGGTCAAAACCAAAAATACGGCTGAGTTCTTCGTCGCTCACACCCTCTATCAGTTGAACCCTCCAGCCCAGCATCATCGCTGATACCTGAACGGCCCTGAAGGCGTGACCCGCATCTAGTGCACAGTAGCGAAAGGCTCGTTCGCCGTACTTCCACACTTCGCGCCAGGTGATGGAGCTGATACCAAGCAGAAAGGTTCCCTCCTGATGTTCGCTCCAAAAAGAGCTCTCAAATTCGGCCAGTTTCTCCAGTTTGTGCTGTTTTGGGGCATAATGCGAGAGGGAGCTTTTGTCGCTGATACCTTTGAGTGGAGGCAGGATGACGTAGGCTTCGCTGGGCTGGAGGTTTCCGCTTGAGGCGTTACAGCGCAGCGCCCATTTTTCGCCGCCGCTTGACTTCCATGCGGCCAGTCCCAAGGAGAACTGAAAAAACTGCGAGATTGACTCGATCAGTAGAGGAGCGCAGGGGAGGTCATGCTCAAAGATAATCGAGTAGGGCGGAGTGGCGTTTTCCAGAGCAAGGGGGAGTTCTATCTGCTCGCTGCCCTCATAGCTTCGAAAGGGGTTCGGCTGTGTTGCCCAGTCCATGTAGCCCAAAGAGCGTGCATAGCGCCCGGAAGCGTGTTTTGTGGCGTTGTGGTAGGTAAAAATATCGTTGATTGTTTTATTCATTCCGACATCATACGCACCCAGACTTAAGGGGCTATGTTGTTTTTTCGGAAGAAGAAAAAGCAAAATTTGTTTTAATTTTTTTTAGGCTTTTCGCTCCAGCTTCCCCGCACGCGACTCGTTTTCGTCAATGATGTTTTGGATCTGTGCTTTGACCTTGTCGTATCGATACTGCTCTTTGAAATTAGCCAGTCTTCCGCCCGAAGCGTTGGGGTGGCCGCCGCCGTTTGCCCACTCTTTGGAGATCAAGGAGACATCGACCTTATTGTTAGCCCGCATGCTCATCGTACCGCGCGGTCCGACGTCAACGATGAAGTCATAGTCGTCAAAGACCGTCAAGAAAGCGTTTCCGATGATAGAGGTATTTCCCAGAGCATAGGAGAGGAAACCTTTGTAACCCTTGTAGTAGATGGTTTTGTCGCTTCTCACCTCACCTAAGAGGCCGACGATATAGGCCGTTGCCAGGTTATCGAGGGTGTCGTCTGTGCCGTTTTTGAAATACTCTTTTTTAAGCGCGTGGATCTTGTCATCAAGGATAACATTTCCCTTGTCCAAAGAGACCATCTGCGCCGCCTCAAATAAAAGGGCATGCTTGTAGGCCCTGTCCTGATCAGAAAACATCACGCGGTTGAGCTCACGCGTCTCGGTGACAAGACGCATGCATACCTTTCCAAATTCGAAGGCATCGTGCTTCTCTTGATGCCACAGATCGACCGCATCGACGATGCTGACATAAGGCTCAAGCCACGCCTTGGACGCATCCGAAAGGCCGAAGTTTTTAAGGGCATAGTCGTAGGTGATCTTTGTAGCGCTGCGAAAGGTGTCGAGAAAATACCAGGCATATTTGTTCGCCGAGTCCTGTCCGCTGCCATGGTGGTCAAGCAGCTGAAGTGTGACGGAGATTTTCGCGTAATCCTTGAGCCGGTCAAGCTCTTTGACCAGCCAGGCCGATTCGTCTATAGTAAGGTTCAGATCCGTGATTAACAGCGAGGCATCCTCTTTTTTTGTCTTGATCTTCTCTAAGATCTCCTGGAGTCTTTCGCTGACTTCGGCCCCGTAATTGGCATTGTAAAATTCCATCTTCTGTCCGCTCTCTTTCATGATGAGCTGACAGCTGTAGCCGTCGAGGTCGATGTGGGAGAGGTGGTAAATTGTATTCATTGTTTTCCTTTATAGATCTATGGAGACGCTGCCCATAACTTCAAATTTTGCATTGCTGTCGATCTCGGCGTGAGAGAGAACAACGACTTCGAGATTGAAACGCTCAAATATCTCTGCCAAGGGTTTTCTAAGCTGCGGATCGACGATGAGGATGACCGGAGAGATACCCTGTTGCAGAAGCGTACTTGCCTTGTCGCTGATGCTCTGTATGAGGGCATTAATCTCGCCTACATTGAGCATTAGGTTTCGGATGCCGTTTTGCTCTGTTGATTTTTCCAGAATACGCTGTTCGGTAGTCGTATCGAAGGTCAACAGCTTGATCACGCCCTTGGCGTCTTTGTACATCGCGGTGATGATACGCGAGAGTTTTGAGCGCACCTGCTCGACGATGAGGTCTACGTTTTTGCTGTACTCGGCGATATCGGTGATCGTCTCCAAAATGGCCAGCATGTCTTTTAGAGGGATCTTTTCGTGTAAAAGCGCCTTGAAGATACGCTGGATAAGACCGATAGAGGCCACCTTCATCAGGTCGTCTATGACGACAGGGTAGTCGTTCTTGAGCTTGTTGATGAGGTTCTGCGTCTCTTGACGGGTGAGCAGATCTTCTGCGTGAGATTTGACCAGTTCGCTCATATGTGTGGAGATGACGGTCGCGGGATCGACCACGGTATAGCCGTTCATGATGGCGTCTTCTTTGAGCTCGGGTTTTATCCAGATCGCGTCCAGACCAAAGGCCGGCTCTTTGGTTTTCTCTCCCTCAAGCTCTTCAACGGCCATACCGCTGTCCATAGCCAGGAACTTGTCGGGCTGGATAGAGCCGTGTCCGATCTCTACACCTTTGAGAAGGATCTGATAGTGACTGGGGTCAAGGTGAAGGTTGTCGCGGATGCGCACCTGCGGCATCAAAAAGCCAAAGTCGCTGGCGATTTTTCGGCGCATCGAGCGGATACGTTCAAGCAGATCGCCGCCCTGTCCCGAGTCTGCCAAACGGATGAGCTGATAGCCCAGCGTCAGCTCAAGCATCTCGACTTTCAAGATGTCATCAAGGGCCGCCTCCTCCTCTTTGGCGATCTGTTCATGGCTTTTTTGCGGTTTGGCCGCAGCACCTCCTGCTTCTGTGCCCGCTGTCTCTCCCGGCGCTGCAGAGGAGCCTTTTTTTGGCGCAAAAAGAGGCTTGTCTTTGAAGAGCCGGAGCTCGCCGCTTTCTTGCTGCAAAAGAAGATAGCCCATAGCGATAAAAATAAGCCCGACAAATCCCATCGAGAAGGTAGGAAGACCGGGAACGAGAGCGAAGAGGATCATAATCGCACCGACGATAAGCAGCGTCTTGGCATTGCCCATGAGCTGGTTGATCGCTCCCTCGGCAAAATTGCTCTGATCGCTCGAGGCCCGTGTGATCATAATACCTGTCGCGGTAGAGATAATGAGGGCCGGGATCTGAGAGACCAGACCATCACCGATGGTGAGGACAGTAAAGACAGCCGCCGAATCGCCCACGCTCATCCCGTGCTGAAAGACCCCGATCAAAAAACCGCCGATGATATTGATGATGGTGATGATGATCCCCGCGACTGCGTCGCCTTTGACGAATTTTGATGAACCGTCCATCGCTCCGTAGAAGTTGGCATCTTGCAAGATGTCGGCCCGGCGTTTTTTGGCTTCGCTCTCTTCGATCAGGCCGGCATTGAGATCCGCATCGATGGCCATCTGTTTTCCGGGCATCGCGTCAAGCGTAAAACGCGCCGCAACTTCGGCAACCCGTCCCGAACCCTTGGTGATGACCATAAAGTTGATCAGGACCAAGATAGAAAAGACGATGATACCGATGACGTAATTTCCACCGATAACAAAATCCCCGAAGCTTGAGATGATGTCGCTCACCGCGTCGGGCCCTTCGTGTCCGTGGCTCAAGATCATACGCGTCGTGGCGACGTTAAGCGAAAGGCGAAAGAGGGTGATGATCAGGATCAGGGTCGGAAATGTCGTAAGATCGGTCGGTCTAGGGATATAGAGCGAGATGAGAATGACCAAAACGGCAATCGAGATGGAGATACTGAGCATAAAATCCAGCATAGCGCTGGGCAGGGGAACGATGATAATGGCAAGAATCGCCATAACGAAAAATACAATGCTCAGGTCACGCGAACGGACGATGAGTTCAAGTACGGGAGTGAGCTGTCCTAGGAGTGCTACTTTCTTTTTTGCCATCTAACTAAATGCTCATTTCTTTTCGAGAATGTCGGCAAGGGTAAGCGCGGCGAGAAAATCGTCTATCTTGCCCTGGAGGTTGTTGATGAAGGGCCAGATGTGACAGCTCTGCTCTTTTTCACCAGGACAGTGTCCCAAGCCCGGAGAGCAGTCGAAAACAGCCGGTCCTTTACCCTCGGCAGCCTCCATAATACTCAAAATAGTGATCTCTTCTTTGGGTCGGTTGAGAATAAAACCGCCGTTGACGCCCTTATAGGATTTTAAGATGCCATAACGCGCCAGAGCCTGCAAGATCTTGGCTAAAAAGCTTTTGGAGATGCCTAGGTCATGTGCCAATGTCTCGGTGTCCATGGGATGCGTGGCCGTTGCCAGCGATACCAAAGAGAGAAGCGCGTACTCACTTGCTCGGGTCATTAACATACAGGGATTCCTTAGCGTTTAGAAATAGTTTTTTAATAGAAGGTATTATACACAAAATTATTAAAAGATAAATTTACTCTTTTATTTCCATCTTCCGCAGTTTGCCTATGATTTAATCCTATTTAATAATTATTTGGCTAAAATGCCGGATCTCAAATTCTTGGGAAATTTATTATACCAATCAGGGAGGTCTATTATGGCTTTAGATTCGGCGAAAACAGCAGAAATCGTAAAAGAGTTTGCACGCAAAGAAGGCGACACAGGTTCATCAGAAGTACAGATTGCACTACTGAGCAATCGTATTGCATACCTTACAGAGCACCTTAAAACACACAAAAAAGATCATGCTTCACGTCTTGGTCTTCTTAAACTTGTTGGGCAGCGCCGTCGTTTGATGCGTTACCTTAAGCGTACAAACAAAGATGTGTATTACACATTGATCGGTAAGCTTGAAATCCGCGACAACATCTAATCGCACACACCAAAGAGACTCCTCCCGGAGTCTTTTTCCTATTTTGTCCCCCCCCCC
>JACUTT010000003.1 GCA_014859655.1 Campylobacterales bacterium
ACATTTTCCACACTAAACATCCCGCCCAAAACCTTCATCGCGTCTTCCCACTCTTTGGCTCTAAAAAAGATCCAGGCTATGTTGATGAAGCTGAAGGTGATGAACCATGCCAGCCAGCTCCACAGCCTGAAGCCAAGGCTGCTCCAAAGCCTATGGATCACCAAAGCAAAACCGTGCAAAAATCCCCAAAATATGAAGGTCCAGCCGGCTCCGTGCCAGATGCCGCCTATGATGAAGGTGGCCAGAAGATTGGTGATGGTTCTAAAACTGCCGCCCCTGTTTCCGCCAAGCGGGATGTAGACATAATCTCTTAAAAACCGGCTCAGCGTAATGTGCCATCGTCGCCAAAAGTCTTGAATGCTTGTCGCCTTGTAGGGCGAGTTGAAGTTAATGGGCAGGCGAATGTTAAAGAGCAGCGCGGCGCCTATCGCCATGTCGGTATAGCCGCTAAAATCAAAATAGAGCTGAAAGGTGTAGGAGAGTGAGGTCGCCCACGCTTCAAAAAGATTGAGCGTTGTGGCCGTGTCAAACCCGGCACTCGCCCAGACGGCAAAGCTGTCGGCAATGACCACTTTTTTAAACAGTCCCATAGAGAAGATAAAAAGCCCCATGGCAATGTTGCGGTAGTTTTTTACCATGTTCCACTTGGAGGCAAACTGCGGCATCATCTCGCTGTGGTGCACGATGGGTCCTGCGATGAGCTGGGGGAAGAAGGTCACAAAGAGGGCATAGTTTAAAAAGTCGTACTCTTTCGTCTCGCCTCGGTAACTGTCTACGAGATAAGCGATCTGCTGGAAGGTAAAAAACGAGATCGCCAGAGGAAGGGCGAGATGCAAAAGCGTCGCATCCGCGCCAAAGGCAAGGTTGAAATTTTCTATAAAGAAGTCACTGTATTTAAAGTAGCCAAGCAAAGCGAGGTTGGAAACAACACCAAAACCAAGCAGCCCTTTTTTGCTCACGCGTGCTTTTTTAAAGTTCTCATTTAGTGAGTTTCCGATGACATAATTAAAAAGCATAGAGGAGAGGATGAGGGGCAAGTAGGCGAGGTTCCACCAGCTGTAAAAAAAAAGTGAGGCAAAAACCAAAAAGCCCTTGCTCGCAACTGTGAGTCTTTTTGAATTGAGGTAAAAGTAGATGAAAAAGCTTAAGGGCAAAAATGCGAAGATGAATTCGTAGGAGTTGAAGAGCAAACAAAAATCCTCTGTATTATAGATACAGGATTGTATTGTTTGTTAACTAACTATTTGCTTTATTGTACGATTGATATTGTTGTATTTTGTACTATTTACACAAAAAGATAGGTAACGTACAATAATGGAAGTCTTTGAAAAAATAAATCTGTACCTTAAAGACAGAAAAATATCAAAAAAAGAGTTTGCCGAGAGATTGATCCAGTTAGAGGTTAAATTAAAAAACACCGGTTCAATTCCTTCAGAAAACACAATTTACGCCTACCTAAACGGCAGAATAGGCATAAAAATCGAACTTATCCCCTACATAGCAGAAGTATTGAATATCCCCGAGCAACTGCTTTTTGATGACAGCCCCCGAGCAAGAAAAACATTTTTAAAATACATTTTAGACTCGCTCTCCAGCGAAGAGAAAGCGCTTATGCGCTCACGCGTGTGCGAAGAGAAAAACACCCCCTCCGTCCCAAAAGACAGATACTACAAGATCCAAGACCTGCTTGTTTACGCACCGGAGATGTTTTTAAGTGAGCTGGAAATGACGCTCAAGGAGTATAAAGATTTGACCCTGAAGTTTAGAAAGTAGGAGTTTTAACCTGCACCTCCAGCGAGTGCATATCGCGATTAAATGAGGGGAATCTCAAGGGATTATGCGCCCATCAATGATTCATACGGTACATGCAGTTTAGCATGAAGATTGCGAATCATTGTAATGGAAAGTTGACGTTTATGATTGAGCACTTCAGAGACTTTGGAGCGTGAACCGATAATGGGTGTGAGGTCTTTAGGTTCAAGCCCCATCTGTTGCATTAATATCAAACTCATCTCCCTCTGGCGTTTCTAGTTCTGCGTTCATCAGCTCATCAACGCGTGCTAATGCCGCATCATAATCATCTTCTGTTCGAATAGGAAAAATGTTCATCTTTGCATCTCCTCTGCGTTTATTTTGTCGTACTGGGCATGGGTTCGCACAAAGCGAACATACACCGTACTGTAAGGATAGTTGATCTTTACAATCAAGCGATATATTAAGAAGTCAGGTGACAAATATAAATAACCCGAGCCCTTGTCTTAAAATTCTCTTTGTCGAAATAGTGTTAAAACATGAATATTATTGTCAATGATTTTGAAGACGATAGTGTATTTTTTATAGATGAAATCTCTTGTATTTTCATCATCGGCATAATAGCTTTTTCTGCAACGATGAGGCATTTTCTTAAGAGAATTTATGTTTTTTTGAAGTTCTAATATAAAATTTTTTGCTTTGTTTGCTAAATCCTGCGCGGAGATATAGTTATAAATATTGCGAAGATCCGAAAGAGCCTCTGGTTCGACTATTATCGCGTATGTCATTTACGACTGAAATACTTTGCCAATAGCTTCGTCTAACGGCGTGCCTTCATTCAAAGAAATATTATTTATGGCTCTTTCAACTTTTTTCTTAGCCTCTTCAAAAGAAATGGATGGATAATCTTTATCGCTAGTGACCTCTACCTTGTCTTTTGGCAAGGTATCAAGAAGTCCCATAAATTTATCATAAATACTATCATCAATTTTTAATTGTATTGTATGCACAGAACACTCCTTTTTAAAAATTGTAACTGATACTTCATGTAGAATGCATTAAAAAAAGTTTAAAGTAAAGTTGCCACACACAAAAATCAAGGAGCCGGATGACAAGGACAAGCAGCCCGAGCTGGGATCCACACTGCAGATTATGCGCTTAACTATTCAAGGAGTCTGGTGGAGGACAATAGGCTGAATTGACAACCGTTATATATCTTTGTATACTTCGGCATATGCAAAATTAACACTGCGAGAGTATCATGGACAACACGCTTGAAGGTCGTTTTTGGATCAGCAGATCAGACCACAGCTTTTTAGGCAAGGGGCGCATGGAGCTCTTGCTATTTATAGAAGAGACAGGTTCTATCACCAAAGCCGCAAAGATGATGAAGATGAGTTATAAGGCAGCCTGGGACACCGTCGACACCATGAACAACCTCTCGGAACACCCCCTGGTAACGCGCGTAAAAGGGGGCAAAGGCGGCGGCGGAACTGAACTTACACCCTACGCCAAAGAGCTCATAGCCACCTACAAAGTCATGCAAGAAGAGCATCACAATTTCTTAAACAACCTCTCAAAACGCCTACAAGAGGACAATGGCCATTTTCGTCTTCTTGAGAGCATGAATGTCCGTATAAGTGCTAGAAACCAGTTAAAAATGAGAGTCATTGAGATTCGAAAAGGAGCTGTTGAGAGCGAGATCTTCATGCGCCATCACCATAAAGAGACCTTTATGGCGATCATCACCAACGACTCACTCGAGACCCTTGAGTTGAAGGTCGGCACAGAAGTGCATGCCCTTTTTAAAGCCAACGCAGTAGTCATCAGCACGGACACAGATCTGAAAAAAAGCGACAGAAACCGTTTTGCAGGAAAGGTAAACCGCATCAGCCGCGGGAACTTTGACGCAGAGGTCGTTGTCGAACTCAAAGGAGGCGGCACGCTCTGCTCTACGATGTCCATTGATGCACTTGAGGCGCTACAGCTGCAAAACGGCATGGACGTTGTCGCCTTTTGTAAGCCCAACAGTATCATTATCGGTATCTGGTAGAACAAAAAATGCATCTTTTGTTCACTACCGATATATATTTAAATATACATCGGTAGTGAACACATCACAAAAAAACGACTACAAGGAGCGAACCTTGCAGCGGCAACCGCAAGGCAAACGCTTTGGAATAAGCAACAAAAAGTATAACAAAAAAAGATAATAAAGGACCTAAATGAATATAAAAACAAACCTAAGAAGCGCTGTTGCGGCAGCCAGCCTCCTTTTTACAAGTATGGCATGGGGGAGTACTCTTCCTGCAAAACAGGCACTAAAGGGCAATTATCAGTTAATATACAGCCAATCACCGCAGGCAGTCGACAACTTTTCAGACATGTTTAAAGAGGGGATTTTCTACGGGAGACTTCGTTCTAACACATTTATCTACACCTGGGAAAAAGAAAATGCAGAGCAAAAAGACCATTATACAAGCGGTTTAGGCGGCTCGTTGGTGTATCAAAGCGCCATCTATAATGATTTTGATTTTAGAGGAGCGCTTTATTATAGCCATGGATTTACGAACTTGTCACAAGATGAAGCTGGTTTGATGAAATCAGGGAATGAGGTGCTGAGTCGCTTTGATTATAGCAATACGGGTTCTCAAGATATGGGCGTATTGGGTCAGGCATATATTCGCTACAGCGGAATAAAGGACAGCGATATAACGATCGGACGCCAGCTTGTAGAGACTTTTTACACGGCTTCAAATGATACAAAGATGATTCCCAATACTTTTGACGGGGTCGTCGTTACCACAAGAGCTGTTCCAAAAACATCTATCAAACTTGCTTATTTGGCCGCAGAAAAACTTCGCGGACATACGGACGGCCACTCTGTTCTAGTGTACGGAGATTCAAACTCGTCTTCATCGAATGATCCTCAATGGGATGAAAATAATGATCCTGCAATGCATAAAGGGCTTTCATACACAAGAATCAATGAGGCTGGAGTTGATACAAAAGCGCCTCTCATTCTAGGTGATATTAACAACAAATCGATTGAAAACCTCTCGCTTGATGCTTCGTTTTATGTAGTGCCGGAACTGCTTTCACAGCTAATGGTGGAGGGGAATTACAAGATCGATATGGGAGACTTTTCGCTCACGCCCGGCGTGCGTTACATTCAGCAGTTTGACGACAAAGCAGGTAAAATCGGAGGAGCTTCTCTCAGTGGTAAACTTGCTGGGCTAACAGGTGCAAGTGGTGGCTACAAAGAGGCTGATTCACTTGACTCTGGGATGATAGCAGCCCGTCTGGTCGGGACTTATAAGATTTTCAAACTCAACCTGGGCTACTCTCAGATCTTTGACGAAGCCGACCTTATCACTCCCTGGCGAGGCTTCCCGACCGCCGGATATACGCGCTCCATGGCACGGTATAACTGGGTAGCAAACACAAAAAGCTACCGTGCAGAACTGATGATAAATAACAACAAAACCGGTGTCTACGAGGATGTGATGATGCAGCTGTCTGCTTTGCACACGGATGCGGACGAGGGAAAAGGCCAGTATGATGAAAACTACTACTATGCCGGATTTACTCAGAATCTTCGCATGATGCCGGAGTTACAGTGGCGTTTCAGAATCGGGTATCAAGACACTAAAAAAGTGGATGCCGACGGGGTGGATACCCGTGTTGAAGTAAACTATCTATTTTAAAAGAATATATGCACCATTAAATCATACAAGGATAAAAAAATGAGAAAACCACTAAGTGGGCTAGTGTTGATTTTGGGACTAAGCAGTGTTTTATGTGCGGATAAGATTACGATTTTTGCCGCTGCTGATTTAAGATTTGCGCTTGATGAAGTGAAATCGGAATTTTTGAAACAAAACCCAAAAGATGAACTAGAGATGATATATGGCTCTTCAGGCAAAGGCTTGCATCAGATAGAAAATGGGGCGCCCTACGATATTTACTTTAGCGCAAACATGGAGTTTGTGCAAAAACTCTACAAGCAAGGAGATGTTACAACAAAACCAAAACTCTATGCAATTGGAAGAGTGGTGATTTGGAGTAAACACAAAGAGTTCAATCCAGAACTTGGTTTTTTAAACTTCACACAAGATTGGGTACAAAAAATTGCTATTGCAAATCCAATGCATGCACCTTATGGAGAAAAAGCCAAACAAGCACTAGAGTCCATGAAGATGTATAGGAGTATCGAGCCAAAATTGGTTTTAGGAGAAAACATCTCTCAAACAGCAGGGTTTATTGCAAGTCAAACAGCAGATATTGGGGTGATTGCTCTCTCTTTAGCCCTTGCTCCAACTGTCTCACAAACAGAGCATAAAGCATACTACCTCATTGATGCGAAACTTCATGAACCCCTTATACAAGGATATGCAATCACAAAAGTGGGAAGCACAAAACCATTAAGCAAAACATTTTATAATTTTATGGAAACAAAAGATGCGAATTTGATTATGAAAAAATACGGTTTTGAGACAAAATAGATGAATATTTTAAACGGAAGCGTCAAAACAATAACAAGAGCAGACAGCCTTGTACTTCTTGAAATAGTTTGCGGTACGGATATTTTTACTTCTTTGCTGCTTGAAAGCAATGAGAGCGATGCGTATAAAAGTGGTGAACATGTCAATATAATTTTCAAAGAAACAGAGGTGATGATAGCAACACCGGATTCAAAAGTGAGTGCAAGAAACTCTTTTGTCTCCCCCGTTTTAGACATCGAAACAGGAGTCTTGCTTTGCAATATCACCTTTGGTTTTGGAAATTATGTTATCAATGCGATTGTCACAAAAAATGCGCTTTTAGAGCTGCAATGCAAAAAGGGTGAGCACTTCAGATGGTTTGTCAAATCAAATGAAGTGAGCATCCAGAAAATCTAGTCAAACGCAAAGAGGTTCGGAAAATGGATACGGAATTTTTACAGACTATGGCACTTACTTTTAAGCTGGCATTTATCACGACGGTAATCCTGCTTTTTATCGGTATTCCCCTGGGATATTTTCTATCGCAGACAAGATCACGTCTCAAACCCGCACTTGAGGCGATCGTCTCTATGCCCCTGGTCTTGCCTCCATCGGTACTTGGGTTTTATCTGCTTCTTGCTTTTAGTCCGAAAAACGGCTTCGGTGCCTGGCTTGATGAGAGCTTTGATCTGCGGCTGGTCTTTAGTTTTGAGGGGCTTGTGCTTGCTTCTATCATCTTCAGCCTCCCTTTTATGGTGCACCCTATCCAAAGCGGATTCAGCGCTCTTGGCAAATCGCTCAAAGAGGCCTCCTATATCTTGGGAAAAAGCAGACTTCAAACCCTCTGGTTCGTACTTCTGCCCAACATCCGCCCCTCGCTTTTGACCGCTTCCGTTATCACCTTTGCCCACACCGTCGGCGAGTTCGGGGTGGTGCTGATGATAGGGGGAAATATCGCGGGGGAGACAAAAGTCGCCAGTATCGCCATATACGACGAGGTAGAATCACTCAATTATGACCTCGCAAACCAATACGCCCTTAGCCTTTTTGTCATCTCGTTTGCAATTTTGCTCTTTGTTTATGCGGTCAATAAATCTATGTTAAGGAGTGAGTTTCGATGATGCAGATAAACATAAGCAAGCCCCTCCACACAGCAGACGGGACGATAGATCTGCACGTAAACAAAGAGATACAAAAAGGCGATTTTCTCACTCTTTTTGGCAAAAGCGGCAGCGGAAAAACGACACTTCTTCGCATCATAGCCGGACTTGAAACCCCGAAGAGCGGAACAATAGTCGTTGATGGTGAAGTATGGTTTGACAGCAGTAAAAAGATCAACCTTCCGCCGCAAAAGCGAAATGTAGGCTTTGTCTTTCAAGACTATGCACTCTTTCCACATATGAGCGTGCGTCAAAACCTTGAATTTGCACTGCCGAACAAAAAAGAGAGCAAAAAAATAGATGAGATACTAGAGATCATGGAGATAGAAAATCTCTCTGACATGAAGCCCGAGCACCTAAGCGGCGGACAAAAACAGAGAGTTGCCGTAGCGAGAACACTGATGACAAACCCTAAAATGCTTCTTCTTGACGAGCCGCTCTCCGCCCTTGACGGCGCGATGAGACTCAAACTCCAGGATGAGCTGCACACTATCCATCAAAAATTTGGCATCACTTCCATCTTGGTCACTCACGATATCAGCGAAGTATTCAGGCTTTCAAACCGTGTATTTAAGATCTCTTTGGGAGAGGTCATCGATGACGCAAGCCCAAGCGAAGTGTTTGCAAATCAGAATATCAGCGGAAAGTTCAAGATAGTAGGAGAAGTGCTAAGCATCAAAAAAAGCGATATTTTATATATCGTAGAGGTCTTGGCACACAATGAGATAGTAAAAGTCACAGCGGTAAAAAGTGATATAGCCAACCTAAATATCGGCGACAGGATACTCCTCTCGAGTAAAGCTTTCAATCCGATTTTGACAAAGATTTGAGGTAGCAAGTCGCCTTATGTTTTATGGTTTGAGTTTATGTACCTGCCATCTGGCACTAATCTTTGTCAACTGCTGGGGGGGGGAACCGGTTTTGCGGCTAGTGTGACAAAGAGGAATTCTCTTGATGAGGGGACTTAAACAAAGGATCACACCCTCTGCCGATCTCTTCGCGTGTGGCTTTGATGAGAGCCTGCGTGCGGGCATCACTGCTTTTGGCCTGATCAAGAAGCTCCAATGCCTCCTCCGCTCTGCCGCTGCGGCACAGCAGATCCGCCAGGTTGTTCAGCGCAAGCGAATGCAGAGGATCGATCCGCACTATCTTGCGGTAATTTTCTTCGGCTCTGCTTAGGCGATGTGAGGCGTAGTAGGCATTTCCCGCTGCAAAAAGAAAAGAAGTATCCTCCGGCCAGCGTAGCAGCGCTGTTTCATATGCCGTGATGGCCTCAGCACGCATCCCTGTTTTTTCAAGATCATAAGCCGCCTGCAAAAATTTATCCGCACGCGCAGATGTCGGCAGCTCTGTCGGAGGCAAAAGCACCACGCCCCAGTTGCCGCTTCTTTCCCACAGCGCGGCAAATGTCCCAATGGGCACCGCCTCGTCTGGCGTGTCGGCATAATGCATCCGTATCGCTTGCGCTTTCGCGTCATACCCCGTGATCGGAGCATAATGCCAAAGCGGGTACCAGGAGTAGGCGCGATTGAGCAGTACGACAACAGGATGGCCCGCTTCAAGTTCGGAAAAAAGTGCCGCATATGTCGGTTCCAAGGGATAAGCAAGCAGGCCGTTCGCCCTTGCCGCGGCAATGAGCTCTATCTGTAAGGTGCCGCCTTTTGCGGGAATCAGCGTCCGCGAATCCAACTCTGCCAGACTCAGGCGAGGAAGATAGGTGCCGACGGATTGCCAGTGCAAGGAGAGCATCTCAATGGAGCTTGAAGCGCAAAGCTCGGAGCGCGGAGCGACAAAAGGAACCCTTATCGCAGAGGAGGAGTAGTGTTTGTCTGCAGGCAAAGGGCTCTTCGGCGCGCAGCCGCTTGAAAAAATCATAACGGCGCTTGCAAAAAGCAAATAGAGCGCGCGGTGCAGTTTCACCCTGCTAGTTGGTGATAGGTCGGGTGAAGTTGAACACTTTTGTCACGCCAAGAATATCGGTGATCAGCAAAACGATAAAGATAAAGACAATTGCACCGATGATAGACATTCCCGCGTCCGCTCCCGCTGGCAATGTATCGATCTGGTAGGCGATCTTAGAGGCTTCTTCGTCCGTCATCGAAGCTACTCTGGCTTCGATCACTTTCGGGTCTACGCCCATCTGTTCAAACTTTTCCACCACATCCTTGCGCGTGATAGTCTCGATAAGCTTCTCTTTGGACGAGACCGCGGCACTCTGCGTAAGAAGCGCACCCGTAGAAGCAATCTGGGCAAATGAGACCTGGGCAAAGAGCGTAATGCTCAAAATAAACGACAATATCAGTTTTGAAGTCTTCATAGAAACCCTTTTAAAAAATTCAGCAAAAAAATAGAGGACAATTTCCCTGATGGTGCCTGGATTGTATTTTCATTGGGCTTAAATCAAACTTAGTAAAAAATACTTATCGCCGATTCAAGTTTTAACAATACGGGGACATAGCATGAGCGTTGTTGCAAGCGACCTATAGGGCACCTATGTTTTCGTAATGCGTTCTTTTGCCATCGGCTCTTTGAGTTCAAACCAGAAGCGGTTCCATCCGTTGAGATGTTCGTAGCGCAGCCGGTAGCCGTGCGACTCCAAGATGGCGTTGACGATGTAGAGGCCCAAGCCGAAACTGTGCACAGCCTTGTGCGATTTTGTGAAAGGTTCAGTGTAGTAGGAGAGCGGTTCGTCCAGACCCTTGCCGTAGTTTTCAAAAAGGAGCTTTCCCTCGCGCGCGGTTATGACGACTTTTTTGTCGTCCGAGTACTTGATGGCATTGTCGATCATGTTTTTGACCGCCGTTGCAAAGAGCTTGTAGTCCACATGCAGCATCAGGTCGCTGTTGATGTCAAGAACATAGTTGTCACTCTCGAAAAATCCAAGGTCGATCGCCTCGGAGATCACATCAACCGCACGGTAATCCTCCAGCCTCGTCTGCTCAAAACCCGAAGCGATCTGCTCGATCAGGGCCATCTCGTTGATAAGGCCCTCCATGCGGATAAAGACATTTAAAAGCCGGCTTTTGTATTTTGTGTTCTCGAGCATCTCCACCGAAAAGCGGCCTTTGGTGATGGGTGTTTTGAGCTCGTGCATGATGTTGCGCATAAAGAGGTTGCGCGACTCGATGAGGGTGTTGATCTTTTTGGCGGCGTTGTCGAACTCATTGGAGACCTCGGATATCTCGTCGTTTCCCTCCACCTTGAAGGAGACATGCAGGTCCCCCTCGGCAAACTTTTTGATCTTGTCGCGTAGCCGTCTGAGAGGGTAAAAACTTTTGAGGATGTAAAAAAATGAAAAGAGAATAATCGAGACAATGGTCAGATAGGCATAGAGAAGATTGCCCATATGGTAGGGTTTGAGGTCTCTCGCCTCGAGCAACAGGGAGGTCTGCAGCGTCGTGATGCGGAAGTAGACCTTCTCTGCGTAAAAGAGCATCTCTATATGATTTTTATCTGCCGGCGAGAAGCTTGGATTCTCCTGGTCTTGGAGGTGGTTCGGTGTCTCAAAAGACTCTTCTTGAGCCTTCTTACCTTCTCTTAGAACCTTCTTGGCCAAAGCCTCGTCATGCACCACAAAGAGCTGATAGAGGGCCAGATTTGTTTCCAGAAGAGCGGAGATGCTTTCTCTTTGCAAGGAGTCGCCATAGATTTGACGGATAAGCTGGCTCTTGCTGAAGATGCTGGAGAGGTACTGCTGGCGGTTGAGCTGATAAAACTCCCAGACCGTAAAACTCACCGTACTCAGCGTCACGGCCAAGGCGATAAGAACGGTGATAAGGATGGAATATCTAGGCAAAAGGAGCACCCTTCATCGCAGGTTTACTTGAGAAGTTTATAGCCGATGCCTCGGATGGACTCGATCAGTCCCCTCTCTCCGATCTTGTTTCGAATACGTCCGACCATAACGTCAATACTCTTGTTTGAGCTCTCTTCATTGATCGCGGTGACATTGTGGATAAGCTCTTCGCGCGAGATGACAAAACCCTGCTTTTTGATCATAAAGGCCAGTATCCCGTACTCCGCATTGGTAAGATCGAGAAGTCTGCCTTTGTAACGTATCTCCATCGCCTCTTCGTCCAGAGCGAAGTCGGACTGTGCCGTCAGCGGAGTGGCTTCAATATTTTCATAGCGACGCAGCACCGAGTGGATGCGCGCTTCAAGTTCGCGCGGATCATAGGGCTTGGGAAGGTAGTCGTCCGCACCCAACTCCAGAGCCTTGACCTTGTCGTTGATATCAGAACGCGCAGAAGAGATAATGATCGGGACATTCTGTTTGGCGCGTATCTCCGCGCAGACTTCCAGCCCGTCCATTCCCGGCAACGTCAGGTCCAGGATAACCAGATCAAAATGCTCTAGTTTAAGACGACTGAGCGCTTTGAAAGGGTCCTCTTCCGTCTCAACACTCATGCCCAGATCGACAAGAAACTCGCCCAAAACTTCCGCCAGTTCGTAATCATCTTCTATCATTAATATTTTTATCATAATCACCATTCTATCAAGAGTCTGTAAATCAAAAACCAATTAACGAAAACACAATAAAAATATTATACCGAATCCTGCTCCGTTTTTTCTGCTATAGGGCACTTCTCAAACGATCAGCAGCGTAAGCCGATAGGCGACAAAGGCCAGAACATAGGCCACTATCGTCGTCAGCGCGAAAAGGTAGAAGAAGTACTTGATCCCTCCCGCCTCTTTGGTAAAGACGACCGATGCCGCGAGGCAGGGAAGATAGATCATGATCACCACGATAAAGGCCACCGCGGAAGGAAAGGGAATATTTTTCGAGATTACCTTCATTAGCCCTGAGTTTTCGGCATCGACCTTGTCTCCGAGAGCATAAAGAACGCCCAGTGTGGAGACGACGACCTCTTTGGCCGCCAATCCGGCTTGCAAGGCGACCGCCATCTTCCAGTCAAAGCCCAAAGGCGTAAACACAGGCTCGATAAACTTGCCGATGCGTCCTAGATAACTCTGCTCCAGAAGTTCTACTTTCAGCGTATTGCGTAAAACTGAGGCTTTTTCTTCGCCGACAGATTCGATCTGGCTGGCATAGGAGGCTTCAAGGGCCGCATTGTGCGGGTAGTTGCTCAAAAACCAGACCAGCATCGACGCCGCGGCGATAAAGGTACCGGCTTTTTTCAGGTACATCCATGTCTTTGTCTTGACGGTGTGCCAGATGAGTTTGAGCGCAGGAAGCCTGTATTTTGGCATCTCCATGACAAAAGGCTCGTCCAGACCTTTGAAGGCTGTCATGCGAAGGACCTTCGCCGCAGCCAGACCGATCAGCGCACCGCCGATGTAGATCGCAAACAAAATATTTCCGGCATGATGCTCGGAGAAGAAGGCGCCCGCGAAAAGCACATAGACCGGCAGACGCGCACCGCAGCTCATAAAACCGATGATAAAGAGCGTCAAAAGGCGGTCCCTGTCGTTTTTGAGTACGCGCGCGGACATATAGGCGGGGATAGAACAGCCAAAACCCGTGACCAGCGGAATGAAAGACTGCCCGTGAAGGCCGAACTTATGGAAAAAACCGTCCAGCAAAAAGGCCACACGCGACATATAGCCGGTACTCTCGAGCAGCGCGATCCCGATAAACAAAATGACAATATTGGGGATGAAGAGTACCACCGCGCCGACACCGGAGATAATGCCGTCCACGACCAAAGAGCGCACATCCGCATTGGAGATGCTCGAGCCAATAAGCTCTCCAAACCAGGAGAAGAAACCATCTATCCACTCCATGGGAATAGAACCCACCTCAAAGGTGAGCTGAAAAAGTCCCCACATAAAAAAGAGAAAGATCGGAATGCCAAAAACGGGGTGGATAAGGATCCTGTCGATCTTTTCTGTCATACTGAGCTTGATTTCGGTGTTTTCCGCCTTGACAGTCTCGGCGATGATACCACGGTTGAAAGCCAGATACTCTTCGGCAAAGACCTCTTTGATATCGTCACTATTGTGGTGAAGGGAAACATGTTTGTCGGCTTCTACAAGCAGGGGCTGCAGCTCTATCCAGATCGGGTTATCGTGCAGGGTACGGTAGGTCTTCTTCTCTTTTTGCAAAAGATTGATCGCAATGTTGCGGTTGGAGATGCTTGCTTTGAACTTGTGCCTGTCGAGATAAGCCTTGATCGTTGTTATCTCCTCTTCAAGCGCCTCGGAGAAGATAAGCTTTAACTCCTGCTGCGAGGCCTTGTGCGTCTTAATCGCCAGGTAAAGCATCTCTTCAAGCCCCGTACGCGCAACCGCAGAGACCTTTGCGACGGGAAGACCGGTCAGTTCACTTAGATACTGGCCATCTATCGCTATCCCCTCCGCATCAGCCTCATCCATCATGTTGATGGCCAATACTATCTTCTTGCTCATTGTCATCAACTCAGCGGTAAGCTGGAGGTTTTTTTCCAGGTTGGTCGCATCGACTACGTTCAAGATAAGATCATACTCTTCATTGCAGAGGTAGTCATGGGTCACGCGCTCTTCGATGGAGTAGTCCGTAAAGGCGTAGGTACCGGGCAGATCGATCACGGTGAACTTGTAGCCTTGGAACTCGAACATCACGGCGGTCTTCTCTACCGTCACGCCCGTAAAGTTTCCGACATGCAGGTGGGCATTTGAGATGGAGTTGATAAGCATGCTCTTTCCGACGTTGGGCTGTCCGACAAGGGCTATCTTGATCTTATTCATTGATCTCTACCTCAATGAGCTCTGCCTCTTCTTTGCGAAGGGCGATTCGCATTTTTCCGACTTTAATCTCTACTGTGCTTTTGGTCGCCGAATACTCAAGCAGCTCTATCCTCACGCCCTTCATCATACCAAACGAGAGAAGGCGCTGTTTCAATGGGCCGCTTGCGTGCAGTTTTATAACCGTACAGCTGCTCCCTTTTTTACACTCTGTCAGTTTTTTCATCTTCTCTTCTTTGAGACACTTTTTATTTTTGTAATGATAATAAAAATCAATTTAAAGCCTGCTAAACCAATAGTGCATTTTATCAGATTTTGAGTACTTTTGTAAAAAAGTACCGCATGTCTCCAGAGCCTCTGAATTTTGATATAATTTTGTTTTTTAAAGGAACTCAATGTCATTTCTTCGCAACCCCTCAAGCCATTTCAACATCGCCAATCTTATCACGATGGGAAACATCACCTTCGGACTTCTGGCCGTCTATTTTATCACCCAGCAGAACTTTTTTCTCGCCGTTGTTTTGGCATGGCTGGGCGGAGCCTTCGACATTATTGACGGAAAGGTCGCGCGCAAGTACAAGCTCTCCAACGAGTTTGGCGTGCAGCTCGACTCCTTTGCGGACTTTTTGACCTTTGTACTGATGCCGACTTTTTTGATCTTTGAAGCCGTCTTTGCGAGCAGCTCCGTGACAATGAAACTCCTTGCCGCAGCGGGAAGCATCTATTATGTCATCTCAGGACTTCGCCGTCTTATCCAGTTCAACATCGACGTCGAGGCAGGCGAGGCCGCAAAATATTTCACCGGCGTGCCAACCCCGCTTGGCGCTATTTTGCTCTGGCTGGTCTTTTTGGCCAACACCTATCTTGCTCTTCCGGCTATAGGCGTACTTGCCCTGGTACTGCTTATCGGATATCTTCTCAACTCCAATGTCAAAGTCCCCCACCCCTAAAAGGAAAAACCATGATCAATAAAAAAGTGACCATAGCTGCACTCTTGGCCATCGGTCTGCTCTTTGCAGGCACAGCGTTTCTTTTGAGCGCCAAAGAAAAATCCGCACCCCCTGTGATCCATCAGGCCAATGTGCTCAAAAAAGTGATTTCCGTCGAAGGAATGACCTGCGAGTCTTGCGAGGCGACGATAGAGCGCGCAGGCGAAAAGATAGAGGGCATTGTCAGCATCGAGGCTTCTGCTTCGGACAAACGCGCCATCGTCGAGTTTGACACGACGCAGACCTCGGTTGAGCAGATCATGCAGGCCATCACTGCGACAGGATACAAGACACTGGGATCCGAAGATTTCACTGAAAAGAGCGAAAACAATGTTTCTCTCTCAAGGTGCGGTGCGGGAAAATGCGGTGCCGGCAAATGCGGCGGGGCAGAATAAAAAAGAGGAGCTTTCCTCTTTTAGAGGTGCCCTTTAGTTAGCCAAGCTGGCTGACGATCTCACTCTCAACGACCGAAATATCTTTGGTTCCGTCCACACGGATATATTTCAGACTCTTGTTTTTCTCGGCCTGCGCCTGATAGTAGTCAACTAGCGGCTGGGTCTGCTCGTGATAGACCTTCAGACGGTCTTTGACGATCTCTTCTTTGTCGTCAGGACGCTGGATCAGCTCTTCACCCGTCACATCGTCTTTGCCTTCGACTTTTGGCGGGTTGTAGACAAGGTGGTAGCTGCGGCCGGAGTCCTGGTGCACGCGCCGTCCCGACATCCGTTTGACGATCTCTTCGTCCGGCACATCGATCTCGATAACCGCGTCGAGAGCTATGCCCGCCGCCGTCACTGCGTCCGCCTGAGGAACGGTGCGGGGAAAACCGTCGAGCAAGAAACCGTTTTTGCAGTCATCTTCTGCGATGCGGTCTTTAACCAGACCGATGATGATCTCATCCGTGACCAGTTTGCCCGAATCCATAAACTCTTTTGCCATCTTGCCCATAGGCGTGCCCGCTTTGATCGCGGCACGGAGCATATCACCTGTGGAGATTTGAGGAATATCGTATTTCTTTGTCAGAAATTGCGCCTGAGTGCCTTTGCCTGCGCCCGGTGCGCCGAGAAGAATAATTTTCATGCTAAATCCTAAAATTGTTTGACGGCATTATAAGGAAACTCTTCTTAAGAGCGCCTCTATAAACCCTGCACACTCTCAGCGTTAAGGGCAACTCGAATTTTTCAGCTCTCTTTGTCCTCTTTGAAACGGCACTCGCCGACAGCGACCGTTTTTCCTTTTTTGCACTCCGCTTCGACGTGCGCATAGGTTCCCTCAGGAGGAATATCACGAAACTCCTCTTTGATCAGTCTGAGGACCTCGCTTTGCGAAATTTTTGTCCATGTCTTCTCGTAATAGAACTGCGTCAAATACTTCATTTCAGGCTCCATTAGATTGTGCATCTGTCATCATACATCGAGTGAAAGATGAGTCGGGTGTAAAAATGCCTCTCATCCGAAGAGGTCTTGTATTCGTAGGCCAGTTTCTCCGAAAGCCGCTCTATCATCTTGGTGCCGATATAGGAAGAGAAAAGGGTGTCGTTTTTTCCGCCAATCTCGTTTTTGATAAAGATCTCATTGGGTTTGGCCGTCACATAGATCGTCGAATGGGATCTGGTATGCATAAAGATATTTTCAAATACGGCCTGAAGCACCTTCTGCATCGCATCCTTGTGCGTATGGATAACAAATCCCGCTTCCCACAAGGCTTCAACCTGCACACTCTTCTTCATCAATATAGGCCCAAAGGCCTCCTGCATCATCTTGCAGTTATCCTCCATGTTGACATCTTCAAGCCCCAGCTGCATATCCCATTCGATCGACTTCAAGAAGAGCAGCTCTTTGAGCTTGGAGATGATGCGCGCAATGTCCTCCTGGCTTTGAAAGACAAACTCCTGCTTGTCCATCTTCTCGTCCTGCTCAAAGAGCGAGAGACGGGCTTTGAGTACCGCTATAGGGGACTTGAGCTCGTGCGCCGCCTCTTTGAAGAGGGCCTCTTTTTGGTGACAAAGGCTTTCTTTCACATGGATGAGCGAAAAAATGGCCTGGTGGAGGGTTTGTGACTCATAGGTGCCGTTGCAGCGAAGAAGGCCATTTCCCTCTTTTTTATAGGCGTTGCAGAAATCAATTAGACAGTAAAGCCAGCGAAACTGGCGCCTGACATAGAAGATGAAGACCCCGACCAGTACGGCAAAGATCAGCAGGAACAGGGCGAGAGTTTTCACAGTAAAGAGAAACGCCTCCCTGCTCATCAGCACATGGCTGCATGAAAGATAAAGATACTCATGCTCGTTGATCTTCTCATAATGCCCGACACGGCTCGAATCCTCTTTGGGAAGCTCCGTTCTAAGCTCTATTCTAAGGTCCTCAAAGAGGTGGCCGAAAGAGCTTTTTTTCGCCTCCTGCGAAAAGAACTCCACCTTTTCAAAATGAAGGTTCTCCTTAAGATACTGATGCCTGACATCAGAGAGCATAATCTGTAATACCCCTTTGATGGTCTGCTTGAGCTGCGCATGGTAGTTGTAGGAGACATAGGCCAATGTAAAGCCCATTGCAAGAAGTGCGCTTAAAAAGAAAAACCGGATGATATTGGACTGCATACTCTTAGATTTCAATAAAGTATCCTCGTGTTTTGACTGTTTTGATCAGATCGACCGGAAGCTTTTTGCGGATATGCGCTATCGTGACGCGGATGGTGCTTGGGGTCAGCTCTTCGGGATGAAGATAGAGAGCATCAAGGAGTTCGTCGCTGGAGAAGATGCGGTTTTTATTATGCAGCAGGTAGAAGAGAAGCGCACTCTCTTTTTTACTCAGCTCGATGCTTTTGCCCTCGAAGGTGACGGCCTGTGTATTAAGATGACAAGCCATACCCCCGACTTCGACAACGCTCTGGCTGTTGTGACGGCGGGCAAGGGCGTAGATCCGCGCCAGAAGTTCATCGTTGTCAAAGGGCTTCTCGAGATAGTCGTCCGCGCCGGCATTGAGCCCCTCTATCTTGTCAGAAACCGTGCCATAGGCTGAGAGAATGATCACCCCGCTCAGAGAGTTTTTCTTTTTTACCGTCTCCACCAGCTCCAGGCCGACATCAGCACCGTTGATATTGCGGTCTAAAAGGACGACATCATAGTCATAACGCTCAATATAGGCCCGCGCCTCATCCGTATCGTAGACGCAATCAACCATAAACTCCCTCTTCAAATAGGCGTGTACCAAAGAGGAGAGCGCTCTGTCGTCTTCTACCATCAAAATTCGCATCAGCTACCTTAGGAGTTTGATCATATAAAATAGAGAAAACAGCACCGGCTGCTGCAGGAGGTAGACTACCAGGGCATGCCGGCCCAGAAAGGAGAGGCTCTGCGTCAGGCGGTTTTCGCTGCTGCGCAGCCCAAAGAGTCTATTGTGCATCACATATATCCCGATCAGTACCACGCCGAAGCAGGGAGCTAAACTCACCACATTGACCGTATGGTGCGAAAGAGTATCCACTCCAGATCCTGCGTCGTTTCAAAGCTTGCATAGCCGAAATAGGCCAGATCATATCCGAAATGAAAGAGGACATCAAAACAACCGCGCTCCCGCGCAGAACATCCAATTCAAAATAGCGTTTATTCATTCTGTCATTGTACACAAGTTTGCTATAATTTTGTGTAAACGGAGGGGAACCATGCAACAGGCTATCTTGAAGAACTATACGATTTTATACGTCGAGGATGACGAAGAGGTACGAAAAGTCGCGGTGGAGTACCTCAGCCGGCTTTGCAAGAAGGTCTACGAAGCCGAAAACGGAAAGGTCGCTCTGAATATCTGGCGCGAGCACAAACCCGACATCATCATCACCGATATCTCCATGCCCAAGATGAACGGCATCGACATGGCCCGCTATATCCGCTCCGAAGATCTCAAGACCCCGATCATCGTCGCCACCGCCTATACCGACCAGGAGTACCTGCTAAAAGCCGTTGAGTTGCAACTGGTCAAGTACATCGTCAAGCCCATCACCAAAGAGAAACTGATGGGTGCGCTAGAGCTCTCCGTGCAGCGTAGTGAAGACAAGAGCAAGTTTTCCCTTCCGCTGTCAAAAGAGTGTGCCTACAACGCCTACTCAAAAGAGATAATCTGTGGCGGCGTTAGCGTCAAACTCACCAAAAACGAGCTTCTTTTTTTGGACCTGCTGGCTTTCAACACCTCGCGTGTTGTTACTTATGAAGAGATCGAGTCGCAGGTGTGGCCTTATGAGGGGATGAGTTCGGACGCCATCCGCTCTTTGGTGCGTGCGCTGCGCAAGAAGCTTCCCGACAATGCGCTTGAGAACATCTCGGGTGTAGGCTACAAGCTGAAGGTCTACTCTCCCGAGTGATGCAGGGGCAGCGATATGATGAACTCCGCCCCCTCTTTGCTGTTGCGCAGGCTGAGTATTCCCTCCATATGCTCTTCGATGATCATCTTTGACATATAGAGCCCCAGACCTGTTCCCTGGCTGGCTTTGGTCGAAAAGTAGGGCTCAAATATCTTCTCTCTGTTTTCCTCTTTGACCCCGCCGCCGTTGTCGCTTACGCTGATATTTGCCCTGCCCTGCTCTTCGTAGATGCGAAGTTTGATGGTCGCATTCTCTTTGCCGCCGAGTGCCTCCTGGGCATTTTTGAGCAGGTTGAGCAGGACCTGCAGCATCTCGTTCTTGTAAAGCATGAGTTTTTTGTCGCAAAGGTACTCTTTTTCGATGCGGATCTCTTGCGTTGCCAGTCCTTTTTCAATCAGTCCTATAGCACTGTCGGAGAGTTCGCAGAGGCAGACCTCCTCTTTTTGCTTGTCGCTCTTGAAAAAATCCCGGAAGTCGTCTATCGTATGCGACATATACTCCAGAAGGTTCTCCCCTTCTTTGAGTTTGGTCTCAAGATACTCCCGTGAGAGCGTACGCGCATCATAGGCACCCTCTATGTTCATCATCACATAAGAGAGCTGGTTGAGCGGTTGACGCCACTGGTGCGCGATCATCGAGATCATGTCCCCCATGGCCGCCATTTTGGACTGCTGGATCAGCATCTTCTCCTTCTCCCTCTGCGCCGCCACCTCTTTTTCAACCTGCTCTTTGAGCGAGTTATTAAGGGCCTGCAGGGCATTTTCGCGCTCCTGCACACGCTCTTTATACTCTATAAAGATCATGCTGATGCGGCGCGAAAACGAGAGCGTCATGAAGATGACCAGTATAGCCAGTATGAAGGAGAAGATCAGGATCGTGCGGATCTCCTCTTCGATCTCCTCTTTGAGCGAGGCCTGCTGCTTGTCGATCGCTTTTTGAAGGTTCAGCGCATAAAATCCCGTCGTAATGATCCAGTCGAAGGGCTTGAAGTAGACACTCTGGGTTGTTTTGTAGGAGAACTGCTCATGGCGCCTTGATTTGGAGTGGTAGGTCACATATCCGCCGCCTTTTTTGGCAGTAGCAATCTGTTCTTTGATATATTCAAAGCCGTTCTTGTCTTGCAGGTGTAAGATATTGGAGTCAAGCTCCATCTGCGGATGGTAGATGATCCGCCCTTCGGAGTTGACGATGTAGTAGTATTCGTCCGGGTCGCTTTGAATTGCAGAGAGGTTTGCAATCATGTTTTTCTTGATGCGCTCATACTCATCGTAGTAGTACATCCCTGTGCTGAAAAACCAGCCATAATGGCCGAAGTCCTTGAGATACTGCAGTTGCATACGCGGATTTTCAGGCTTGAAACGCGTCTTCATAAAAGCTTCTTTATTTTCATTGACGGCCGCTATAGCTTCTTGAATGATCATACGTCCGTCGGCATCTTTGTATTCAAGAAGATTTCCCTGCAGCGCCTTGTCGCGTGAGAGAAAGTTGTTTCCCTCTTTGTCTATGACCCAGATGTAGTCCTTCTTCTCCCCCCACTCCATCCGTGAAAGTGCACCGAGTATCAGAACCTTTACCGCCTGCTCATTATAGCCCTTGGAATACCTGTGGTGAAGGTACAAGGCCGTGTCGTAGGCGATATTTACCCGCGAGACGAGCTCTTTTTTCATCGGCTCTTCCATGTTCTCGTACTGTTTTTGCAAGAGCATCTGTATGGAGCGCAGCCTCTCCTGAAGCTCTTTTTTCTCGCTGAGGATATACTCCTGTTTCAGCCGCTCGCTCTCGATCTTGAAATGCTGATGACGGTAGAGGATGTAAAAATAGGTGATCAGCACTGTCAGAAGTATGACCGAGAGTACCGGCACGATGATCATAAGGCGCGGGATGTTTTTCTCGCGAAGAAGACTAGACATCAGCGTAGCTCTTTTCAAGCAATGCGGCATCTATCTTTTTCTGCGTTTTTATTCCCAGTTTTTTCATCTCCTCTGTGCGGCGTATCAGATTGCCTCGGCCGCTTTGCAGTTTGTTCATCGCCGCGTCGTAGCTCTCCTGCGTCTTGTTCAGCTGCGCGCCGATTTTGCCCATGTCCTCAACAAAGGCAACAAATTTGTCATACAGAGCAGCCGCTCTTTGTGCTATCTCCTGGGCATTTTGCTCCTGGCGCTCGTTTCGCCAGATATACTCGATAGTACGAAGCGTCACCAGAAGCGTAGAAGGGCCGACGACCATGATGTTTTGGCGTATTGCCTCCTGGAAGAAGTCCGCGTCGTTCTCCAGCGCAAGCATATAAGCCCCTTCTATCGGCATAAACAGAAGAATAAAGTCAAGACTCTTCACCCCGACAAGCTCCTCGTAGCGCTTCTCACTCAAGCCCTTGATGTGCGCACGGATCGAGGCTACGTGTTGCTTCTTCGCACTGTTCTTTGTCTCCTCATCCTCGGCTTTTACATAGTGCTCATACGCGACCAGGGAGACCTTCGAGTCGATGACGATGTCTTTGTTATCAGGCAGATGCACCAGCACATCAGGACGATATAGCTTGCCCGTACCGTCTTTGTAGCTGCCCTGTGTCTCATACTCATGGCCCTCGCGAAGACCCGAGCTCTCGAGTATACGCTCGAGTATTAACTCACCCCAGTTTCCCTGGGTCTTATTCTCGCCCTTGAGCGCCTTTGTCAGGTTGTTGGCGTCGTCGCTCAGGCGCTCGTTGAGGCTTCGCAGCTGGATAATCTGGTCTTTGAGCAGGTGGCGCTCTTTGGTCTCGGTGATGTAGTTCTCTTCGATCTTCTTGCCAAAGGCATTCACCTGCTCTTTGAAGGGCTTCAAGATCGTGTCAAGTTGCATTCTGTTCTGCTCGGCGTGCACCTGTGAGCGCTGCTCGAAGATGTCGTTGGCAAGTTTTGAGAACTGAAGCTTCATCTCCTCCTCCGCGCCTTTGAGAAGTGCCAGTTTTTCGCTGTTTTGGCGGCGCTCCTCTTCCAAATGCACCCGCAGCGAAGAGGATTCCGAGAGAGAAATCGCATACTTCTCCTGCAGGCTTTTAAGGACACTCACCTGCTCTTTATAGATGTTTTTCTCCACTTCTATGCCCGAGAGCGCGGTCTGAATCCCCAGGTTCTCTTCGCGCAAGGCTTCATATCTGCTCTCTATCTCCTCGCACTCTTTTTCTAGCTCATCTGCGGCTGCTCTCATGCCTCTCAGCTGCTGCTCGTGCATCTTCATCTTGGGAAAATAGAGCAGGTAAGCCGTAGAAAAACCCAGAAACAGGCCCGCGCCGCTGAGTGCAAAAATCATGTAGTCCATTAGTCATCCTGAATAGTGAATGTTTTTGAGGTCAATTATACTCAAATTTGTCCTTATTAATCTAAATAGGGCACTAATATAAATACTTATGCTTATTATTAATATAATTTAAGTATAATTCCGCAAAACTAGAGAATCGCTCGGTATTTACCGATGTTTCTTTAGTAAAATTTAATTGAGACCAATATTTTGTTCATGGGAATAGTACCTTGTGGGTGGATGAATGGTTTCACACACAAAGGTATTACATGACATTTCAAGATTTCAATTTCAATGCGAACATTATGCGTTCAATAGAAGCCGTAGGCTTCAAACAGCCAAGCCCTATCCAGGAGCAGGCTATTCCACTTATCATGGAAGGCCACGACGTGGTTGGACAGGCGCACACAGGTACAGGCAAAACAGCAGCCTTCGGTCTTCCGGCTATCAATGCCGTTAAGGGCGACGGTGTTCAGGTTTTGGTTATCACTCCCACACGCGAACTTGCCAACCAGGTCAGCGACGAGCTTTACCTCTACGGACGCAACTCAAATGTACGTACCGTCACCATCTACGGTGGCCGTTCATACAGCCGCCAAGTAGACCTTGTCCGCCGCGGTGCACAGGTCGTTGTCGCGACTCCAGGCCGTCTTTTAGACATGCTCTCTAAAAACATGATCAAAGACTTCAACCCCTCTATGGTCATCCTTGACGAAGCGGACGAAATGCTCGATATGGGCTTCTTAGATGACATCAACGAGATTTTCAACTACCTTCCGACTGAGCGCCAGACCCTTCTTTTCTCAGCGACTATGCCTCAGCCGATCAAAAAACTGGCTGACCGTATCCTGAAAAACCCGAAGTTTATCGCGATCACCCGTGAAGAGACCTCTAACGAAAATATTTTACAAAACTACTATGTTATCGACGAAAACGAGCGTGATGATGCGATGATCCGTCTTCTTGACGCCGGCGACACAAACAAGACGGTAGTATTTTGTCGTATGAAGCGTGAGGTTGACCGTGTATCAAACATCCTTTCCGCTGCGGGCTACTCGGCGAAGGGTCTTCATGGCGACATGGAACAAGACCAGCGTGACTCTGTCATCAAGGGCTTCAAGAGCGATGCGATCGACATCCTTGTCGCCACCGATGTTGCCGCGCGCGGTATTCACATCAATGATGTCAGCCATGTTATCAACTACCACATCCCATTTGACTCTGAGTCTTATGTTCACCGTATCGGCCGTACAGGACGTGCGGGCAACAAGGGCATCGCGATCACTTTGGTAACGCCACATGAGTTCAAAGAGCTTCAGCGCATCAAGTCCAAGATCGGTGCAACAATGGAGCAGTGCTACATCCCGACGAAGAACCAGGTCGTTCAGAGCCGTTTGGGTGCACTGACCGATGAGATTTCCAAGCAGAAGATCTTTGATGAGGCACAGCAGATCGTTGCGGCTCTAGGTGACAATTTCGACCATGAGACAGCACTCTACAAGGTCATCTCTGTTCTTTTACGAAAAGAGCCGGTCAAGGGTCCTGAAAACATCGGTATCAACGAAGAGAAACTTGCGGCGATACTTGCACGTATCGACCAGCGTGGTGCGGGCAAAGGCGGCCGTTCAGGCGGTGGTTACCGCGGACGCAGCACAGGCGGAGCACCACGTGCACGTACCGGCGGCGGAAATCGCGAAGGCGGAAGCCGTGAGGGAGGCCGTTCTGGCGGCGGTTACCGCGGTAACAGCGAAAACCGTACAGGCGGTCGTGACCGCTAGTCACTTCTCGCCCATAAGCACAGCCTCGGCTGCTGCTTCTTTAAATAAAAAACCTCACCCTTCTCACTTTTTTACTCTATAATAGCACTTATCTTACTTCCAAAGTCAACACTATGATCATTTACACCCATGCCGATTTTTATGTCGAAGTCCATGAGAGCGAAATCCCCTGGCTGAAGCTCTTTACCACACAGCCCTACAAAGAGCTCACCGACGCGCCAAAAGAAGTTCGAATGATGCTCTATGAGGCTATGGAATGTATTGAGATGCAGATGCGAGAGTATTATCAGCCTGAAAAGGTAAATATCGCAGCCTTTGGAAACTACCTGCCCCGTCTGCATATTCATGTGATGGCGCGCTTCAAGGAAGACAGCTACTTTCCTGAGCCGATGTGGGGAGTAAAACAGCGCGAGGAAGAACTTATGTTACCGCCCTGCGAGCCTTTTTATGCTAGGGTGCAGCAGGCCCTGGTGGCTGTAGAAGGCTAAACTTTTCTGCTTCGGTCATTTTGCATCGCTTCTATCAGCTCTTTGTTCTCCTCTTGCATTTTCGTAAAAGTCTTTTGCAGGGCCGCATGCAGCTGCGCATCTTCCAAGGACGTGCCTATCTTTGCATACTCGTGAAAAAAGCTGCTATAGGGCGTGGTTCCCGAAGAGAGCAGCATCTTCAGATCAACATGCGGAAAATAGTGGCTCCATGACGGAGATATTTTCTTCAGCACCGCTGTGTTGTTCATCCACGAGACCAAAAAAACGATGATCATGACGATAGACAAAAAGACGATAAAAAAGATGATGCTCTGCGCAATCCCCAGGGCCTCAAAGACAAGCGGGTTAAAGATCAGCGCAAACTCGACGAAGGGTAGCGAGAAGAAAAAAAGCACGATAAGCATACTGCTGATACCGCCAAGAGGCGCCTGGTTATAAAGTATACGCTTATGAATACTTTTTTGCTTTGTAGTACTGATGCTGTCTAAAATAGTTTTTAAAGGGTATGTGGGCATAAAAATCCTTGATAAATTGAGAGGAACGAAGAAGCAAAAGGCTAAAGGGCACCTCTAAAAACCCCAACTGCCTTCAGAGGGGAAAAGAGAGGTGCCCTAAAGCAAAACGCTTTAGTCTAAAGTGCGGCGTGGCGTAGCATCACGTCAATGCTGACGAGAATGATCGCGCACAAAAAGAGTGTATTAAACTCTCTAAAAACCCTTCGGGCATGGATGAGCTTAAAATCTTTTTTTAGAAGCTGAAAACTGCTCGCCAGACAGAGGATGGCGACCAGGGCCAAAATGACCAGAATGGTCACATTGGTGACATTAAAGGTCAGCACCATAAAGTAGCCGGCCTGTATCGTAAAGAGCATCCATACAAAGGTCAGGCGCTGCAGGCTGTTTTTGCCAAACAGACGCATGGCTGTCGGATAACCAGCACCCTTGTATTCTCCGTAAAGCACCATGACAAGAAGCCAGAAATGCGGTATCTGCCAGATAAAGTAAAAAAGCCCCAGAGCTATAAATTCTACCTCTATCAGACTATGCCCAGCGGCGAGCCATCCTATAGCAGGAGGCACAACACCCAGCAAGGCACCCGGAACCACTGCCAATGCGCTCTTTTTCTTCAACGGGGTATAAAAACCGTTATACCAGATGAAGGAGAAGAGAAAAAGGTTCACACCGATCCAGCCTAGAAGATCATAGATCAAAACAAGTGCCGCCATAATTAACACGGCACCGATAAGCAGACCTACGCGCGGAGAGTATTTTCCTGAGGCGATGGGGCGGTTTTTGGTACGCTCCATCTCAGCATCTTCTTTGTACTCCTGGACCTGGTTGACAGTAGAAACACCCAATGCCACAAGAAGCACGGCAAAGGTCGCAATAAACATATCCGTCCCGATCTCACCCTTTGCCATGATGTAGGCAAAGAGTGCGGAGAGACTCACCGCAAAAGAGAGGACGAACTTGGTCAGAACAAAAAAATCTTTTATCATTTTGTATTTTGAAGATACTCAGCAATAGCTGAAACTTCTTCGTCTGACACATAAGGGAATGCCGGCATGTTACCTATGATACCCTTTTTACCATGTTTCAATACATTACTCAAAAGTTGCGCATCATATTCTACAAGGTTTGGAGACATACCGTACATACCTTTACCATCTTCACCATGACATGAACTACATGCTGCAAATGAAGCAGGCTGCGCACCTTTCATACCTCCGGCTACATAGGCTGCAATCTCTTGGGCATCTGCGCCTGTGGCCAAACCAGCTGGCATTGCACCCATATCATAACCAAGTTTATTTTGACCGTTATTGATAACATCCAATACTTGCTCTGAAGTCAATGTTCTAGTTTTAAGAGTAGGTCCAACAAGCACCTTATCTGTTTCAATCGCATGACAGCTTTTACATCCATGCAGTTGCAATACAGCATCACCCGATGTAGCATAGTTGCCTTTTGGTGTATCTTCAGTACTATTGAACCACGCTTCATACTCCGCTTTTGGAAGCACAACAAGTCTCGAGTACATATAGGAGTGATCCGTGCCACAATACTCAGCACACTCAATATCATATTCGCCTACTGTTCCGACATTAAACCACAGCTTTGTTGTACGACCTGGAACCACATCCTCTTTCATACGCAAAGATGGGATATAGAATGAGTGTATAACATCATCAATTGGTGCCGTCATACTTAAGATGATATTCGTATCAACGGGTACATAGAGTGCCGATTTACCCATTGTGCCTTCTTCAATAACTTTTCCGTTCTCATCTTGTTTTTGCTTAATATATGCTCCGCCAAGTTTATGAACATGACCAGCTTCATTTGCAGGATACTCATATCTCCATTTCCATTTGCTACCTTCGACGTTGATAGCAATCCCGGAATCCGGCATTGTTCTTACTGTTTTCATCGAGTCATAGCCATACCAGAAGAAGACGATCAACATGATCGTCGGAATGACCGTCCACGTGATCTCTAGTCCCGTGTGGTGTGTGATATTTTCAATGTTTTCATTTTTAACCTTGCTTTCACGGAATTTCCATGCAAAGTAGAGCATTGGCAAGACAACAGAACAAAACAGGACAATCGATACCCAAAAGTTAACCCAAAATGCCTGATCGATGTGTGCTGCTATGACAGCTCCACTCGTGTTAAATCCTTCTAACATATTGCCCCCTTACTTCGCAGGAGATGTTATGTGACTAACATCGCCGAATTGAAAATTATTAACATCTATAATAACAATAATAAAGAAAACAGCGACCAGAAACAACGAGAACACACCCATCGCTCCGATAAGTTTCTCGCCTTTCAAGTGCATGTAGTACATAAGAATCATCCATGCCTTAATGGCACCGATGATCAACTGCGCAGCAAAGGTGTAGTCCGTCAAAAACATGCCCGGCTGAACAAAAGTAACCGCTGTCAAGACCAAAAGTCCGACAAGGACCTTCCAGTAACCCGCGTACTCTGATTTGTAATTTACGTTTGTATTAGTGTCCATTTACAACTCCTGCAATATCACCGGCACCGATCATATAGAAATAAGGGAAGACAAATACCCAGATAAGGTGTACAAGGTCCCAATAGAGTGCGATGTTAAAATGTAAAATATGGTGGTGTGGTGTTACCTTGCCCGCATTGATACGCTTGAGCAACCACAACATAATCCCGATACCGATGATGATGTGAAAACCGTGAAGTCCCGTCATCGTAAAGTACATACCGAAAAACAAGATCTCGCCAAAAGGCTTGGAGAACTCATTGCCGGCTTGAAGGGCCTCAAGACCCAGGAAAACACCGTGCTGATACTCCGCCGTCCACTCAACCGCCTTGATACCGAGGAAGACGATCGCAAGAAGGATGGTCGCCCAGATCATCAGCTTAGCACCTTTGACATCTCCGCTGCGCATCTTCAAGAGGCCAAGCCCCATGGTCAATGCGGAGAAGAGAAGAACGACGGTGTTGACACCGCCAAGCACTCTGTTAAGACTCGCAGATGCGTTTATAAAGTCTTGATGATGAAGCGAAAAATAGTAGGTCAAGATAAGGAACATCGCTCCAAACATCATGACCTCGGTAAACATGAACAACCAAAATCCAAGTTTACCTCCGTATGTATCGTCCTGCCAACCTTGAACCTCGTGTTCCTTCCCCTCGCGGTCTACCGCGATCTCTGGTACATATTCATGAGACATTAGTCAATCCTTTTCATATTTTCGTCAAACTTAACAACAGGCTCACCGTGGTGATACTCGTATGGGTTAAAGTCTACATATGGGACTTTTGTATGGTTCTCTAATGGTGGCGGTGATGTCGGCAAATGCCACTCAAGTGTTGTTGCTCTCCATGGGTTCACACCGGCAGACTCGCCTTTTCTCCATCCCTGAATAAGGACGTAGAACATGTAAGCAAGTCCTGTGATAAAGATGATCGCTCCCCAAAATGAGATCTGGTGATAGATCTGAAACTCAGGAAGGTAGTCAAAGTAACGGCGTGGCATACCAAGGTAACCCGCGATAAACATCGGGAACCACAGTACATTGAAGCCGATGAAGTTCAGCCAAAACGCGATCTTGGCATGCGTCTCGTTATACATCTTGCCCGTAATAAGCGGGAACCAGTAGTGCATACCGGCGAAGAGCAAGAAAACAACCCCGCCCAAGATAGCGTAGTGGAAGTGTGCAACCGTGTAGTAAGTATCTTGAAGGTGGATATCAACACCGACCATCGCGATAGTAACACCCGTCAAGCCGCCAATCGCAAAAGTAACCATCGTTCCCAGCGCCCATAACATAGGCGTAGAAAGAACGATCTTGCCCTTATACATCGTAGCAACCCAGTCATAAAACTTGACACCGGTCGGTACAGCAACAAAGAAGGTCAAGAACGAAAAGATCGTTTTTGCAAGGTCTGACATACCTGAAGTGTAGAGGTGGTGACCCCATACAAGGTAACCGATACCTGCGATTGAAGCCGATGAAAGCGCGATCGTACGGTAACCGAAGACCTCTCTTCGTGAGAAAACTGGAATAATCTCAGACATAATCCCGAACGCCGGAAGGATCATAAGATAAACCGCCGGGTGGGAGTAGATCCAGAACAGGTGCTGGAAAAGTACAGGATCGCCCCCTTTTGACGGGTCAAAAATGCCGATACCGAAAAACTTCTCCAAGATAGCAAGAATAAGCGTGATACCAACAACCGGAGTTGCAAGAAGCTGGATCCATGCTGTTGCGTAGATACCCCAGACGAAAAGAGGCATTTTGAAAAAGTCCATACCCGGAGCACGAAGACGGTGAATCGTTACAAGGAAGTTAAGCCCCGTAAGGATAGACGCCATACCAAGAATAAATGCAGCCACCAGCGTTGTGATAACGTTTGTGCCTGTGTTTAAGCTGTACGGTGCATAGAATGTCCAGCCAGTATCCGCAAAGTTGAATGCACCGTCTGAAAAATTAAACAGTGAAGAGAGTGCAACAATACACCCTACGATGTACAACCAGAATGTAAACCAGTTAAGACGCGGGAAAGAGACATCTTTCGCCCCGATCATCAATGGCATAACAATGTTTCCAAATACCGCCGGTATCCCCGGAATAATAAACAAGAAGACCATAATAACACCATGTAGCGTAAACGCCTGGTTAAATGTGTCCCCGTCCATATACTGTGCGCCCGGTGCGAACAGCTCAAATCTCATCGCAAGTGCCGTAGCAACTGCAATGAAAAAGAATGTAAACATAACAGCCGCATACATAAGGCCGATACGTTTGTGGTCTACTGTAAGCATCCACTGCATAAAAGTGCTCTTGGGATGACCAATGGCACAGTGCGTTTCGTCGAAATAACTTTTACTCATCTTTCTCTCCTTTATTTTGATTGCTGTCTTCTTTTCTGCCTATTTTTACCAGGAAGATGAAGAATCCAAATACGATTAACAACATTACAGCACCCACGACCTTCTCCCACATAAAGACATACTTTTTGCCTTGAGGGTCGTAGGAGAAGCAGTAAAGCAGTGTTTTTGCTATGGTAGGACCGACTCTTCCGTCTGCCGATTCGACCAGCGCCATCTTCACGTCGAAAGGAAGCTGCTCTATCCCGTTAAGGTAGCGCGTGATCTTTCCCTCCGGCGAGAGGATGATCAATGCTGCCGCGTGGATGTAGTCAACCTGCCCCTGGGCAGTGACCGTTTTCTCAAATGAGAAACCGACCTTGTCTGCAAGCACATGCGAACTGTTGTTCTCCCCGATCACAAAGTGCCAGGCATCCGCCACATATGAACGCGTCATAGAGGCAAGATGATTTTTACGTTTAGCCGCAGCAAGATCAGGCGTCTCGTCTTCGGCAAAACTTACCGTAAGCACCTTGTAGTCTGTGTTTTCAGCCAACTGCAATCGACCCAGCATTTTTGCCAAATCTTCGAGCTGCGGGGTACAGATACCCGCACACCTGAAATAATTCAGGGTAAGTATCGTCGGCTTTCCGTCCATTAACTGTTTCAAAGTCACGCGGTTTGACTTTTCGTCGATGAAGGTAAGATCAAGAGGAACTGTCTCCCCCAACTTTTCGTTAATTCCCAATGCGTTCGCATACAAGATATTAAAAGACAATAACAACAGCAGTATTACTTTTTGCATATTACCTCATCCCCTCTTGTATTATTTATTTGCATATTACTCCATTTCTTTAATATTATTTTTATTAATCCTTGGATTTTAGGCATTAAATGCTTAAATGATTATAAAAAGATTAGTTTTATTAATGCTTGATTAACACTTCTGTAACAATTGTGGGTTATTTCGAAATCTATTTGAGAGTCTTATACTTAAGATAAATATATAATATAATTATTTAATAGTTTATATCGTTACTATATATGATGTATAGTTTTATTTTTTGCACTTGTTTGCTACTACTCTTGTCGATGCAAAAAGAGAAAGACAGCTTCAAAAAAAGGCTATTTCAGGGATTGTATGAGGAAGAGGGGGTGCTCTTCTGTGCATTTTTAGAGGTGCCCTTAAAATAGATAAAACTAAAGCAGAGCTTAAAAAAGACTATGCATTTTTGAACTTTTCATAGATAGCACGGACCTCATCGAGATGGGCGATAAAGAGTCCGCACAGCCCAGGATCAAAATGGCTTTCACTCTGCACTTTCAAATACTCAACCGCCTCTTCAAACGGCCATGACTCCTTATAGGGACGCGTACTGGTCAATGCATCAAAAACATCTGCTATAGCCGTAATGCGGCCATAAAGAGGAATCTGTTCGCCCTTGAGTCCCTGTGGATACCCACTGCCGTCAAACTTCTCATGGTGGCTTTTCGCAATGACTGCGCCGGCTTTGAGGTAGGGGTTTTGGCTTGAATGCAAGATCTTCCAGCCGATGTCGCAATGCTTCTTCATCGCATCCATCTCCGCCTCATCGAGCCTGCCTGCTTTAAGCAAGATGGCATCGCTGATGCCGACTTTGCCGATGTCATGCAAGGGGGAAGCATAAAAAACAATCTCCTGCTCCTCTTCATTCAGGCCATATTTAAGTGCCAGCAGTCTTGAATAGTGTGACACGCGCGCGACATGGCTAGCTGTTTCGGGATCCTTGTACTCTGCCGCACTGGACAAGACTTTCAGGGCCTCTTGTTCTCGCTGAAGAAGGGTTTGCGTAGCTTTGGCAACCTCTTTTTGCAGCTGATGATTAAAATCATCCAAGATCAGCTGAGAGAGCTTGAGCTTGGTGATATTACTGATGCGTGCACGGTACTCCGCCGCATTGATCGGTTTTTTTAAAAAATCGATCGCACCCATCTTTAGCGCTTCGAGCTTGATCTTCTCGTCATCGCCTGCCGCAGTGATCATAATCGTCATGATCTCAGGATTGATCGCATGCGCTATTTTCATCAATTCTATTCCGTTAATGTCAGGCATCATGTAGTCAACCAGCAAAATATCAACAGGATTACAGGAGATATACTCCAGTGCTAACTTAGGATCAGAAAAGGTCAGCATATTGGGGTAGGTCTGCTGCGAGATTGCTTTTAGCAGTTCGAGATTAAAAGTTTCATCATCAACGGCAACAACATGCAGCTGCTCGCGCATCTGTTTGTCCGCTCCAGCTTTACTCTGCATCCTTACCCCCGCTATAGTAGTTTTTGAGATCGTCAAAAAGTCTGCTGAGCTCTTCAAGCTCCTGTGTGTAGTCCATCTTCTGCTTGTTTTTCACACCCTGCTCGATCTGTTCTGCTACTTTTGTTATGCTTTCAAAGCAGAGCGAAGAACTTGCGCCTTTGAGCTTGTGCGCCAATGCCGAAAGCTCTTCAAGCAGGCTCTGTTTTTGCGCCTGCACCATCTCGTTTAGAATATATTCTGTCGTCTGAAGGAATTTTTCAAGCAGCCCCCACATGATCTCATCGGGGAGCTCCAGCATCCTGCCTGCCTTTTGCAACGCAGCTTTGATCTCACGCACCGGCACCTGCGTTTTCTCACTTTTTCTATTTATGGAAGAGTATTTTCGCAACAGGGCTTCAAGATCACTGATATTTACCGGTTTACCCAAAAAAGCATCTATTCCCGCATCAATAAAGCCTTTGATGTCATCCTCGGCCACGTTGGAAGTCAGCGCTACAATCAGCGGTGTCTTGTTCACAGGTGCGGCTTCGATTATCTTCTTTGCCGCCTCTACTCCGTTCATTACCGGCATATTGATGTCCATCAAGATAATATCGAAATGTTTTTGTTTCGCGTACGTGAGCGCTTCCTGCCCGTTCGCCGCGATATAAGGCGAGATCCCGTGTTTTGCCAGAAGCTCAGTGATGAGTATCTGGTTTACCTCGTTGTCCTCGGCGACTAGGACCTGCAGATGGCTGCCGTCAAAGGGGAGACTCTTGGGGGAGTTTTTAGACAGGGTGCCGGCATGCTGGTACAAAATATTGTACAACCGCGTCGAACAGCAGTGATAGCAGTTGATCATCTGCAGGTTCGAGCTCAATGGTATCAGCTGAGACTTCGGGTCGATACAAACAAGCAGAAGCTGCTCTCCTTTGAGCTCCTCATGCAGGGCAAGGGCCTCTTTTTCGTCAAAGACGATGATGATGTTCTTATCGCTCTCGCGCAGTCTTGCAATGGAGACCATGCTGGTCTCAATGCCGAAAACACCAAGATAGCCTTTCACCTGGTCGCTGTCCTGGCTGTTTTCAAGAAGATGGATGCGCTGCTGCTTGAGCAGGTCCGAAAGCCTCTGCATCTCTGTCTGGCACTTTTGCAGCTCCAGCACGAAAGAAAAAGTGCTTCCCTCGTCCTTATGGCTGCTAAGCTCTATTTTGCTTCCCATCAGCCCGACCAGAGAGGAACTGATGCTAAGACCCAGACCTGTACCGCCGAACTCACGCGTCGTCGAGCTGTCTTCCTGGGCAAAGGCTTCAAAGATCTTCTCCTGCCGCGCTTCGCTAATGCCGATTCCCGTATCTTCTACCGAAAACTCTATCTGCTGCGAAGCAGCACTCTCCTGGAGCAGCTTGGCACTAATCCCTACCTTCTGCCCCGGCATAGTGAACTTTAGCGCATTGTTAATCAGGTTCGAGAGCACCTGCTTGAGATGCAGTCCGTCTGCCTGCAAACACTCTGCTATAGCAAGATCCACGTCGAGATAGTAGGCAATGTTTTTGCTCTGTGCGGTGGAGAGGTAGTTCATGTAGAGCAGTTCCATCTCTTTGAAGAGGTTGACCTCGATCAGATTGATGTGCAGCTTGCCCTGCTCTATCTTGGAGTAGTCGAGTATCTCATTGACGACCCCCAGGAGCATATTGGTCGAATTTTTGATGATGTCGAGGTAGTGGTGCTGCTCCTCGCTGAGCGAGGTCTCACTCAGCAGACCCGCAAAACCGATGATCCCGTTCATCGGCGTTCTGATCTCATGGCTCATGTTGGCCAGAAAATCGGACTTCGCATGTTTAGCCTCTTCTGCGCGAAGGCGTGCGTTTTCAAGTTCGGTGATGTCGGTCAGCGTGGAGATGTACATCTCCTCTTGGTTGAAATAGATCCGTTTGGTGCGCACACGGAAGGTCAAAATATTGCCATTTTTGTCGAGCATATACTCCTGCTGGAGTATCTCCTCCTCATCATGCGCAAACTCCGAAAGGTGGCACTCGCTGTCGCTGCAGCCGATCCTCCTCCCCTTCTCATCGACATAAAGATCGCAGATGCAGTCAAACTCGCTTAGAAAATCGTCCACGTCTGTGAAGTCGAAGCAGTCGAAGAACTTCTTGTTTAAAAAAGTGACCTTTCCATGCTTCGTGGTCAGGGCTACAATGCTCTCCTGGTTGTCCAAAATCTGGTGCAGCCGCCGCTGGCGCTCTTCCAAGTTTCTCTCATACTGAATCATCGCGGTCAGGTCTTCGCGCAGCGCGAGGTACTCAAAGACCTCACCGTCCTTGTCCAAAACAGGAAAAATGGAGGCGTGGACATAGTAGCTCGAGCCGTCTTTGTTGCGGTTTTGAAGCATTCCTGTCCATGTTTTATTTGATTTTAGCTCTCTCCACATCTCTTCAAACACTGAGGATGGGGTGTCGGGATGGCGGACGATGCTGTGCGGCTGACCCACAAGCTCCTCTTTCGAGTAGCCGCTGAGTTCGCAAAAACGGTCATTTGAGTAGATGATGATGCCGCGGGTGTCTGTCTTGGAAACCAGGATCGATTTATCGAGTGCATTTTTATACTGGCTAAGCAAAGAGATCGAAACCCTGCTCTCTTCGAGCTGTTTGCTTAGCTCCTTGGTCGTTGCCTCTACTAGATGATGCATAACTGCTGTGGATCGTCGCCTCGGTGCGCTTTGCAGAGGGTCTGATTTTTTTCTTTTTGGCACGACGCTGCTTTCACAGAGCCCCAGGATCACACTGCTGATGTTGAAAAATCGGTTCTTTCCCCCGCTTCGGGTAAACTCCCCGTAAGAGAAGAAGCCTGCCTGCGGTGCCAGCTGCGCCAATGCCGTGTACTCCGTCTGCATCTTCTTGTCACAAAACAGCTTTCTTGCTCCGCAGGAGTAGACAAAAAGCGACTCCAGCGGTTGCTGCTGCGCCCGGGCATAGATCTCGGCCGTGTTGTCTATGGCGGCGCTTTCGTCGCCGATGCCGAAATAGACCCTGCTCCCCTGGGGAATATGCGAGGAAAAGCACAGAGCGCCCTCCGGCGTGCTTCCTACTGCAGAACGGGCTATCTCTACCCCCTCCTGTTCAAAGACCAACGGAAACTCGATGATAGACTCGGGAATGTTTTTTATGGTCTCTTTGCCCAGATACTTCGCGTAAAGATTCAGCGCGATCTCCCCGTCGATCTCATAGATGCAGTTCCCCTGTGAGCGCGTCACCTCCATACCTTTGCCGATGCGCCTCCAGCCAAAATTGTGGTCCGTAAAACAACGAAGCTCACTCCCGCTCAGTGCTGCAGCCACGACTCCGCCGGGAATGATCTGTGTACCGTGGATGACAAAGGGCGTATCAAACAAAAAGTTGTCCCCCGCGCTTCCTCCCACGACAAGGACCTCTTCGCCGCCGGCCTCGTTAAAGCCGCGCAAAAGCTCGTCGCCGCTGTAGTGCAGGCTATCCATAAAAAGGATGACACATTTGGTATCACTCTGCAGTAATGACGCAGCCATCTCTTTTCCGGTTTCATAAGCCCCGCTGCCGCTGCCGCTAAAAGTCTTTACCCGGCTTTTGTCAAATTCGCTGATGCTGATAAGCGTCTTTTTCTCATGTACGCTTCCCTCAAGGATCTCTCCGCAGCTCGATGTGCCGATGATATGCGCCTGGGGAAAATGGGCCTTGATGCTCCTGGTGATCTCAGCCAGTGCTTTTTTGTCCAGTACCCCGTCAAATATCTGTACCAGTATCTGTCCCAATGAACCCGAACCCCACTCTTGCTCAAGCCAGGAAAGCATCTTCTCTGTGGTCTCATAAAGATAATTAGTGCTTCGCATTATTTACTGTTCCCATTGGCTGATGCCCTAGTATAAATATTTAAAATCAAAACATTTTCTTATAATATACCAAAACTTTTGCTTTAATTGCCATAAAGTTGTTGTTTTTTATAAATAGGTATAATTTAACAATTTTTTAAGATTCTACCGCTATTATAATCGGTTTCGTATCAACAAAAAATACTTTAGGGCACCTCTAAAAACTGGGTTTTTAATGAAAAAAAATATTTTAGTCGTCGAAGACAATGAGCTCAATCTCGAAGTGATCCGGCTTCTCGTAAGCCAGTATGCCCAGGAGCAGGACGAGCCTATCGAAATCTTTAGCGCCAGTGATGGACAGATGGCGGTGGAGCTGTGCAAGATGCAGCAGATCGACATTATCTTTATGGACCTGATGATGCCGATCATGGGTGGCATCGAAGCGACCAAACAGATCAAAGCCGCGCACCCCAAGACAATGATCATCGCTGTCTCCGCTTACGGGGATGAGGAGAAACAAAAACAGATGCTGCGTAACGGGGCCGAAGATTATATGACAAAGCCTCTTAATGCCCTCCTCTTCAAAAACCGCCTGCGCAATTATCTGAAGCTGCTCAAAACCCGAAACCACATTGGCAACAAGGCAAAGGCGCGCAACCTTTTCACCTCAAAGGCCTATAACTACCACATAGACTTCACCGTGGCCACCGATGCAGATCTTTCGGAGTTTTGGGAGGCGATACTGATGCGCTTTGACTTTCAGCGTCACATCGAACATATAAGCGATTTTGTCCGTTTCGTCTACCGTCTGGGCATGCTTCAGCTGCAAAACAGGTACAAGTTCCATATTGTGATCGAAGAAGACACCGAGCATTTCTACTTTACGCTCGACAACATCAAGATGTTGGGATGCGTCAAGATTAGCGCCCTGCTGGCGAAGCATTACGAGCAGGCAGAGTATCTGTGCAAGGAGAACATTCTGAGTTTTTCACTCGCAAAGATGCCGCCCGAAGAGCTCGAAGTACTTCTGCCGGACGCGCCTGCTATAGCCGCCCCGGCGCAAAACGCCAATGCTATCATAATGCAAACACCCAAAGATGAAGAGAAAAGGACATTTGCTATCCTCGAACCCGATGAGCTGCAAGAGTTTGAGGACTACCTTCTCAAACTCCGCTCGCTTATCCTCATGATGGAAAACAGCAGCCTTGAAGCCTCCGATATCGAAGAACTTTGCAGCTGCTTCAATGAAATGGGTTCTATTCTCTCCATATCCAACGACAGCTACGTCCTCTCCAATGCCCTCAAACAGCTCTCTTCTGCTATAGCGCACAACCATGAGAATTTCAGCGAGAGTTCCTCCCAGCTCTTTGACTTTGTCAACGCCTTTGTCAACGACCTCATCTTCTGGAAAAACAAGATATTTTACGAGGGCGCGCCGAGCGTCGACTTCCTCAACGACTCCATCACCAGCAACGCCAACATGCTCCACTCCCTCCTGCAGCCCAGCACAAAGGGCGATGAAGAGCTTGATGACATTTTTGATTTCTAGGATGCTTAGGCGTTCTTATTAGAGGGAATTTTGGTTTTTAAGTTAAGTTCAACTACTATTGCAAACTTATCTAAACATTCAGGAACTTAGATGTACTCATATGTCAAACGGATAAAACTATGAAAAAAATATTAATAGTCGACGATAATGAAAACAACAGAATGCTCCTGCGGGCACTTTTAGAAGATTATGCGGAGGACAATCAGGTAGCCTTGAGTCTTGACGAAGCCGCTAACGGCAATGAGGCATGTCTGGCTGCACAAAAGATACATTATGACCTCATCCTGATGGATATCATGATGCCGCAGATGGACGGTATCGAAGCGACTCGGCAAATTCGCGGATTTGACGCCAAGGTAATGATCGTTGCTGTTTCGGCGGTTGATGACGGTGAACGCCAGCGCCAGATAATTCAAAACGGCGCGGAGGATTACATTCCCAAACCTATCAATGCCGACATATTTGCGGCACGTATGAGCATCTACTTTTCCCTCATCGCCTCGCGTAGCAGCGTGCACAAAAAAGATCACCTCACGCCTGAAAATCTCTTTAGCAGTGATATTTTCAGCCGTAAATTTCTTTTTTATGTGCACAACGACGATGAACTTGCCGAGTTTTGGGAGTACTACCTGCTCGAATCTCCCGAACGCAGCGAAGAGCTCAGCGATGCGACGCGAACACTCTACGCCGTCGCTGCCGTGGCTGTCAACATGGGTGAAAAGCCGAGCATTGCGGTAGAGGAGTCCCTGGATGAGCTTTACCTCACCCTTGTGGGACTTGAAAACATCAACCCCAAAATCATTACGCTCATCATGCTTAAAAACCCCATCGTTACTGACTATAAAATGGACGCAGACAAACTCTGCATCCGCGTCCAGCGTCCCTTGACACAAGTACCTGCCACGCCTGCTTTAAAAGCAGAGCCTGTACAAGCAGCGGTTTATACCCCCGCTGAGGAGACGATTCAAGTCTATGACTACATGGACCCCGAGGACCTGCTCGATCTCAAAGAGTACGTCGGCAAGCTCAACTCTTTGATGATGATCGTCGGCAGCGCCATCGATGGCACTGAGGTCGAAGAGATCGCTGCAAACCTGCAGCAGATCAGCAGCGTGAGCGCAGGCTATACCCAAAGCTACCCTATCTCTGTGGCACTGGGAAGATTGGGCAGCGTCATTGCAGCCCAAGTAGAGAGATTTATCGAAAAATCCAATGACCTTGCGCCGATGTGCAGCGCATTCGGACGCGACCTGGGCAGATGGATAGAGCTTATCTTTGTCAAAGGCGCGAGCAGTGTGCACTACATGGATGACACCATACTCGTCAATGCACAAACCATCGAAGATATATTGAGCATGGATGACGAACAGGCAGGATCAGCAGAGGACCTCGGGGATATATTTGATTTCTAAGCTTAGGAAATGAGAATGGTACGCGAACACATACGCAAGGCGGCAGCATGGGCAGGTGGCACCAACCGCTCTATTCGTTCCTCTTTGATCGTCTGGTTTTTTCTTCTGGCAATTTTTCCCTTTGTCTCGGTTTCCTGGTATACCTATGAAAAAACCATCCAAAACGTTGAACAGATGCAGCGCGTCAAACTTGAGGACAGCTCTGTTCAGCAGGTAGAGGGCCTGTTAAAGCGTTTTTACGAGACCCATAGAGACATACAGGGATGGTCAAAATTCAAGGAGACAAAGGCTCTTTTTTCGGCACTTCACCGCGAACATAAAAACAGCGGCCTCAGTCTGAAAACCTATGTCCAAAGCCCCGCATATGCCGCACTCACCGCCCAGCACACAGACCTTCTGGAAGTGGCTAAAAAACACTTTGCCCACATTCACGATATTTTCCTGATCGACCTTGAGGGCAACATCCTCTACACCGTCGCCAAAGAATCCGACCTGGGGACCAACCTCATCAGCGGGGACTATGCCGCCACCCGCTTTGCGGCTGCGTTTCGTAAAACCCGAGAGGATGAAGGCGCGTATTTTTCAGATATGGAGCATTATGCGCCGAGCGCTGGTGCGATTACAGGTTTTATTACCCAGCCGCTTTATGATGCCTCAACCACAATGATAGGAGTCATAGGCCTTAAACTAGATATGGACATACTGCTCTCTAGCACAGAGACAAAGCAGAAGAGCAGCATTTCTCATTATCTTGTCGGAGAGGATGGCCTCCTGCGCACGATGATAAATGACCCGCAGGAGCTCCTTAGTCGGCGCATAAGTTCGACACTTTTTCACAACTGGCAAAAGAACCATGCCCTGCCTCCCTCTGCGTCCCAAGAGAGGCTCAATATGGCTATTTGCTATCAGGGTCCTGATGCGCGGATGGTAATGGGACACGCTGAGTCGGTAGACCTGCTGGGCGTCAAGTGGGTGCACATAAGCGAAATAGACGAAGAGGACCTCATGGCGGTTCCTCGCACTCTTGCCTTTCTTATCAGCGGCTTGAGCCTTCTCATCGTCATTCTGGTCATGGGAATGGCAATTCTTATCTCCGGACGCATCACCCGGCCCATTGCGGCACTTTCCGAGGCGAGCCACCGTTATATGCGCGGGGAAAAAGATATCCGCGTCGCGATACTTTCGGAAAATGAGATTGGTGAGTTTGCGATGGTGTTCAACCGCCTTATCCAGGCACAAGAAGAAAACGAGCGTGCACTTAGTAGCCTTGCCCATGAAGCAAAAGAGGCGCTCAGCTCTTTGGAAGAGCAAAAACATGCCCTTGACGCACACTCCATCGTGACGATCACGAATGTCAAAGGCACCATCACCTATGTCAACCAAAAATTTGAAGAGATAAGCGGCTATAGTGAAGCAGAACTTCTCGGCGCCAACCACCACATTATCGAATCAGGCTTTCATCCCAAAGCCTTTTGGACAAACATGTACCACACCATCAGCCAGGGAGAGACATGGCATGCCGAGGTATGCAACAAGGCCAAAAACGGAAGGCTCTACTGGGTGGACACAAGCATCGTTCCTTTTTTAAACGGTGAGGGCAAACCGGTAAAATACATCGCCATCCGCACCGACATCACCGCGCGAAAAAATGCCGAAATGCTCATTTCCGAAAAAGAAGGGACCTTGCAGACACTTCTGAACTCCGTGGCAGAGGGGATATACGGGATTGACACACACGGTAACTGTACTTTTGTCAACCGCTCTTTTTTACGCATGCTCGGCTTTGAAAACGAAGAAGAGGTTCTGGGAAAGCACATCCACTCTCTCATCCACCATTCGCACGAAGACGGCTCGCCCTATCCGGCTTCGAAATGCAAGATGTACAAGGCCAACATAACCCATGCGCCTTCGCATGCCGATGACGAGGTCTTTTGGCGCCGTGACGGCAGCAGCGTAGCTGTTGAGTATTGGTCCTATCCTATGATGCGCGAAGGGGCCTTTGTCGGGGCCGTTGCCACTTTTCTTGACATCAGCGAACGCAAAAAAGCCCAGATGGAAATTCTTGCAGCCAAAGATATTGCCGAGTCCTCCGCGCGGGCTAAGAGCGAGTTTTTAGCGACCATGAGCCATGAGATCCGCACCCCGATGAATGGGGTTTTGGGCATGCTCGGGCTGCTTTCTTACTCCCAACTGGATGAAACCCAGCGCCATCAGCTGAATCTGGCCAGCGGCAGCGCGAACTCTTTGTTGGGGCTGATCAACGATATTCTTGACTTCTCCAAGGTCGAAGCGGGAAAAATGGAACTCGAGATGATCGAGTTCAACCTGCGCGAGGAGCTGGGAGATTTTGCCGAAGCGATCTCGTTCAAAGCCCAGGACAAGGGGCTGGAGCTCATCTTGGACACCACGCAGCTTAAACGGCAAAATGTCATCACCGACCCGGGACGCCTGCGTCAGATCTTAACCAATCTCGTCGACAATGCGGTCAAATTTACCCACCGCGGCGAGATTGTCATCAGAGTGCGGCTCGAAGAGAGCGACGAAGGCCATGGAGAGCTCTTCATTGAGGTACGCGACACCGGCATCGGAATTCCCGCTGACAAAATCGATACCCTCTTTGAGAGTTTTACCCAGGCAGATACCAGCACCACACGAAAATATGGGGGCACAGGCTTAGGCCTTGCGATCGCCAAACAGCTCTGCGTGCTGATGGGCGGTTCTATTCATGCGACAAGCACACAGTACGAGGGGAGTACTTTTCATATGAAGATCAGGGTTGGGCTTAGCAACAAGCCTGCACTGACACTTCCTGACGTCTCGGTCAAAGGCCGCTCCGTGCTCGTCGTCGATGACAACGACACCAACCGTGCGGTAGTGCGGGCACAGCTTGAACTCTGGGGCATGGAAGTGTACGAGGCCGAAGATCCTCTTATCGCCTTTGATTACTGCCGCATCCGCATTTCGCAGGGACACACCCCGCCTTATGACATTGCCCTGCTCGACATGCAGATGCCCAACATCGACGGGGCGGAGCTCGGCCGCGAGATCCGCGAGATCACAGCCTGCAATGACATGAAACTGGTAATGATGACCTCCCTTGGCTCACGCAACGATGCCAAGCGCTTTGCCCGGATGGGATTTAACGCCTTTTTTGCCAAACCGACAACAACAAATGACCTTTTCAAAGCCCTGAGGGTGCTCTTGGATAATGCTGAAGCCCTCGAGGGTGCCGGCGAAATTGTTACAAAAGACTACATCAGCACCCTCGATGAAACAAGCGAAGCGGTGGAATGGCCTTCAAATACGCGCCTGCTCCTTGTTGAAGACAACCCGACCAACCAAATGGTCGCACAGGGAATGCTCGAGATGATAGGCCTCAAGGCCGACATCGCCAATGATGGCTCTGAAGCCCTTGAATCCTTGAAATTCGGCCTTGAAACTGTCCCCTATACGCTCGTATTGATGGACTGCCAGATGCCCAATATGGACGGCTACGAAGCCTCGACGGCCATACGCGAAGGCCGGGCGGGCGAAGCAAACAAAAATATTCCGATTATTGCGATGACTGCCAATGCGATGAGCGGAGACCGTGAGAAATGTCTCCTCTCGGGCATGAACGACTACGTCAGTAAGCCCATCAATCTAAACGTTTTGAAAACAGCCCTTCTGACCTGGCTGCTGGGCCAAAACCCCGGACAAACCCTTCGTGACACGGTCCGCGTCACTCCGCCGAAAAAAAGCGATACCATCTGGGACCGGGCCGAAGCCCTTGGGCGTATGGGGGGCAAAGAATCGCTCTTAATGAAGATCCTTGACTCTTTTGTCGGCGAGAGCGAAAAGATGGTGGGGGAGTTGACTGCAGCGATGGACAAGGGTGATCTCTCCGCCGTCTGCCTGCATGCCCACTCGCTCAAAGGCTCCGCCGGCAACATCAGCGCGCATAAACTTCAGGCCCTGGCAAAAGAGATGGAATTTGCGGCAAAAAATGGCCAAAACAACGAATGCACGCAGCTGCTTACACCGCTCAAAGAGGCCCTGGGCGAATTGCTGACACATCTGAGCACGACAAACGCGCAGCAGCCCTCCCAGTCAAAACGCAAAAAATGCCTCGACTCTTTGCAGATAGCCATTGCACTCGAAGAGCTCAAAAAACAGCTCATCGCAGGAAGCTTCATCGACACCGAACATATGAAATTGTTTACAGGCTGTGCTGACGAGGCCTTTAACGAAAAGATGCTGGTCTTGCGTCTACATATAGAACGTTTTGAAACAGCAAAGGCCTTGGCCATGATAGAAAATCTCATCTCAGGACTGGATTAAGAATGAATAAACGCGCGGTAATTTTAGTGGTCGATGATGTCCCCAGCAATGAGCAGACCCTGGCCCATCTGCTCAAGGACGAGTACGCCCTCAAAGTTGCCACAAGCGGCTCGAGGGCCCTTGAGCTTGCAACGCAGGAGCCCCTTCCCGATCTTATTCTGCTCGATATCGAAATGCCCGATATGAGTGGCTACGAGGTCCTCAAACTGCTCAAGCTCCAAAGCTGCACGGCGAACATCCCCATCATCTTTGTCAGCGGAAAAGATATGGCAGAGGATGAGGAGTATGGTCTCAGCCTTGGTGCAGTGGACTACATCGTCAAGCCCATACGCCCTTCTATAGCAAAGGCACGGGTAAGAACACAGATCACTCTCAAGCGCCAGCACGACATGCTTCTTGCTATGGCAACGCACGACCATCTCACCGGCCTTAGCAACCGCCATTTTATGTGCGATGCACTCAAACGAAAGGTCTCCCACGCCAAGCGCCATGGCGAAGAACTCTGCATCGTCATGATCGACATCGACCATTTCAAAGAGGTCAACGACACCTTTGGCCACCTTATGGGCGACGAGGTCTTGAAGGCAATAGCAAAGATATTGCAAAAGAGCGTGCGGAAAGAGGACATTGCCGCACGATTCGGGGGTGAGGAGTTTATTCTCATCCTGGACAACTGCAAGAGAGCCGATGCTGCCCTCAAGGCGGAAAAACTTCGCGCGCAGATCGAAGCCTTACGCCTTGAGGGCATAAGCGTGACGGCCAGTTTCGGTGTCGCCGCCTTTGATGCAACACTTGAAGACCATGAGGCGCTTTTAAAGCGCGCAGACAGTGCGCTTTACCAGGCCAAAGACGAGGGCAGGAACAGAGTGGCCATCAGCAAAGAAAACACGGAGAACGAACAATGAAAAATGAATTGCACCTGGTAATTGTGGACGACGAACCCGTTAATGTACTGCTTCTTGAAGAGATCGCCAAAGAGATGGGACATGAGCCTGTCGCTTTTTTTGACCCCCGCGAGGCCCTGCAATGGTTCGAGACGCATAATGCGGACCTGCTCATCACTGACTTCAACATGCCCGGAATGAACGGTCTGGAACTGCTCAGTAGCGTCAAAACACTCCACCCGGAGCTGATGAGCATCATGATCACGGCAAGCGGGGACCATGAGCTCAAGCTGCAGGCATTGAAAATCGGGGTCAACGACTTTTTGACCAAGCCCATTTCCGTGGCGGAGTTCCAGCTCAGACTCGAGAATATCCTCTCTCTCCGGCAATCGATAAAACTGCAAAAAGCCTTTGCAGAGGAGTTGAAAATCGAGGTCGCCAAAGCGACGCAGGCCCTTGAAAAGAGCCAGTTCGAAGCCCTGAATACCCTCTCGCGAACTGCGGAGTACAAGGACCCTGAAACCGGGAGCCACATCGCGCGCGTCTCCCACTACTCCAAGATGCTCGCCGAGCTCTGCGGTTTGAGCGAGCATGAGCAGGAACTGCTATTTTATGCCGCTCCCCTGCATGACATCGGCAAGGTGGGCATAGCAGATGCCATCCTGCTCAAGCCCGGAAAACTGAGCGAAGAGGAGTTTGAGATAATGAAGGAGCACAGCACCATCGGCTACAACATCCTTGAAAACAGTGCCAACCCCTACCTTCAGGCGGGCGCCGTTGTGGCAGAAAGCCACCATGAAAAGTATAACGGCAAAGGTTATCCCAAGGGACTCAAAGGCGAAGAGATCCCTCTGTTTGGGCGTATTGTTGCTCTAGGAGATGTGTTTGACGCTCTCACCTCCGTGCGCCCCTATAAAAGGGCATGGAGCTTTGAGGAGGCGATGGAGCTCATACAAAAAGAGAAGGGGGAGCATTTTGACCCCCGCCTTGTGGAGCTCTTTGTCGCCAACATCGGGCGTGTCCGCGAGATCTATGCACAATTTGAAGGAATGGATGAAAAATGCTAAGTGCAGAACTTTTTTGGGATAAGAACAGCTGGCACACTCCTGAGAATACGCCGATAGAGGCTCAGGCGGTGCAGCTAATCCTGCTTTTTGCAGACGTCAGCGCACTCGAAGACAGCGAGGCACTTGATGCCCTTGCACTGGCCTACCCCAAGGCCCAGATCGTCGGTGCGTCTACTGCCGGAACGATAGAGTCAGCCTCAGTGCACACAACAACGCGCAGGGAGCCTGTTTTACGATAGAGCTTGACCGGCATGAGCCGACACAAAAGGAGAGTGGCAGTGAACTATGATATTTTGATCGTTGAAGACTCAAAACTCATCAGCAACAACTTGAAAAAGTGCCTCGAAGAGGACGGCCACAATGTCGAACAAGCCTTTGACTTTTTCACGGCCGTCGAACAGATTCAGAGCCACCGTTTTGACTACATTCTTCTAGACCTCATCCTTCCTGATGGAGAGGGAGAGATGCTGATGCCCTATGCCAAGCACGCCGATGCCCGCGTGATCGTCATGACGACGGACCGCGACTCTTTCAGGCGCGACAGGATGTTTGGCTTCGGAATAGTCGACTACATCATCAAAGACCGCTATTTTGATGACATCATTGAGAGCATCCGCCGCATGATCCGCCAGGTCGACTCAAACAGCCGCCAGACCCTTCTGGTGGTGGACGATTCGCATTTTATCCGCAACCATCTTGAGCTCCTCCTGAGCAGCCGCGGCTTTTTGGTGCTCAGTGCTGCTGATGGCAAGGAGGCCTATGAATTGATGAAAAAGTACCCCATAGACGCCCTGATCGCCGACCTTGAGATGCCGGTAATGGACGGCTTTGGCCTCATTGCCAAGGTTCGTCGCAACGAGGCCTTCAAAAATATTCCAGTGATGATCCTCACGGGAAGCAACGACAGCAACAAGATCGCCAAGGTTATCAAGCATGGTGTCAAAGACCTGATCCGAAAGCCCTACATCGTCGAGGAGGTGCTGCTAAAGATCGACAACATGATGAACGCGGTGAGCCAGCGCCATCTGCTTGAGCGGGAGCAGTGCAAGTTTGACCTCTACCATGATGCCATCGTAAACTCCACCCTCTACATGAAGTTCTCTCCCGACCTGCACGCGGTCTACGTCAATGCACGTTTTTCCGAGCTTGTCTTTGGTCTCAAAGCAGAGAAGTTCAAACCGATTCTCTTGCGAGATCTCATCAAAAACCCCACCATGGAGCTTTTCAGATCCCTGCAGAGACTCTCGCCAAAATCGCCTCCGGTCAACTACATCTATACCTTCGAGCGCTATGACGCTAGCACATGCTACATCTCTGCCGCAGTATCGGGGATATTTGACGCCGAGGGGGCTCTTGTCGAGATGATCTTTATCGGGCACGATGTGACCCAGCTTCAAGAAAACGAGCAGAGCCTCTCCCTCAAGGTCGAAGAGCAGGTGCAGCTCAACCTCGAGCAGCAGCAGCTGATGTTCAACCAGGCCAAGATGGCCGCCATGGGCGAGATGATCGGCAATATCGCCCACCAGTGGCGACAGCCTCTTAATACCCTCGCCCTGATGATACAAAACTTTGAAGATGCCCATGCCTACGGAGAGATGACCGAAAGCTATGTTGAAGAGACCGCGCAGAAGGCGATGCACCAGATAGAGTTTATGTCCAAAACCATCGACGACTTCAGAAACTTTTTTGAGCCCAACAAGCAAAAAGAGCGTTTTGATGTCGCCGAAGCCATCGCCAACACGATGGATATTATGGAAAAGACTCTGCATAGCCATGCTATCACGATACGCTACGAAGGGGTGCAGAAGCACAAATACCTGGCAATGGGCTACCGAAACGAACTGCAGCAGGTCATCTTAAACCTTCTGAGCAACGCCAATGACATCTTGTGTGACAAAGAGGGCGAACGCTGGATCATGATCTCCCTTTCTCAGGATGAGAAGATGCTCTGCCTGAGCATCGAAGACAATGGCGGCGGCGTTAGTGAAACGGTGATTGAGCGGATATTCGAGCCCTACTTCACGACCAAAGCGGAGGGAAAAGGGACAGGCGTGGGACTCTATATGTCCAAAATGATTATGGAAAAAAACATGCAAGGAAGCCTTAGCGTCCGAAACACTGCCTTCGGAGCATGCTTTAGCGCCTGCCTCCCTCTGGAGCAAAACCTTGAAAGCGAGCCAGAATGAATACGCCAAAAAAACTTCCCATCTCTATCCTCATCGTTGACGACGAACCCTCCATCGTCGAACAGCTCTCACAGATACTTGCGCGACGGGTCGAGACCCTCTATACGGCCGGCAACGGTGCCGAGGCACTCGCGTGCTACCGCAGCTACCCCCTTGATCTCATTATCAGCGATATCGACATGCCGGTGATGGGCGGCATCGAGCTCCTTAAAAGTGTACGTGAGCAGGACAGCCGGCTTCCTTTCATCCTCTCTACGGGGCTCAAGAGCCTCGATGTCCTGATTCAGGGCATCGAGTACGGCATCAGCTCATTTTTGCCAAAACCCCTGCAAAAGAAGAGTCTGATTGCCAAAATCGAGGAGGTAGCGCGCACCAAAGAGCTCACACTTGCCCTCAAGAAAAAAAGCTTTCTGCTTGAACAATACAAGTCTATCGTGGACTCCTCAAGCATTGTCTCCAAGACCGACCGCGAGGGGATCATTACCTTTGTCAACGACATGTTCTGTGAGATTAGCGGCTATAGCCGCGAGGAGCTTGTCGGCAGGCCGCACAGCATTGTCCGCGATCCGAAAATGCCCTCGGCAGTTTTTAAAGAGATGTGGAGGACTATCAGCGCCAAGCAGATCTGGCGCGGTCTTATCAACAACCGGACCAAAGAGGGAGATCTCTACACGGTCAAGACTACCATCGCGCCCATACTCGATGAGGAGGGGAACATCAGCGAATACATCGGCCTGCGCGAGGATATCACGGAGCTCAACCGGGCAAAAAACGAGGCAAAGGCCGCGGCGAAGATGAAAGGGGATTTTCTGGCCAATATGAGCCATGAGATCCGCACCCCGATGAACGGGATCATCGGCTTTACCGAGCTTCTCTCCAAGAGCGGGCTGAACGAGAAGCAGCAGCGCTACATGGAGGTCATCAACAGCAGTACACATGCACTGATGGGGATTGTCAATAACATTCTCAATTTTTCCAAGATAGAGAGCGGCAAATCAGAGCTTGAGCTCAAGCCCAACAATCCCTTTGTCGAGCTTGAGGCCATGGCCCAACTTTTTACCGTGGCTGCGCAGAAAAAGCAGATACACTTTAGTACGGTGTTTGATCCCGAGATCCCCCACTGTCTAGTTTTTGACACCCTTCGCCTCGGTCAGGTCGTCGCAAACCTCCTGAACAATGCGCTCAAGTTTACCCCCGAGGAGGGAGAGGTCCTTTTTTATGCCCGCTGCCTTTCGCGCAGCGAGGAGGCGACGCAGATACGCATCGGTATCAAGGACAAGGGCATAGGCATACCCCGTTCCAAACAGGCAAAGATCTTTGAAGCCTTTTCCCAGGCCGACAACTCCATCACCCGAAACTTCGGCGGCACAGGCCTTGGTCTCTCCATCAGCTCGCAGCTCGTCGCCTTGATGGGCGGCGAGCTTAAGGTCAAAAGCGAAGAGGGGAAGGGAAGCGAATTCTATTTTGAGCCAAGCTTTAAAATCTGCGACGAACAGGCTCAAGACAGCGACGCGAAAAGCCCCGATGGCCCGGTACGTTTTGTCGGAAGAGTCCTTGTCGCGGAGGACAACCGCGTTAACCAGATGGTCATCGACGAGTACCTTAGGCAGTTCAGCCTCGACACGGTCATCGTCGAAAACGGCCTCGAGGCACTAAACCGGCTCGAGCATGAGGCCTTTGACCTTATCTTCATGGATGTAAATATGCCGGTGATGGGCGGCGTCGAGGCGATGAGGCAGATCAAAGCAAAAAAACTGACAAGCCCCGTCGTGGCCCTGACCGCCAATGCGATGGAGGGAGACAGGGAGAGTTTTATCGCAAAAGGCTTCGATGCCTACCTGGCAAAACCCCTTGTCCGCGAAGAGCTTATTGCCCTTTTGTCGCTTTATCTCCTTGCCGCCGAAACACAGCCTCTCATACCAGAGGAGACAGCAGTGCCTGTGCAAAAAAGCGCTTCGACGATCTTAAACATGCAGGCCATCCGCCAGGAGCTCTCTCTGCCCTCAACCGTGATCAACAAGCTTCTAGCACTCTTTCTAAAAACCTCTCCGCCCTATATCGAAGAACTCGAAGCGGCTATTGCAAAGAGCGATTACACCGAGATAGAAAACACCGCGCACAAGATCAAAGGTGCAGCGGGAAGCCTGCGGCTCAAATCCATAGAAGATCTGAGCAGCCGCATCGAAGCCGCCGCTCGACAGGCACAGCCTTGCGATTACGCCGCTCTTGGCAAAGAACTCGAAAAGATGCTCATCCAGGCACAGCAAGAGATCTCGGAGTTTTTGGCCACTGCCTGAGGCCAGGAGCCTGTCATTGACATACAGCCAATTGGGCATGAATCCGACAGACGCCTAGGCCTTTGAAATTACAAGAGCGTGCAGGGCCTCTATCATCTGTTCGATCTCTATAGGTTTTAAAATAAAATGCGAAACATCGAGCGCCTTCAATTGGAGCTGATAACAGGTCTCTTCACAGGCCGAGCTGACCATGATACATTGCCTTGGATTGATCGCTCTGATCTCTTTTATCATCTCCAGCCCGTTCATCTCGGGCATAAGAATATCGCTTATGACCAGATCGTGCCTTCTTTTTTTGTAGAGTTTCAGGCCCTCTTTTCCGTTGCAGGCCGTCTCTACGCCGGAAAAGATCATACGGAGGATGTCACAGGTCTGTTCCCGGATCAGACGGTCGTCTTCTGCATACAAAACACTAAACCCTTTGGCTTGTTCTGCAAGCGCGCGAACACTCTCTTTAAAATTCATCTTGGCTCCTTTGGCAATGGTAATGAGAGGGTAAATACCGTACCCGAGGTCCCGTCGACCTCCACTTCTATCTTGCCCTCACAATGCTCTTCTATGAGCATCTTGCTCATATAAAGCCCCAGTCCGGTTCCGTGCGCAGGGGCTTTGGTCGTAAAATAAGGAAGAAATATCTTTTGCAATGCCTCTGCTTTGATTCCTCCGGCGTTGTCGCTAAGAGAAATGGTAGCAAAGGCTTCATTCCTGCCGGCCGTGAGCGAAATGCGACGCTCTGTGATCTCATTTTCTACAAAGGCATCGATCGAGTTCCTTATGAGCGTAATAAGTACCTGCAGTACCTCGTTGGCATAGGTGAGCACCCTCACCTCCTCATCGCCATCTTGCTCAAGTGTTATCCCGTAAGCCTTGATGGAGTGATCAAGCAGGTCAGCAGCCCTGGCGATAATGGTGCGCAGCCTTATCTCCTCTTTGGGCCTGTCCGGATGAAAGAGGTCCCTGAAATCGCTAATGGTTTGCGAGAGGTAGAGGCTCTGCTCTTCTATCTTGCAGAGGTCTTCCACCAAGACCGACTCCTCCTTCTCTTGAAAGATCTCGCGCATGCGGATCTTTCCCGATATTGCGTTGATGGTGGCCAGGGGCTGACGCCACTGGTGCGCTATCATAGAGAGTATCTCTCCCATTTGCGCCTGTCGCGTCTGCATCACAAAGAGCTTGTCTTTGATCTTTCTTTCGGTGATGTCTTCTTTAAACGAGACAAAATTGACGATTCTTCCCTTCTTGTCAAAAAGAGGGAAGATGGTCGAGCGGCAGTCGCGCAGCTCCCCGTTCTTCATCTTGTCGACAATGGTCCCCTTCCAGACAGATCTCTCCTCCTTGATTGTCCTCCACAACTCTTGATAGAGTTCTTCGGTGTGCAAGCCCGAGTTGAAGATGTTCATGTTCTTTCCGAGCAGCTCCTCCTTGCTGTAGCCGCTCTGCTCGACACCGGCAGCATTAACATACTCGATGCAGCCCTTTTCATCCGTGATGATAACAGGATAGGGGTTCTGCCCGACGACCTGCGAGAGACGAAGCAGCTCGTTTTCGGTCTTTTTACGTTCAGTGATGTCATCGCCCGAGGTCAAAATGCCGATGGCATTGCCCTTCTCGTCACTTAAAAAGGTGTTGCGCCATGCAATAAGACGCTCTTCGCCGCTTTTTGTTAACACGGGGTTTTCAAATCTGCCGACAGACTCTTTTTCATTAGAAAGGAGCCTACTGCCCACGACTTTAACCTGTTGGCGGAAACGCTCGGGAATAAAATGTTCCACCCAGTTCTTGCCGATCACCTCTTCGGCGGAGTAGCCGATAATCTCGCATCCGCGGCGGTTGATAAGCTCGACATTTTTGTCCTTGTCCAGTACCAGGATCATAACATCAACGATGTCAAGGTATCTTTTGACCGCCTCTTTCTCTTTCAAGATCGCGTCTTCGGCCTCTTTTCGTTTGCTGATGTCGCGGACAATTGCGATATTGTACCCCCGCCCCTCATAGCTGAGCGCACGCGCATTCGCTTCTATGAGAATTTCCCTTCCGTTCTTGCAGGTCACAATAGCATAGTCTGTCATCTTCTGCTTCGCTTTGAGCTCTTGCAGATGCGAGATAAAGCCTTCGTGCGCTTTTTCATCCAAGGGACGCCTAAAGCCGCTGATCCCCATTGCTTTCATCTCCGCGAAGCTGTAGCCGAGCAGGTCGATAGCTGCCTGGTTGGCAAACTCAATCTCCCCGTCTTCGAGCGAGAGGATGAAGATCATGTCGTTGGAGCTGTTAATAAGTTCGCGGAAGAGATAGAGCTCATTGAGCTCTATTTTACGCTGGGTGGTCTCGCGGCTGGAGCAGTAGAGGTAGTGTTCGCCTCTGATCTCAATGGCCCTTATTGCAAGCTCCACATCGATCGATTCTCCTTTTGTATTGCGGTAGAGGGTGTTGATGAGTCTTTGCTCATCAACATTATGCCCCGCATTGCCAAGGATCACTTCCGCCTCGTGCATCGTGCTCCAGTCCATAATACCCCGCCCTGCTGCTTCGCTCTCACTGTAGCCGAGCATCTGCAAAAAGGAGCGGCTCCAGGCGACCAGCTCTCCTTGCCGGTTAAGAACATGGATGCCCTCCGTACTCGATTTTAAAAGAGCCTCGAGCCACAGACCACTCACAAGCAGCTCTGCGTTGATCGTGTTTAGTTTTTGGCGACTGCGCACGAGGTAATACAAAAACGAAAAGAGCAGAAGGGAGATGATGAGGCCAAAGAGAGCGAAGAGAAGGGGTTCATTATCGGGGTGCTGAAGGTGCAGCTCTTCAGCACACCTAAACTCGAACCTCCACTCTCTGCCGCCTACGACTATAAGCTCGGATGCCCTCAGGTGTGCCCTGTGCTCCTTAGCGATGTCAAATGAGCGGTACAGTAAATTGCCCGAGGCCGCATCGCTCACATCATAAAGTTCAAAATCGACTCCCTCAAAGTCCTCCAGGGTTCCTGCCATGAGATCCTTCAGACGAAAGGGGCTGTAAACATAGCCCAAAAGGGCGTCTCGGCGTTGTGCAAGGGTCTGGGTCTGCGCACCGCGTTTGTAGTGGGGCGCATACATCAAAATGCCCTGCTGCATATTCTCGTCAATCTCCTGCACCAGTTTCACCCCGCCCGAGACGGCGATAACACCCAGATCACGGGCACGCTGCATCGCTTCGCGCCGGGTCGGCTCGGAGTACATGTCGTAACCGAGGGCGGCCTTGTTGCGTGCATCCTGAGGCTCAATATAAACGATGGCGCTGTACTCCGAACGCTCTCCTGCAGGAAAAAACCCAAAGCCTTTGTACTCCTGCGCCATTTTTTTCTCAAAGTCCTTGAGCTCGGCGGGTTTAAGCATAAGGGCGTAGCCAAGCCCCTGAATCCCGGGGTAGAAGTGTTTGGTATGGAGTGTTTTGTCAAAGTCTTGCCAGTCGGCGCGCGTGACATCATCGCTCGCGTTCATAAAGGCAAGTCCGGCATGGAGGGTGTACTCATAGTTGTGCAGGCGCATTTCTATACGGCTTTTTGCCTCGGCGACCTTTGTTTTGAAAAGCTGCTGCTCCTGCTGCTGATAGTGCTTTTCGGCAATCTTCCACAGACTGTAAGTCATCGCAAGCATGAGCAGCAGTATGATATAGGGTATCCACATGGGCCAAGACAGGTCTCTTTTTGTCTCATGTGTGCCAGGCTTGTCGTGCGTCATAAGATCACTTCCTTTCCTGCTCTTTGCAGTAGTTCTAAAAAAATTCTATCTCGCCGGCATCAATCTCTTCGGGACAAATAAGCCCGATGACCTGTTGAATACTCAAGGAGGTAGGTTTGTGGATATGATGAATATTTTTCATCGCCATACTCTCGACTGAAAAACGTTTGAGGTAGCCCTCTATATCGTTCCTGATCGCATCCATCAGAGCAAAAAAGTGTTGCTGGTTCTCGCTGAAGAGATCGCTGACCCTGTGTGTGTCGGCGACGATGACGGAACCGAGTTCTTCCATGCTCTGTGCAAGCGGATCAAGAAAGGGGGAGTAGAGATACAGCAGAGAGGACATTTTGCGAAAATGCTCACCGATCTTCTCGATATGGCAGAGGTTGCCGTCGCTGCCGAAACGCGAAAGCGCATCAATGCCGTCTTCCATGATCTCTAGCATCTCATCGCAGTCATTGGGGTGAAAGAGCACCTTGTCCTCCTCCTCCTCGTCACGCTCAAAATACTCCTTGACAAGAAGGTTCTCCTCGCCCTTGATGCCCTCTTCGAGGAGCAGCTCTATCTGCTGGTGTTTGACCGCCGTGGCATTGGTTTGGGCCCTGAGCATCCGAATCTGTTTTTCAAGTGTCGCTCTTTGTTCATTCAGGGTCTCAACGAGTTCGAGGTTCACCTTCTGGGCATTGGCATCGCGGCATACGCTGTAGAGCACCTTGAGCACATTTTCCTGAATGACGGGTTTGAGGATGAAGCTGCTCACCCCGCTTTGGATCAGGTTGATCAAGATGTCGGACTCATTGTGCGCGGAGATAGCGATGATCTTCTGATCGAGATTGATCTCACGGATATGCTCTATCATCTCTATGCCGTTCATGACAGGCATATTGATGTCGGTAATGACCAGGTCATAAAAGTGCTCGTTATAGCGCTCCAGACCCTCTTTGCCATTGCTTGCCATGTCGATACGGGAAAAAAACGGCTCAAAGAAAAAAGCCATCTCACTGCGCAAAATGGGGTCGTCTTCGACATAGAGCAGATCAAGGGTGTGCGAAAAGGCGTGAATAGATTTTGCCGTTATCATAAGCTTTCTCCTGTAGTATTTTTAGGCAGGGTGATCTGAAAATTGGCACCCGAAAAGAGCCGGCTGTTGGTCGCTTTGATGCTGCCTTTGAGATGGTTTTCGACGATGTTTTTGCTCATGTGCAAGCCGATTCCCGTTCCGTTTTTTTCACTTTTCGTAGAGAAGTAGGGCAAAAAGATCTTTTCAATGATATTTTCGTCTATGCCTTTTCCATTGTCAAGAACGTCGATGTAGATATACTCATCCCCCTGACGCAAAGATATCGACAGTCTCGGATGCGCAATCGCCTTTTCTCTCATCGCATCGCGCGAATTGTTCAAAAGGTTAATCAGCACCTGCATCAGCTCGCTCTCGTAAGAGGTAATGACGATAGTGCGGTCAAGATTTAAGGCCAGATCTATCTCGTGAAGCTCTTTGTCGGCCAGAACCATACGGCAGACCCGCTCGATCACTTCTGCGACATTAAAGCGACTTTCGAGTCTGTCCGGGCGGTAAAAATTACGAAAATCGTTAATGGTCTTAGAGAGGTATCCGGCCGACTCCTCAATCTTCGCAAAGGCACTGTTGAGGTCTTCTTCGAGTTTTTTATAGGGATCGGCAGCACTGAGATAAAGCTCAAGACCAAGACGTGTGCGCAAGCCTCCGATAATGGCGGTAATGGCCGAGAGCGGCTGACGCCACTGGTGTGCTATCATCGAGATCATCTCGCCTGTCTGGCTGAGCTTTTGCTGCTGGATGGAGAGCTGACTGTGAAGCTCCGACTCTTCGTTGATCTCGCCTATCTGCTCGCGCAGAGACTGGGTGTATTTTTCAATATAGGCATCGTTGACTATCTCTTGGGCAATACAGCGGGTAATGTTCGAAAAATTTTCGATGCTGACGGGCTTGGCGACAAAGGCAGAAACTCCCGTCTTGATGATGTCATAAAAAAGGTGGGCCTCATGCGCAGAGGCAAAGAGGATGAACTTTTGCTTATAGTCATAGTTTTTGATGTTTTTTATGAGCTCCGAAGCGCGCATATCGCTCAGGTCAAGATCGATATAGACAAGATCAAAGCGGCCGGGCTTGTGCAGATTCAGAGCCTCCTGGGCACTGTTGCACTTCTCCGTATATTTGAAAAAAGAGCTGATCATTTCGACATAAGAGGGTGTATCTTCGCGCTCCTTGAACACTACAAGCACACTCAGCTCTTTGCAGATATCACGTAAAAGTGTGATGTCACCCTCAGATGGATCTGTAAATCGTTTCACGCTTGAACCTTCCTTTCTATCACAATAGTTTGATGATATTATTAAATCTTTTTGCGCACGAGAGCCGATTGAGAGCTCGCGGCAGAGTTGCTACAAATTGTTACACTACGGCATCCGGAAGTCTGCGTGTTATGGCCGCAAGCTCTGCTTTTATGGCCGCGTTGTACTCAGCGTAGGCAAAGGTCTCATCCTTGAATTCTGCGGCAAACTCAAGGAGTTTTGCCATTTCATAGAGGCGCATAAACTGCATATTTCCCGCGCTGCCTTTGATGGTGTGTGCAGCGTGCTCTATCTCGGTGTAGTTTTTTTCTGCTATAGCCGCTTCGAGCTTTTCGCACAACTGTTGTGATTCGCCAAGAAAACTCTGCATCAGACGCGGTATATGCCTGGCATTTATGCCCATACTCACAGCAAGCTGCTCAAAGTCGAGCACCTCAGCTTTCGCAACAAGACTCTGCTCGGCAGCCTCGGCTGTTTTCTGGCTCTTTTTTCGCACCCTGCATTTTGCGATCTCGGGGGCTACAAAATGGTTAAAGAGTTTGGCGTTAATGGGTTTTTTGATAAAGCGTTTTGCTCCGATACCCTTCATCCTGTCGATGTCGCGAAAATTCTCGTAGGCACTGACGACAAAAAGTGTTGAAACAAAACGGCGGGAGACGGCAAGGAGCTTTTGAACAAAGGCAAAACCGTCCATCCCCGGCATCTGGATATCACTGATGATGATGTCTGCACCGTTTTGTTCTATAAAATCGAGTGCGCCCTGGCCATCGTTAAAGAGAAACATCTCCTCTTCCTTTACGCCCAGCTCCTCAAGAAGGGCCTCCATGGTCAACAATACGGTTGTGGAGTCATCTAAAACTACTATCTTCATCTCGCTGTCTTTCCTTAAGGTTAAATTTTAGACTGTTGATACTGCAGGATAAATTTTTCCATCTCTTCTGCAGGCATGGGCCTTGCATAGAAATAGCCCTGCATATTGTGACAGCCCTTTTGAAGCAGGAACTCTTCTTGCTGCGCTGTTTCTACGCCCTCGGCGATGACATCAAACCTCATGGCTCTTGCGAGGGAGATGATGGATTCTACAATGGCCTCGTTGTTATTGTTGCCGGGCACTTCACATATAAAAGACTGATCAATCTTGAGCTTGTGCACGGGCAGTTTTGTCAGATAAGAGAGTGAGGAGTAGCCTGTTCCGAAGTCGTCGACCGAGAGACGAATCCCCAGCTCTTTGATCTCATGAAGCATCGTGATTGCCGCGCGCGGGTGCTTCATCGTGTAGCCTTCGGTGATCTCAAGCTCTATCCATTCGCTCCGGCAGCCGATGGCAGACATCGTGTTTTTCATGTTTTCTACAAAATCTTCTCTTTGGAGTTCAATGGCGGACATGTTGATGGCCATACGCCCGGGTCCGTACCCCTTGGCATGCCACTGTGTGATCTGTCTGCAGGCCTCTTCAAAGACATAATTGCCGATATGATGGATAAGGCCGCAGGCTTCGGCAACCGGAATAAAATCAGCCGGAGAGATGAACTTGCCTTCGGAGTTTTTCCATCGTATCAGGGCTTCCATTCCCAAGAAGCTCTTCGTTTGGGCATCGATCTGTGCTTGATAATAGACCATAAACTCTTTGTTTTCAAGGGCATGATGGATATTTTTGGACATCAGCATTCCGGACAAGGTCTTTTCCGTCATCGCTGTGGTATAAAAACTGTAGGTACTGCGCCCCTCGTCTTTTGCGGTGTACATCGCGGTGTCTGCGTTTCGGATCAGGGTTTCGGGGCTGTTTCCGTCATCGGGGAAGATGCTGATGCCTGCACTGAGGCTCAGGTGCAGGGTGTGCTCTTTGACTTCAAAGGGTATTTGCATGCAAAAAATAAGTTTTTCCACCACCTCTGCGACTTCGCCTGCCTCAGCAATATTTTCAAGCAGCAGAAGAAACTCGTCGCCTCCAAAACGCGCAAGGGTATCGCCCTGTCTGAGTTGCTCTTTGAGGCGTTCGGCCAGAAGCTTGATGACCAGGTCTCCGACCTCGTGTCCGAGGGAGTCATTTATCTCCTTAAAACGGTCCAGATCGATAAAAACAACTGCGGCCCTGCTTGCGTTGCGCGAGGATTTTTTAAGTGCCTGCGAAAGCCTGTCAAGAAAAAGCACCCGGTTTGGCAGCCCGGTGAGCGTATCGTAATTGGCCTGGTAAACAAGGGCCTCTTTGGCTTTTTCTATCGCAAGCGCGGCCTCTTTTTGTGCGGTGATATCGCTGTAGGTGCCCAGTACCCCGACGATCTCGTTTTTTTCATTTCTCAGGGGTGTTTTGGAGGTGTTCAGCCAGCGTGTTTTACCATTAAGATGGGGCTGCAACTCTTCGTAATTGATCTTTTCGCTCCCCGCCTGCATTACCTCGCGGTCGTCGTCGATATAAGCCTGTGCCTTGTCCTCCCAGGAGAGTTCAAAATCATTTTTTCCCAGAAGGGCATCTTGCGTATCGAAGCCTGCATCTTTGGCAAAAAGCGTGTTGCAGCCAAGATATCGCGAATCAACGTCTTTCCAAAATATGCGCACAGGAACGGTGTCGATAATATTGCGCAGCAGCTCCCGGCTCTCCGCGAGGTGCGCCTTGGTCTCATCGGCGTGCAAGGAGGCTTTTTTCTTATAGTTGACCTGAATCGCGGCCGACAAAAGGGCTTCGGAGAGCTCCTTGAGGTTCGAGGGCTTTTGCACAAACTTGTACACGCCTATCTCGATAAGCTCCATCAAGTAGGCTGACTCTTCGTGGGCCGAAAGGACGATGATGCTCTGCTCGGGGTTAAGCAGACGGATCTGGCGAGACATCTCCCGTCCGTTCATAACCGGCATCATAAGGTCCGTCAGGACGATATCGAAATCTGACTTTTCATACAGCGCCAGTCCTTCCTGGCCATTGTAGGCAACACTAACCGAGGCGAAAAACTCGCGAAGTGTCATCACCATCGCTTCAGAAAGGTCTCTCTCGTCTTCGACATAGAGCAAAGAGAGGCTTTGGCACTCTTTGTAGAGTGTCCGGGTGAGTTCTTTGTTAAGCATTTTTATCCTTTAGCGGGATGCACACGGTAAATTTTGCACCCTTGTCGGTATTGACCACGCGGATGCTCCCGTGGCAATGTTCTTCGATAATCGTTTTGCTCATGTACAGTCCCAATCCTGTTCCGTTTTGTTTATTTTTTGTAGAGACATAGGGCAAAAACAGAGTCTCCATCACCTCTTCTGTGATACCCATAGCATTGTCTTCAACCGTAATAACAGCATAATCATCCTGCTCATCGGTCACAATGTCGATCTGAGGCTTTTTGATACCCCGCTCTACCAGAGCATCTTTGGCATTGCTGATGAGATTGAGAAAGACCTGTTCGACTTCGCGCTCAAAGGTCACAAAGCTGCTGTCAGCCCGATACTCGAACGTGACTTCAATACTGCTTTGCTTAAGCATGTGCCTGGCGAGAGAAAATGATTTTGAGATGATTGTCGAGCTTTTGCTAAGGGTTGGCTCCTTGTCGGGCTTGAAAAAGTCCCTGAAATCGCTGATGGTTTTCGAGAGGTGCATGACCTGAGACTCGATGTCGTCATAGCTTAGGACCATCTCCTCCATGCTGGCTTTTTCGAGTATCATTTTCATGCGCTCTTTGTTGATGAGGGCCATGATGATTGAGAGGGGCTGGCGCCACTGGTGCGCTATCATACTGACCATCTCACCCATCTGTGCCTGTCGGGACTGCATCAAGAAGAGCTTGTCTTTGATGTTGCGCTCGGTCGCGTCCTCCTGGATGGTAACAAAGCTTGTAATCGCATTGCTGCTGTCAAAAAGCGGGAAAATAGTCGACGAACAATCCCGCAAAGAGCCGTCTTTCATCTTGTTAATGAGCATCCCGCGCCAAATGCTCTTTTGCTCTTTTATGGTGGACCACATCTCCTGATAGAAGGCACTCGAATGTGACTGCGAGCGGAAAATATTCATTTTATTGCCCATGAGCTCCTCGTGGCTATAGCCGGTAGCCCTTATAGCCTCGGCATTGGCGTACTCGATATGCCCCATGGTGTCGGTTATAAAGGTGCTAAAAGGATTTTGATCGACAAGCTGAGAGAGGCGCAGGATAAGCTCTTCAGACTCACGCCTCTGGGTAATGTCCGTGATGGTGCCGGACATTTTTTTGACATCCCCGTCGAGGTAGGCTTTTGCACGCTGACGCACCAGCTTCTGCTCGCCCTTTGCTGTGATGATACGGTGGGTGACATCATAATTGCCCCGAGGGTCTGCAAAGGCCTTTTCGATGCTCTTTTCGATATAGTCAAGATCCTCGGGATAGAGATGGCTTACAAACCAGGCCATATCAACCGTTTCGCTAAAAGGCTCCATATCGTAGATCTTGTAGGTCTCTGCGGACCAGATGACCCTTTGACTCGCATATTCAAATTCCCAGCTTCCGATGTGCGCAATCTCCTGGGCCTTGTCCAGATTCTTTTTGCTCTGCTGCAGTGTTTCTATGAGGGCGGTGTTGGAGTAGACAATGGCCGCCTGCGTCACAAGAAGTTCCAAAACAGTCATCTTCTCCTCGCTAAACGGAGTATTGAGTTCTTTGTTCTCAAGGTAGAGCAAGGCACTTACACTGCCTTCGATGCGAATTGGAATAACCAGCGATGAGGCCGGCTTGTGGGTCTTGATATACGCGTCGCTTCTGAAGTCGCCTTTGTCTGCCGGATCTTTGATGCTGAGCGCTTGTGCCGTGTTGATCGCATAGGCGATGAGGGTACGCGGGAGCATGTCAGTCTCTTCAATCCGCGTACTTTGCAGCCGGACTATGGCACTTGCGAAGTCGATGTCGGCCTTGATGAAAAACTCGCCCTCCTCTTTGAGTATCAGCACGGCCTTGCTGGCGGTGGCATTTTCCATGATGGTCTGCATCAGCGTACCAAGGAGCTCTTTTTTGTCCTTGGTATATGCGATCGTCGTAAACGACTTGAGAACATGGTACACATCCGAACACTTTAAAAGCTTTTCTGCGGTCTCGACCGGAAAGAGCGGAGTCTGCGCAGGCGACAGGTTCGATGTTTTCAGATGAGACAGAACCGCCTGAGCGCCCCACTGCTCAAGGCCCAAGGAAGCCTTATTAAGATATGAATGGCTAAGATCGTTCAGTCCAAGGCGCTTAAAAAAACGGCTTGCGCACAGCGCGCCAAGCGCAATAAAAAAATTGTTTTGTCGCTTGTAGGCCTCACTGAGACTGGCGTCGTAGGCCTTGGCGGTGTCCCACTGCGAGGCCGTATTTTTCATCGTTTCGGCTTTGAGCAGCAACTTTTTAAACCTGAAAACAGCAGGAGCAGCTGCGCTATAGTGTCCGTACTCCTCAAGATCCAGACGCAGCAGCGCCTCTTCCTCTTCGCTTCGCGCTGTCTCTTTGCCCAAAAGAAGCAGCGCCCGGACAAAGTGCAGACGGATTTTGGGGAACATGATGACAGCATTGTCCGTACTGTGCACATGCTTTTGCAAATACTCCAGCCCCTCATCTATACGGCCGCACAGGAGTGCGTGCTGTGCTTTAATAATGGCGTACCAGGCGAGCGCAGGGTAAAAATTCTCCTCTTTCCAGATCCTTACGAAGACATTTTCGTCTGCGGCCGTTGCAGAAGAGATGCCCTGAAGCGCATTAAGATCATCGCGCAGAACATTAAGGACGGCGATCATTTTTGCGTCACCCGATGCACGTATAAAACTGCTCTCGTGAGAAATATTTTTCTGCAACTGATGGATGTTTGTTCCGGAAAAAAAATCGCTCAAGTGCATCAAAAAATTTGCCCAGGTGCCAAAGACTATATTGCCGTTGCACTTGCTCTGGCGAAGGCTTTTGGCATACAGTGCCACATTTGAAGCCCAGGGGTTGGTATAGGGATTGATAAAATTGGCAACAAAGTTGTGCACCTTGGGGAGCATTTCCAGGTCATCGAGGCTGCGGTTGAGTTTGAGGGCGACGTCGCCAAACTGGCCCGCGGTTTTGTATTGCCCTCTGGCGGTAAGCTCGGCGCCGTAAAGCGCATAGCCAAAAGAGGATGTGCCGGTGTTGCCATAGCGAAAAGAGATGTCGATGATGTTAAGGTATGACCAGCGCATCAGGTTCAAATCGTGAAGATAGTAGCACACCTCCCAAAAGTGCTCAAGAAAAGACATTGTCAATTTTTTCTGCTCGTTTTTTAGAGGCGGCAGCTGCATGATCCCAGAGGGCTCATGCGCCATCGGATGAAGCGTGATTTTTTCTTGAAGTTTTGTGACGCTACTGCTTAGCAAGGCCTGCGTAGCGGGAATCTTCAGGCCGAATTTATCAAAAAGTGCGCGTGCAAGCTCCAGCAGGGTCTCGAAATATTTGCCCTGGGTAACACAGATGTCTTTGAGCAAAGAGAAACACAAAAGCCTCTCCTCAAGCGTCTGCGCCTTGTCCGCAAGCGCGCTTATCTGCTCAAATGCCTTCTCATGTTCGCCGTTAAGGTACAGACATTTTGCTGCAAGCTGCCGGTAGAAGAAGACGGCATTGCGCTCTTTTTTCCATAGCGCTTCATGGTACAGATGTTTCTCGATCCAGTAGGATTTTTGCAGGGCGAGTGCGTAGGCATTTTTATTCAGGGCCTCCTCCAGCGCCTTGATGTTCAGCTTGAAAAGGCGGGCCGGAAGCTTGTTGTGCACGTAGGCATTGTTGAGGTGCCCCGTGATGACAAGGTTGCTGATATCCTCTCGAAAACGTGCGGCCTTTTCAAGGTACCTGCCAATGTCAAAATGGACCTTGCGCCGCACAGAGGCATCCATAGAGTCGAAAACATACTCCTGTATCTTGTCATGGGTAAACCGGCATTTGGAGACATACTCGTCTATAAAGCCCAGCCGCTTGAGTTTTTCCATTAGCTTTGGCTCAAATCCGAGTGACTGCATCATCGCTGTGAACACAGTGATGTCAAAATTATTGCCCAACAAGGAAAGATGCTGCAAATAAGACTGCTCGCGGCGTGTAAGCTTGGTAAAACGCGATATGTTCATCGTGGCCATCGTCAAACTGGTGCCGGACTCTTTGATCTTCTCCAAAGAAAACTTCCACTTGCCCTTTTTGAAATAAAGCTCTTTTTCATCCAGAAGATAGTTAATAAAATTGCTCAGGCAAAAAGGGTTTCCATCGGTCTTTCTGTGCACCACTGCGGCCAATTCTACCGCACTTTTTTCATTGCAGGCAAGAAGGCTTCTGAGCATATTTTTGAGGTCGTTTTCCTTGAGTGCGCCGAGTGCTATAGCAAGTTTCTCGCGTGCACCATCGCCCTCAAGGGCTGCGAGCAATGCGCTTGCGGCAGGATTGTTCTGTATCTCGTCATCGCGAAAACTGACAACAAGGTGCAGGTGCGGGTTATGCGCAAGCACGAGCGTACGCTGTAGCAGGTCCGCCGAGGCAGCATCGGCCCATTGAAGATTGTCAATGTAGATGATTGTCGGATTCTGCGATGTGGCGAAACACTCAAAAAAACTTTTGAGCGCAAGAGGAAGCCGGGCATTGAGATCGGCTGTAGGTGCTTCGGGATCGGTCTCCTTGCCGGGGAAGACGTGTTTGAGTTCGGCAAAGACATGGCTTAAGAGTTTCGCACTGTCCGGAGGCATCTGTGCAAAGTGCTGCGGACGATCCTGAGAGAGGATGGCGGTTGCTATCTGCGCAAAGAGCTGTTTAAAACAAAGATAAGGAACAGAACTTTGATAAGGCTCAAAACCTGTTTTGACAACATGGATCTTGCGGGTATCGAAATAGCCAAAGAACTCTTCGGCAAGACGGCTCTTGCCTATGCCCGAATGGCCCGAAATGAGCACAATGAGGGGACGGGAGGCAAAGGTCTTGTCATACGCTTTTTTCAAGAGCGCAATCTCTCTGTCACGCCCAAAAAGTTCCTGGCTGAGATCAATGCCGTGGTAGTCGCGTGTGGCGATTTCAAACTCCTCGATACGCCCATCTTTGTCGATGGTTCTGACACAGCGGTTCAGGTCATAGATGAGTCCCTCGTCGCTTTGATAGCGCTGCTCGAGTTTTTTTTCGATAAGTTTTTGGACAATGGCCGAAAGAACCTGCGGGATTTTGGGATTAACCGTGTGCAGGGGCGGCGGCGTAAAGGCGATTTGCTTATGGGTGAGCTCATATTTGTCTCTTGCATCAAAAGGCGAGTGCCCCAAAAACAGATGGTAGAGGCTTACTCCGAGGCTATACAAGTCGCTGCGAAGATCGACGCAGTCTTCGGTAAGGCCCGTTTGCTCAGGGGCGATGTACAGAAGGCTTCCTGAACCGGAGGCTTGTTTCCGATGCTCATAGGATGGGTCTTTTGAAAGCCGTACCGACTGAGAAAAGTCAATAAGCTGCAGGGCCTCTGTCTGCACATTGTAGATAATGTTTTTGGGGGTAATGTCCCCGTGAAGAACCTCATTATAGTGCACATAGCGCAGGGTCTGAGCGAGGCGAAGCGCAATCTCGAGCGCGGTGTGAATACGCAGTTCCTCAGTGGTGAGAATATCAAAAAGAGTGGACCCGCCGATATCTTCAAAAACATGGATGTACTGCGAGGAGAAAGCGCTCGTCTCAATGAGTCTGACAACATTTTTAGAGTTGAGGCCACTCAGAAGTTTTTGTTCATTTAAAAAAAGCCGAATCATCTCTTCTGTCTGGGCAGAAGCTTTGAGCTGCTTAATAATAACAGGCTTTAGATCCGAGTTTCGCTCTGCACGGTAGACAATGGAGGTATCATTCTCATACAAGGCTTTACTGATGGTGTATTTTTGTCTCAACGGCATACCCTATAGCTCCACTGCGTCTATCGTCATACAGCCAAAAGACAGACGATATCAATTAAAAAGCATAAATATAGCATAAAAATACTATTGGGCACCTCTAAAAACCCCAGTTGCCTTCAGTTGGGGTTTTTAGAGGTGCCCTTTAGGCTTAGGATAAGAAATTTTAAGTTAAACTTGATGAAAGACAACTAATTCTTTTTACAAAGTAGGTTTTATTAATTTGCTCAGAAGATTCAATTATCGAGGGCGCAAACAGCTGGTTTTCAGCTTTTATCAAATTTACATTAACTAAATCGTAGGCTGTCTTTGCTAACTTACCAAGTGGCTTTTAAGAAAAAATCTTAAAGTTTATACCTAAAAGGAGTGTTCTATAGTGAAAAATAAAAAAAAGCTCAGCAATGCTGGAAAGTTTGTTAAAGATTTACTTTTACAAGCAGATATCCAGATTAATGGTAGTCGACCTTGGGATATGCAAGTTCACTCGCCAAAAGTTTTTGATAGGATTTTAGCAAAAGCCAATTTAGGATTAGGCGAGGCCTATATGGAAGGATTGTGGGATTGTGAACGTTTAGATCAATTTTTTAATAAAATCTTAAGGGCAAAGTTAGATCAAAAAATAGATCCAAAAAAACTTCTTATGCATCACATTCGTGTGCGGTTTTTAAATTTACAAACCAAAAAGCGTGCATTCCAGGTGGGTGAACAGCATTATGATTTGGGCAATGATTTTTATGAATCGATGTTGGATTCACGAATGACCTATACATGCGGGTACTGGAAAGAGGCACAAACTTTAGAAGATGCTCAAGCTGCAAAGCTCGACCTTATTTGTCGTAAACTTCAACTAAAACCAGGAATGAGAGTTTTGGATATTGGTTGCGGCTGGGGAAGCTTTATGGTGTATGCTGCTGAACATTACGATGTACACTGTGTGGGCGTAACGATTTCAAAAGAACAGGCCCAATATGCTCAAAAAAAATATCCTCATTTGAACCTGGAGTTTCGACTTCAAGACTATCGTCAAATAAATGAAAAATTTGATTGTATTGTAAGTGTAGGGATGTTTGAGCATGTAGGACGAAAAAATCACCGCCACTACATGGAAGTAGCTCATCGCTGTTTAAAAGATGATGGACTCTTTTTATTGCACACTATTGGGAAAAATATCGCTCATTTTGCGCCTGATCCCTGGATTGATCGTTACATCTTTCCCAATGGAGACTTGCCAGCACTCTCACAAGTCACACGAGCTTCTGAGGGACTTTTTGTCACAGAAGATTTACATAATTTTGGTGCAGATTATGATACGACACTTATGGCATGGTATCAAAACTTTGAAGCCTCTTGGTCACAATTTGAGCCGGAGTTAGGTGAAACATTTTATCGAATGTGGCGCTATTATTTATTGTCATGTGCAGGTGCATTCAGGGCCAGAGAAATTCAACTGTGGCAATTTGTATTTTCTAAAAATGGCGTTGAGGATGGTTACCGCAAAATCACGTGACTTAAAAGCATTTTTAATGCAGTAAAAAGAGAAAGAGTTGGATATTATTGCCATAGAAGTGTTAGTACTATTTAGGGAGGACTTAAATGAATAAAAAGAGAAAAGAAGAAATCTTTAGTATCATCGAAAAACAGATATTTGATCTAGAGTTAAATATAGAACGATTAAAAGATAAAATTAAGCCTGTTTCTCCGGATGTCTCTTTGGGTAGGCTCACAAGACAGGAGGCGATGCAGGAGCAAGAGTTAAATAAGAAATTATTTGAAAACTCTACCTTAAAACTTACAAAATTAAAGTACGCAAAAAATAAAGTTTTTACCGAAAATTTTGGAAATTGTGATATTTGCGATGAAGAGATAGATATCGAACGATTAAAAATAATGCCAGAAACTGTCATTTGTATGAATTGTCTGAACGAGAAAGACTAGAGGGCACCTCTAAAATTATCTCCACTTTTTGTTGAGTCGCGAATAAAGCCCCTTTACGCTCAAGTACAGCTTCTTATTGGCTTGTATAACGGCTTCCTGATTACCCTGTTATCGCATGTAGCCGTTTCAGGTTATAGGCCAGACAGTGCTCAAAGAAAGAAGAAAAGCCTCTTTCCTATTGATAGGTATATTTGTTTTACTGCTTTTTGACTGTGATTAGAACAGGAGTAATCCGACAGACTCCTAGTCTAGCCCCATTTTTTAATATTCTGCTTACCTCACCTGCGATAGAATTTTCACTGCTCGTAAAAAAGCCACTCTGTAGGGCACCTCCTGCCAAAAAAGATTTTTCCTAAAAGTGCCTTGTTATGGTCTTTTATCAGATCTCTTGCAGCCGGCAGTATCAGGAAAAGGTATTTTAATGAAAAAAACAGAACCTCTTCTAAAACATGTACGATTTTTACTCACTATCGGCGATAAACCATCGGACACCGAAGAAGAGAAACGCCAGCATGGTTTTCTGATCTATATGGGCTTGCTTATGAGTTGTGGCGGGCTTTTGTGGAGTACGCTCTGTGTTCTCAATGGCCTGTATCTGCCTGCAGTTGTTCCTTATACTTATATTTTTATTACCATTTTGAACTTTAGGTATCTGTACTGTACAAAAAACTTCATCGTGGCACAAAACATCCAGATACTGCTCTCCTTGCTGCTTCCTTTTTTCTTTCAGTTTTTATTGGGTGGCTTTGTCGCCAGCGGGGGAAATGTTCTCTGGTCGGTTTTGGCAGTATTTGGAAGCTTTACCCTGCGAAACAAAAAGATGACAATCGTATGGCTGAGCCTTTTTGTTCTTCTGATGATAGTTAGCGGATTGGTCGATCCGCTGGCCAAACAGTTTGATACCGGTTTGCCTGAGGGCTTTATTATCTTCTTCTTTGTTCTTAACTTTATTACGACGGTATTGATTATATTTAGTCTGTACTATTATTTTGTGAGCAGCGAGGAGGATGCCCGCTTGAAGCTCCAAGAAAGCTTGCAAGAGCTTCATCTAACCCAGGACCAACTTGTAAAATCTGAAAAAATGGCCTCGCTTGGCTCTCTTGTTTCGGGAGTTGCGCATGAGATAAATACCCCACTGGGCGTTGGATTGTCCGGCATATCGCAAATTGAGCATGAGGTAAAAAAGCTGGAAACAAATTATAAAGAGCAGGCACTGACCGAAGAAGCATTGAGGTCTTATATTTCCACCACGAGACAGCTATCGGCAACGATTCGCGACAGGCTTGATAATGCCGTTGCCCTTGTGCGATCGTTTAAAAACATCTCTTTAGACCAGCATTTTGAAGATGAGCGAGAGTTTAATCTCAAAAAGTACATTGACGATCTTCTGTTGAGTCTGCAAAATGAGCTCAAGAGCAAACGGATCAAAGTCATCAATACTATGGACGAGCATATGCTTCTTAAAAGCTATCCCGGTATCTTTTCGCAGATCATTTCAAACTTTGTTCTCAACTCCATTAAACATGGGTTTGACGGTGAACTCAACACAGAGAGTGAAAATATTATTACGATTTCTGCCGATATCGCCGATGGCAGACTGACCATCCACTACAAGGACAACGGTTCCGGGATTACAGATACCATAGAAAAACGAATTTTTGATCCGTTTTTTACGACAAAACGCGGACAGGGCGGAAGCGGTCTGGGCCTTCATATCGTTTATAATCTTGTGACACAAAAACTTGGCGGCAGCTTGGATGTTCTTAGAATCTCTCCTCGAGGCCTGGGTTTCAGAATCATTTTACCGCTTAAAAAGGACTAAAGTATGGCCAACATAACATTTATGCAAGAAAAAAAGACGGACTTTCAGCCTAAGAAAAAGGTCCAAAAGATCTTGGTTGTTGATGACGATCAGTCCATCCATGAGATTACCAATATGGGCCTGAAGGCGATGGATTTTTCTGAGTTTGATATCGAAGTATTTAATGCCCGCAGTGCTGCTGAAGCAAAAGAGATACTCGCGCAGGAGGACAACATCGCCCTTGCCTTGATCGATGTGGTCATGGACACGCCTACAGCAGGTCTGGATCTGGTCAACTATATCAGAAACGATTTGGATAACAAGCTTATCAGGCTTATCATACGCACGGGCCAGGCAAATGATTTTCCTCAGATGCATGTCATTCAACATTATGATATCAATGATTTTAAAGAAAAAACAGAGCTCACGCTTGAGCGCCTCTATACCACCGTCCGTACTTCGGTCAAACAGTTTGAACAGCTCATAGAGCTTCATAATAAGCACGAAGAGACCTACCGCCAATTGACGACCAATCCGCTTACGCGTCTGCCAAATCGGATAAAACTCATTGAGGATTTTTCAAAAAAGTCAAATCAGACCCTTATTTTGATCGATATTATCGGTTTTAGCATTATCAATGACACCAATGGCTACAGCGTCGGGGATTTTGTTCTAAAGGAGCTTGGAGGCTTCCTGACTTCGATGTACAGCAGCAGTTTTAATGTCTACCATCTCAATAACGATTTATTTGCGCTTGCAACAACAGCCGATCGTCTTGACGATCTTATCGTGACGGTCGACAAGATCAAAGACGATATCTCAAAGCTTCACATCATCACAAATAACTTCAACAAGAGCATAGAAACGACTATAGGTGTTGCGTATCAAACAGAAGAAGACGTAATGCGAAAAGCTGAACTCGCCCTCAAAGAAGCCCGTAACACAGGAAGAAACCAGATCAAGTTTTACTCAAACGACCTAAAGATTATTCAGCAAATCAACAATACAAACCGCTGGGCGCCTATCATCAAGTACGGACTGGAGCATGACGGCCTGATGGCCTATGCCCAGCCCATACACAGAGTTCACGACAGAAGTATCTATAAGTACGAACTCTTGGTAAGGCTAAAGCATGAGGGAACCGTATATGCCCCCCATCATTTTCTTGCAGCTGCCAAAAACAGCGGACAGCTTTACAATATATTTAAATTCATGTTTGCACAAGGATGTAAACTGGCGGCTAAAACAGCGCATCGATTTAGCATTAATATCAGCGATTGTGAGCTTAGAAACGAGGGCTTGCTACTGTTTATCACCGCATGCATTAAAAAATATGCAGTTGATCCGAAACTGCTTTCACTTGAGATTCTTGAATATAATGCAATCAGCCATTCAGCAGAGATCAAGGAGGTCTTAATTGCGGTCCATGCCCTGGGCATTGAGCTTATCGTTGATGATTTTGGAGTCCAATGTTCAAATTTTGGACAAACAGAACACCTGCCGATAAGCACACTCAAAATAGATGGTTCGTATATCCAGAACGTGCACGAATCGATCAACAGTCAGATTGTAGTCAAGACTATTCAAACCTTTGCACGCGAAAAGGGATTGAAACTGATTGCAGAGTTTGTTTGCAACGAAGAGGTCTTTGAAAAGGTCAAAGAACTCGGCATAGAATACGTGCAGGGATATTACCTCTCAGAACCGGCGCCTTTTGATGCAGACAATTTGCTGCAGACTCTTTAGGCCAGCCCTTCAACAGCGATATCTTTTCAGGTAAAACAATAATTAATTCTACTATCTGCTTGTCTAGTTTCACCACGTTGTTAACAAGAAGCAAATAGAGGATTCTAGACCAAGAAAAGCACTGGGATTTAAGACACCTTCGGAGGTGTTTTTCGATAAAATTGCGAATTCTTATTCTGCAGCTTTACCTGGTGCTGCACTTACTGCTTGAATTGGCGATATTTTTTTATGAATTTGTGGGTATGCGGCTTGAAGTGCTTATTTTAGGGGTTTTGTTGAATTGTAGTGGTGTCAAGAGCGAGACTTGAACTCGCGACCCCCGGCTTATGAGACCAGTGCTCTAACCAGCTGAGCTACCTTGACGTATTGGTTATAGAGGACGGAATTATACATTTTTAATACTTATTCTTTTCTAAAGCCTTGAAAAAGTTTTATGTGATACAAATTGACTAAGTAAACCTTAGTCAAAGTGACTAAGAGTATTGACAAAAAAGCGATAATCGAGTAAAATTCTTCGAAATCATTCTTAAGGATTCGCTATGAACTTTCAACCATTAGGTAAACGTGTTTTAGTAGAGCGCGTCGAAGAGGCGCGCACAACGGCTTCAGGGATTTACATCCCCGACAGCGCCAAAGAGAAACCTTCTCAGGGCAAGGTGATCGCCGTGAGCAAAGAGGTGGAGGATGTTGCCGTAAACGATACGGTCGTATTTGGAAAATACTCGGGCAGCGAACTCGGCATCGACGGTAGCACCTACCTTGTCATAGAGCTTGACGACCTGTTCGGAATCATTAAATAACTGAGTTTACGCATCTTGCCCTAGCAAGGCGTGAAAGCTCAGCTTATCTGCCGTATCCGAAGGATGCAGGTAGCTTTAGAGGGTTGTAGGGACATCTGTCCCTGCCACTTTGGGGACTTTGTTCCTAAAGTGCGTATCATCAGAAAATAATTTAACACTACAAGGAAACAACGATGGCAAAAGAGATTATATTTTCAGACAAAGCACGCAACGCACTCGCCAACGGCGTTCAAAAACTTACCGATGCAGTAAAGGTGACAATGGGGCCACGCGGCCGCAATGTACTGATCCAAAAAAGTTTCGGTGCACCTGCCTTAACCAAAGACGGTGTCTCCGTAGCCCGCGAGGTTGAGCTTAAAGACGCGCTCGAAAACATGGGAGCACAACTGGTAAAAGAGGTTGCTTCTAGAACGGCTGACGAGGCGGGCGACGGTACGACAACCGCGACTGTCCTGGCCAACGCGATCTACCAGGAGGGACTGCGCAACATAACCGCAGGCGCCAATCCTATCGAAGTCAAACGCGGTATGGACAAGGCGACTGCGGCAATCTTGGAAAACCTCAAGGCCGCATCAAAGACGGTCGGCGGCAAGACAGGGATTGCTCAGGTCGCATCTATCTCGGCAAACTCGGATACCGCCATCGGTGACATGATCGCCGAAGCGATGGATCAGGTCGGCCAGGACGGCGTTATAACCGTCGAAGAGGCAAAAGGGATCGCTGACGAACTCGTCGTGGTTGAGGGAATGCAGTTTGACCGCGGCTACCTAAGCCCCTACTTCATCACCAACACCGAGAAGATGACCGCAGAGATCGAGCAGCCTTTCATTCTTCTATTTGACCAGAAGATCTCCAACCTCAAAGACCTTCTTCCGGTGCTTGAGCAGGTACAAAAGACGAACCGTCCTCTGCTTATCATCGCCGAAGATGTAGACGGTGAGGCATTGGCAACACTGGTTGTGAACAAGCTTCGCGGTATCCTTAACATCTCTGCTGTCAAAGCGCCAGGCTTTGGAGACCGCCGCAAAGCGATGCTTCAAGACATTGCGATCTTGACAGGCGGACAGGTCATCTCCGAAGAGGTAGGCCGTACCCTGGAAAAAACAACCCTGGCTGACCTCGGCCAGGCGGCGCGCGTTATCATCGACAAGGACAACACGGTCATCGTCGATGGCGCAGGAACCAAAGAGGATGTCAAAGCCCGCATCGGCGAGATCAAAACGCAGATGGAGAGCACAACGTCTGAGTATGACAAAGAGAAGCTCCAGGAGCGTCTTGCCAAACTCTCAGGCGGCGTAGCCGTCATCAAAGTCGGTGCCGCTACCGAGACTGAGATGAAAGAGAAAAAAGACCGCGTTGACGATGCACTCTCAGCAACCAAAGCGGCCGTTGAAGAGGGTATCGTTATCGGCGGAGGCGCGGCACTTATCCGTGCGGCCTCCAAGGTGAAACTGACACTGGAGGGCGACCAGAAGATCGGTGCCGAGATCATCCTTCGCGCGGTCAAAGCACCGCTGAAACAGATCTCACAAAATGCCGGTTTTGATGCGGGCGTTGTAATCAACACCATTGAAAATGCCGCTTCAGAAAACACCGGCTTCAACGCGGCAACAGGCGAGTATGTCGATATGTTTGAAGCGGGCATCATCGACCCCTTCAAAGTCGCGCGCGTCGCACTGACCAACGCCACATCGGTAGCCTCAATGCTTCTAACCACCGAAGCCGCTATCTATGACGCAAAACACGAAGACGAAGGCCTTCCGGGACCAAGCATGGGCGCAATGCCTGGCATGGGCGGTATGGGCGGCATGATGTAACACCCTTATTGAGCTCCTCTATTGGGGAGTTCAATCCTCTTTTAACCACAAAATTTAAATATTTATGTACAATTAATCACAAATTTTTATTTTATTGTATACAATCTGCATTATGAAAAAAACACTTCTTTTACTACTTTTTTCACTCTCGCTCTTTGCCAATCAAAAGGCAGTGTTGCAGCTGATGTGGCAACATCAGTTTCAGTTTGCGGGCTACTATATGGCCAAAGAGCTTGGCTACTATAAAGATGCCGGGATCGATCTTGAGATCAGGCCCTATGATTTTTCTATAAACCTCGTTTCTGCGATCGAAAACAAAGAAGTCGACTTCGCTATAGGACGCTCTTCCCTGCTCATCCATGCCTCAGAGGGAAAAGATATTGTTGCTTTGGGAGCGCTCTTTCAGCACTCCCCGCTGATGCTCATCCTCAGAGACGACAGCGGCATTAACACGATAGAGGAGCTCAAAGGTAAGCGCATCATGCTCAGCCATGAGACCAAAGATTCGGCCTCAATTCTGGCCATGCTCTCCTCAAAGGGGCTGACGCAAAAAGAGATACAGCTCCCGTCTCATAGCTTTGATCTGGAAAACCTTATCAATGGCAAAGCGGACGCTATGGCAGCCTATGTCTCCAATGAGCCCTTCATCATGGCCGACAGAGGCATAGGCTACAAGATCTTTCATCCCAAAGATTACGGCTTTGATTTCTACAGCGATATTCTCTTTACCTCCTCAGCCTTTATCAAGAAAAATCCGAAACTGACAGAAGAGTTTTATGAGGCCACCCTCAAAGGCTGGAAGTACGCTTTTGAGCATATTGTCGAGACTGCCGAGCTTATTCACCGTCACTACAACACCCAAAACAAAACACTGCTGCAGCTGATCAGAGAGGCTGAGAGCTTAAAGCATCTGGTCTACAGTGGCGAGAAACCCTTAGGCTACCTAGACAAGAGTCGGCTCAAAGAGATCATAAAAGTCTACCAAGTGCTGGGAGTGGCCACCAAAGATATCGATCTTGACAGCTTCGTCTATGAGCACAACCACCCAAAAAAACTCCTCTTCTCCTTTGACTATGACGAGATCTTTTATCTTCTGCTTATTGCTGTGCTGCTGCTGATCGGTCTGGGATCGGTTGTTATCTTTATCAGTCTTGAACGGCAGTGGCTCCACACGCAAAATGACCTTAAGCGACAGATTTCATTGCAAAAAGAGAAGATCGAAAAGCAAAACAGCCTTATCATGGCCCAGTCAAAAATGGCGGCCGTAGGTGAGATGCTGAGCAATATCGCGCATCAGTGGCGCCAACCGCTCAACATTATAAGCCTCAATACCGTCAAAATGGAGACCGGTGCACTTTTGGGCAAGCCGCTCAACGATGAGGAGCTTGCCAGCGTCACCAAAGAGATCAACCGTCAGGCTCAATACCTCTCGCAGACGATTGATGACTTTAGAAGCTACTTCAACGCCGATACCCAAAGCATCGCCCCCTTCAATCTCAAAGAGGCGGTTCAAAAGGTAACCGACCTCACCAAAGATCTTTTTGCCAGCCACTTCATCGAAACCGTCATCACTGTAGACGACTACATCATAGAGCACAACGAAAGTCTCTTTGTTCAGGCCCTTTTAAATATCTACAACAATGCCGTAGATGCCATTACACAGACAAACCCGACCCAGCGCTACTTTTTTGTAGACCTCAAGCATGATGAAAAAAAGCTTATTCTGTCGCTAAAAGACAGCGGCGGCGGTATAAGCAAAGAGGTCATGGACAAGATTTTTGAGCCCTATTTCAGCACCAAGCATGCGACAAAGGGAACAGGACTTGGCCTTTACATCACCTACGAGATTGTCACCAAACATCTCAATGGCACGGCAGAGGTACGCAATACAAGTTACAACTACAATGGCCAGAGCCTCAAGGGTGCGGAGTTTATTCTCACCCTTCCGCCCTGCCAATAAAATTGATATTCCTAAGCCCTATTTTTCTCTTCACCCGCTATACTTTCATCATTAAATTTATGTACCGCTTCTCGGTATAGTTTCAAGGAAGAGCATGCGCGTAGCACCAAGTATTTTATCGGCTGATTTCGGCAATTTGGCGGCGGATGTCAGAGCGATCTGTGAGGGCGGCTGCGACCTTGTACATGTAGATGTGATGGACGGTCACTTTGTCCCCAACCTTACCATCGGGCCCGTCGTCGTTTCAGCGGTCGCCAAAGCCGCTACAAAACCCCTCGATATCCACCTTATGGTCGAGAACAACACCTTTTTTGTGGATCTTTTCGCCCCATTGAAGCCGGGCTATATCACCTTCCACATCGAAGAGGAGAAGAACCCGCACCGCTTAGTGCAGTACATCCGCGAACTCGGTATCAAGCCCGGCATCGTCCTTAACCCGCACACTCCGGCCGAAGCGGTCGAGTACCTGCTGCACGATGTGGACATGGTCCTTGTGATGAGTGTCAACCCCGGATTTGGCGGCCAGAAGTTCATCCCCACCGTTGTTGAAAAGATCAAACGCCTTAAGGTGCTGCGCGACCGCATCAACCCGGACTGCCTCATCGAGATAGACGGCGGCGTCAATGCGCAGAACATACAGATGCTCAGCGATGCGGGCGTCGATGTTTGCGTCGCGGGCTCGTATGTGTTCAGCCACGACTCCTACAAAACAGCGATAGAGAGTTTAAAGGTATAACTTGCGTGTAAAGATCTGCGGAATCACCTCCTTACAAGATGCCCAACAGGCGATAGATGCGGGTGCAGATGCGCTGGGTTTTGTCTTCTATAAAGACTCCCCGCGCTATATCAGCCCCAAGGATGCAAAAACCATCATCTCCCAGCTTCCCCCCTTCGTCGAAAAAGTAGGCCTCTTTGTCAATGAAGATGCCGCAAGTATCAATGAAATGGCCAAAGCCTCTGCCATCACCCTTGCCCAGCTCCATTTCGATGTTAACAAAGCGCTCTGCAAAGAGCTCATCCTCCCCTACATCAAAGTCGTGCGTGCACAAATGCCTGAAGATGTCACTGCACATAGTGAGGAGTACCGTCTGGTGGACGCCTACTGCGAGGCCTTCGGTGGCATGGGCAAGCGGCTCAACCTTGAGTGGTTTGACGCGCTTGACTGCTCGAAGATCATACTCGCCGGCGGGCTGCGTCCCGAAAATGTCAAAGAGTGCCTTCCTTACGGCTTCTATGCGCTCGACGTCAGCTCCGGCGTGGAAAAATCAAAAGGTATAAAAGATCCGCAAAAAGTCTCTGCCTTTATCAATGCGGCCAAATGCTGAGTAAACTCGACGCCGCCCTCTCCCAGCAGGGCATCACTAAAGAGCGTTTTCACAAGGCCCTGAGCAGGTTTGGCGAGAGCGGGTTTTTGATCGAGCTTTTGCGCGCCCAGGGACTTCCTCTGTATGAGTATCAGGGCAAGTTTATCTACAAGACGGCCATACAGCCCATTTCGCACGGCAAGTTTTGTGTTATGGATATCGAGACCAATGGCAGCAAACCGCTGCGCGGCGACACCATCATCGAGCTCGGCGCCGTGATGTACCAAGATGGCCATGTCATCGACACCTTTGAGTCCTTTGTGCAGTGTGACAAGATCCCCATTATCATCAGCGAGCTTACCGGCATCAGCCTCGAAAACACGCGCAATGCTCCCTCACTAAAAGAGGTGATGTACGCCTTCAAACACTTTGTCGGCGATGCCGTTTTTGTCGCCCATGATGTGCGCTTTGACTACAGGTTCACCTCTGCGATGATGGAGCGCGTCGGACTGGAGCCGCTGGCAAACCGAAAGCTCTGTACCTTTGAGCTGGCACAACGCACCATACCCAGCCACCGCTATGGCTTGAAATACCTCAACGAAACCCTCCATCTACACCATGAGGCGGACCATCACCGTGCGCTCTCGGATGCCATAACAGCCCTTGAACTGATGAAAAGATCGCTGAAGAAACTTCCAAAGAGAATCTGCACGGTTGAAGACCTGATACGTTTTTCCAAAGAGGCCCCGCGCCTGCCAAAAGTACCGATTGATGAAAATATAGAAAAAAAGTCTGAAGAGAAAGAAGTGGGTATAGAAAACAGAGCTTAAAGAAGGCTCTTTGAAGGGGATTTATTCTGAATAGGCTCCGTGTGAGACAAGACGCGTATAGCGTTTTTCCATTCTCACCTCGCTGCTCATATCCTGAAGCGTTTTGATCGTATCTAAGAAGTAATCGCCCAGGGCCTTTGCCGCACCCTCTTTGTCACGGTGTGCACCGATAAGCGGTTCGTTGATCACATCGTCGATAAGGTTAAGCGCTTTGAGATCGCCGCTGGTTATCTTCATCGCCTTTGTCGCCGCTTCGGCTTTTGTAGGGTCATTCCACAAGATCGCCGAACACCCCTCGGGCGAGATGACAGAGAAGACAGAGTAGCGCATCATCGCCAGTCTGTCCGCAACGCCGATAGCCAAGGCACCACCGCTTCCGCCTTCGCCGATGACTACAGATACGGTCGGTGTATCAAGTGTGGAAAGTTCAAGAAGGTTTCGTGCGATCGCTTCAGACTGGTTACGCTCTTCTGCGCCAAGACCGGGATAGGCACCCGGAGTGTCGATCAGCATCAAAAGAGGCATTCCGAATTTTTCAGCCATCTTTGCCGCACGGAGTGCTTTTCTGTAGCCTTCAGGGTTTGGCATGCCGAAGTTCCGCTTGAGTTTGTTCTTCGTTCCGCGTCCCTTCTGCTCGCCGATCACCATTGTCCGCTGATCGCCGATATAGCCAATATAACAGACGATCGCATTGTCGTCAGAGAAGTGACGGTCCCCGTGAAGCTCATAATGATCGCGCATCAAGAGGTTGATATAGTCCAGGGCATAAGGACGGTCCTGGTGACGGGCAAGCTGCAGCTCCTGAAAAGGAGTGAGGTTGGAATAGGTCTTTGCGACCTCTTTGCTTAAATCTTTTTTTAAGATCTCGGCAGCGTGATCGTCGTGATGCACCTCAGCCGAGATGATCTCTTCCTGGATCTGCTTGATTTTCTGTTCAAAATCGAGATAAGTCGCCAAAGAAATCCTTTAGATTTTTCTAAAAATCACAACACCGTTGGTCCCGCCGAAACCAAAAGAGTTACTCATTACAACGTTCAACTCTGCCTTGCGTGACTGGTTTGGAACGATGTCAAGATCACAGTTCTCATCCGGAGTTTCATAGTTGATCGTCGGAGGGATGATGCCGTCGCGCATCGCCATGATAGAAACAACCGCTTCGATACCGCCGGCCGCGCCGAGGCAGTGACCTGTCTGCCCCTTGGTTGAACTCATAACAGGACAGTTATCTTTTCCGCCGAAAAGTTCTTTGACCGCTGCCGTTTCGTTTTTGTCATTGACCGGAGTAGATGTGCCGTGTGCATTGATATAGTCGACTTTCGGTTCGCCGGCCATCTTATAGGCCGCCTTCATTGCGCGAAGCGGGCCGTCAAGGCTTGGTGTCGTGATGTGGTTGGCATCGCCGCTTTCGCCAAATCCGATCAGTTCCGCATAGATTCTTGCGCCACGCGCTATAGCAGAGTCATACTCCTCAAGCACCAAGGCAGCGCCGCCCTCGCCCATAACAAATCCGTCACGGCCTGTATCGAAAGGACGTGAGGCTGTCTGAGGGTCATCATTTCGAGTCGAGAGTGCTTTCATCGCGGCAAAACCGCCGATGCCGACACCTGTGATAGCAGATTCAGCTGCAACAACCAGCATCTGCTCGGCACCGTTGCACATGATCGTCTTCGCAGCTTCGGAAATAGCGTGCGTACCCGCGGCACATGCAGTCACACAGGAGAGGTTAGGCCCTTTGATCCCGTGTTCTATCGTCACAAAACCGCCGAGCATATTGACCAGTGCGCTGGGAATAAAGAAAGGAGAGATACGGCGGGGACCGCGCTCATGCAAGACAATGGAGTTTTTTTCGATCGTAGGCAGTCCGCCGATGCCCGAAGCAGCACTTATACCGAAGCGCTCCTTGTCAAAGCCTTCTGCAAATGCCGCATCTGCCATAGCTTCCTGGGCTGCTTTGAGGCCGAGGTGAATAAAGCGGTCTGCTTTTTTGACCTCTTTTGGCGCCATGACGGTTTCGGGATCAAAATCTTTGACTTCACCTGCAATTGTTACAGTGTGCCCTTCTGTATCAAAAAGCGTAATGTTGCTAATGCCGCATGCGCCTTCACAAATCGCTTTAAATGAACTCTCTTTGTCATTTCCGACGGCATTGATCATGCCCATTCCCGTTACTACAACTCTTCTCACATCTACTCCTAAGTATATGTTTTTATATTTTTACTTTAGCAAGTGAAAATATAAAAACAGAAAAATTTGCTTAGAAAAGCGAATGCTTTTCTAAATAACAAGGAAAATCCCTGTTTATTTGCTTTCGATGTAGTCAAGCACATCTTTAACAGTTTGAATTTTCTCAGCTTCGTCATCCGGGATCTCAATGTCGAATTTCTCTTCAAGGGCCATTACCAGTTCGACTACGTCAAGGCTGTCAGCACCAAGATCTTCTACGAACTTCGAGTCTTCTTTAACTTCGTCTGCGCTTACGCTTAGTTGTTCAACCACTACTTCTTTGATGTCATCCAAAAGTGCCATGAGGGCTCCTAGCTATTATTTTATGAGGGGAATTATATCACACTTAACTTAAACAGTAAAATAAATATTTGCTAATTTTTACCCCGAATCAACACAATAATTTTGCGCCTGCATTCCCCTCTGCAGCGAGCTTTAAAAGGGAGTGTGCAGATAACTATGCTGATTGAAGAGGAAAAACATTTAAAGAGCAGAGCGTGATTTTAGGATAAAAAGAACAAGTTTCTCGAACTTTTTAGATAAAAATCAGTTTTAAGAACAGGGCAATTACGCCATGTTCATCCCGCCGTTCACCTTCAGTGTCTCTCCGGTGATGTAAGAGGAGTGGTCGCTGAGCAAAAAGGCCGTCGCATCCGCCACTTCCGAGGCATCTCCAAAGCGTCCCATCGGGATCTTGGCCGTAAAGCCGGCTTTGATCTCATCGCTGAGCTCATCAGTCATATCTGTCGCGATAAAACCCGGTGTGATGGTGTTGTAGCGGATACCGCTGGATGCGGCTTCGAGGGCAAAGCTTTTTGTCATTGCTATAACACCGCCTTTTGAGGCCGCGTAGTTTGTCTGTCCCGCATTTCCCGTTTCGCCGACGATGGAAGCAATGTTGACGACAGAGCCGAACTTCTTTTTGCGCATCACCTTCATCGCTTCCCTGCATCCCGTGAACACAGAGGTCAGGTTGGCATTGATGACTGACATAAAATCTTCGTTTTTCATGCGAAGGGCCAGTTTGTCGTTGGTGATTCCCGCGTTGTTGACAAGGTAGGCCAGTTCGCCGTCCGTCTCTACGATGGTTTTGATCCCCTCTATAAAGGCCGCTTCATCGCTCACGTCAAAACCGATCACCTCAGCCTCACCGCCCGCGGAAATAATCTCCGCCTTCACTTTTTCAGCAGCCTCTGCGCCAGAGCGATAGTTGACCCACACCTTCAAACCAAAACCTGCCAGACCCTTTGCTATTTCCGAACCTATTCCGCGGCTCGCACCCGTCACTAAAACATTTTTTCCACTGAATTTCATTTTTTTCCTTTTACGTTAATGTATATCATCTGGGCAAAGGCCCTGTGCTAGATGAGTGCTTCGTCCATCTCGTGGGGAATTGGAAGCCCCATAAGTTTCAAAACCGTCGGCGCAATGTTGTTCAGTCCGCCGCTTTTAACCTGTGAGACGTCCTTTGCATCGACAAAGCACCAGACTTTTCCGACGGTGTGGTTTGTCAGTACATTTCCCTCTTCGTCGCGCATCTCTTCACAGTTGCCGTGATCGGAGGTCAGAACAAGCGCGTAGCCCTTCTCTTTTGCCTTCCGTACGATCAGCCCGAGCTCTTTGTCGACTGCCTGCACGGCCAAAATAGATGCTTCGAGGTCTCCGGTGTGTCCGACCATGTCTCCGTTGGCAAAGTTCACCACGATAAAATCCGTTTCCTCATCCATCGCTGTCCGCACGGCCCTGCCCACTTCGGGGGCGGACATCTCAGGCTTTTCATTATAGGTGCGTACTTTTGGACTCGGTATCATAATGCGCGTCTCGTTTACAAAGGGCTCGTCTATCCCCCCGTTCATGAAGAAGGTCACGTGGGCATACTTTTCCGTCTCCGCGGTATGTAACTGCTTCAGCCCTGCCGCTGAGATCACTTCGGCCAGTGTGTTTTGCGGCGCTTCTTTGGGAAAAACAACAGGATAGGAGAAGCTCTTGTCGTACTCTGTCATCGTGGCGATATGGAGTTTTTTAAACTCCCGTACAAAGCCGTGAAAGTGCTCATCGCCCAGGGCCGTAACGATCTCACGCACACGGTCGCTGCGAAAATTGATACAGATCAGCGCGTCGCCCTCTTGCACTCCATTGTAGCCCGCAAAAGCCACAGGCTCGACAAACTCGTCAAACTCGTCTTTTTCATAAGAGGCCTGGATATACTCCAAGGCCGAGAGTTCACTCATAGGAGAGGCGTCCACGATCGCCCTATAGCCCGGCTCGACTCTCTCCCAGCGGTTGTCTCTGTCCATGGTATAGAACCGCCCGCCGATCGTGGCAATGGAGATCTTCTCGTTGCAGACTTTTTCGACCTCTTCTATATACTTCGCGGCGGATACCGGCGACACGTCGCGTCCATCGGTGATCAGGTGCAAAAAGACCTCTTTGCCCTGCGCGGCGGCTATCTTGGCTACCCCTATGAGATGGGAGATGTGCGAATGCACGCCGCCGTCGCTGAGCAGACCCAGAAGATGGATGCGTTCGCTTGAAGAGAGCGTCTCTTTTAGGACCGGGTTCTCCTGGAGGGTGCCCTCTTCAAGGGCCAGCGAGATCTTGACCAGGTCCTGATACAGCACGCGTCCGCTTCCGATCGCCATATGCCCCACTTCGGAGTTGCCCATCTGCCCCTCAGGAAGACCGACACTCAGGCCGAAGGTATCGATCAGTGCGTACGGCACCTCTTTGAAGAGTCTGTCGTATGTTGGTTTTTCGGCATGAAAAAAAGCATTGAACTCCGTGCGTTCGCTGTAGCCTATCCCGTCCGTGATCACCAATATCGCTTTTTTTGCTGCCAATTTATTCACCCTTTATGAATGTATTAGCGCGATTATACTAAAATGTCACTTTTATTTTTATAATTTGGATCGCCTATGCTTTATTGGCTCTACCGTCATCTTGACATCAACCTTTTTCAGTACATCACCGTTCGCGCAGGTTTTGCATTTTTTATCGCCCTTCTCATTACGCTTTTTGTCATGCCCCGCTTTATCCGATGGGCACAGGGCCGCTGCGAACAACCTATCAACGGTTATGCCCCCGATTCACACCAGTCCAAGGCCAAAACACCGACAATGGGCGGCATCGTCTTTTTGGGCGCAACCATCATCGCTACCGTTCTGACTGCTAAGCTCAACTCTGTTTTTGTCATCGGCGGAATTTTGACGATACTGTTTTTTGGCCTTATCGGACTTCAAGACGATCTCTCCAAGGTACTGAAAAACGAAAACCTCGCAGGCCTGAGTGCAAAAGCAAAACTCGCGCTACAGCTTTTGAGTGCCGGGCTCATCGGCTCTTTTCTCTACTTCTATGCGGGTTTTAATACCGATCTCTACCTTCCCTTTTTGAAAAATCCCCTCTGCGACATGGGAATTTTTGCCATCGTCTTCTGGGCCTTTGTGATGATAGGAACCTCCAATGCCGTCAACCTGACCGACGGACTCGACGGGTTGGCAACGGTGCCTTCGATATTTGCGCTGATCTCGCTTTCGGCTATCGTCTACATCACAGGAAATGCCGTCATCAGCAAATATCTTCTGCTCCCCAATTTTCAAGTCGGAGAGGTCACGATCATCGCTGCTGCACTGATCGGTTCTCTGGCCGGATTTTTGTGGTTCAACTGCCATCCTGCCGAAGTTTTTATGGGCGACAGCGGCTCCTTGACCCTGGGCGCTTTTATCGCCTATATGGCCATCGTCGGCAAGAGCGAGGTCCTGCTTATTCTTATCGGCCTTGTCTTTGTTATCGAGACTCTTTCGGTGATGCTTCAGGTGGGTTCGTTTAAACTGCGCCAGAAACGGGTCTTTTTGATGGCACCTATCCATCACCATTTTGAGATGAAGAACTGGGCGGAGAACAAGATCATCGTGCGTTTTTGGATCATCTCCATGCTCTCCAATATCATCGCCCTTATCACCTTGAAGATACGCTAAATGAAGAAAAACACACGCCCTGCTGCTATAGCGGCAGCAGCTTTGGCATTTGGCCCCGGAAAGGTCTCCTTTTTCGGCTACGGAAAGACGACACGGGCAATGGCTAAAAAACTCGGCCCCTCGCTCTTTTATGACGACAATGTTTCCAAGCCCTTCAAAGATGAGGAGGGAAACCGCATCCGGCCCGTTGGCGAGTTCGAGGCAAAATATTCTGCCTGCGAGATCCCCTCACCGGGCATGGCTCCTTCGCACATGCTTATCCAAAAAGCAGAGCACCTCATCAGCGAGTATGACTATTTTGCACGAACAATGCCCCCCTCCGTCTGGATCAGCGGCACCAACGGCAAGACAACGACCACGCAGATGCTCCAGAGTCTACTTGCACAGCATGGCTCTGTCGCGGGCGGGAACATAGGAACGCCCCTGGCCGAACTGGACGAAAACGCTCCTTTGTGGATACTCGAGACAAGCTCTTTTACCCTTCACTACACCAACATTGCCGCACCGAAGGTCTATCTGCTTCTGCCCATCACGCCGGACCATCTCTACTGGCACGGCTCTATGAAGGCATATGAAGAGGCAAAACTCAAACCGCTCTCTTTGATGCAGGAGGGCGACACCGTCATTCTTCCTAAAAAGTACAAAGACTTCCCCAGCCGCGCGATGAAGATTTCCTATGAGAGCAACGAAGATCTGGCAAAGTTTTTTGACATCGACATTTCCAAACTCCGTTACAAGGGGGCTTTTTTGCAAGATGCTCTGCTTGCTCTGGGGGTGAGCCGGATCCTTTTTGACGAGTGCGACTACGAACGCATCAACGCTATGGAACTCGACGCCCACCGTCAGGAGGAGCTCTATGACAAAGAGGGGCGCTTGTGGGTAAATGACTCCAAGGCAACCAACCTTGATGCCACGGTGCAGGCGATTTTGGCCTACCAGGACAGACCACTCTCTCTTATCCTCGGCGGCGATGACAAGGGTGTCGACCTCAGCCCGCTTTTCGAGATGCTCCAAGGACGCGACCTGCGTATCTATACCATCGGAAAAAACGAGCCGAAACTGCTTGAACTTTCGCAGAAGTTCGAACTAAACGCCACCGCCTGCCAGACCCTTGAGCTGGCCTGCGCAAAGATAAAGGCCGAAGGAGAGACAAACCGCACCGTTTTACTCTCTCCCGCCGCCGCAAGCCTGGATCAATTCAGCTCATACAGCGAAAGAGGCGAGAAATTTAAAAAGTTTGCCTTACTTTAAGTTTATTGTAACGGATTTATGGTTACTATTTCGACCTCTTAAAAATATGCATGGCCTGTTAGCTCAGTCGGTAGAGCAAGTGACTGAAAATCACTGTGTCCTTGGT
>JACUTT010000073.1 GCA_014859655.1 Campylobacterales bacterium
AAAGTTCTGCACAATCTCATCTCTCTTTTTTCCTCTGAAGGCAGTTGGGGTTTTTTAGAGGTGCCCTATAGTGCCTATCTGCTCAAAAAACTGATCACCTATACCTGCTATATCGGCTTGAAATTACGGGCAGAAACCGGGTTTAGAAAACGTACGGGAAGAGTCGATCTGTAGCGCATAATAGGATCAGAACCTTTGATCTGTCTAAAAATAGACACCTAAAACTATATATCGCTAAGAAAAACAGTATAATCTTTCCAAATAATTAAAAAGGCTGGCGCTATGCACACGAAGTCTACCGCCGAAACACTCCTTGAAAAAAAACTGCTTAATTTTATCGCGGTCGGTCCGCTGATCTTTATTCCCTTTGTAGTCATTCTTATTCTCTTTTTTGTCATCCGCTACAATCAGCTTCAGTTGGAGCAATCGGTCAAAGAGATAACAAGCTCCTACATCAACACTCAGAAAAGTATTTCGCTTGCCAAGGTCGAAAATGCTGCCAAACTCATCGAGTACAAACGCTCGATGACCAAGGAGCTTTTGCGGGAGAAGGTGAAGACACGGGTGGAGAGTGCCTACGCGGTGGCAAAAAACATCTATGCGCAGAACAAAGCGATACACACGGACAAAGAGATACAGAAGATGATCATCGACTCCCTGCGTCCGCTGCTGTGGAACAGAAACGAGAGCTTTATTTTTATTCTCGATCACGATGGAGTTTTTTACCTCGCACCTGACTATCTGCGCCACCTCGAGGGAAAAAGCATCATCGATTTTCAGGATGCGACGGGTCGCTACGTTATACGCGAAGAGATCGCCCTGGTGAAAACGCAGGGGGAAGGGGCTCTATGGGACACCTTTATCCGTCCGGGCTATGACCCCGATATGCAGTTTGAACAGCTCGCCTATGTCAAAGATTTTGGCGCTTACAACTGGTATTTCGGCTCTTCAGAGTACCTCGATACCATGACCAAAGAGATGGAAAAAGAGGCGGTCGACCTGCTGCGCAACCTCTCCAAAGAGAAGAGCTCCTGCTTTTTTATCATGAACGAGGCGGGTGATGTTATCATGCACGGTCACGATGCGAGTCTGGAGGGTAAAAATGCTCTCGCCTTCAAAGATGCCAACGGCAGGGCCTTCGTAGAGGAGATGATTGAGAATGCCAGGAGCGGGAAACTCGCTTTTGTCGATTATAAATGGGAAAATCCGGAAACGAACGTGATCGAGCACAAAAACAGCGTTTCGAGAAAGGTTCCCAACAGCGACTGGATCGTCGGCAGCGGTTTTTGCATGGACGAGCTTGACACGATCATTGCATCCAAAAAAGAAGAACTCTACGAGAAGAATAATACAAACTACCGCAGAATAGTCTATTTCTCCACAGTGCTCCTGCTCTTCTCTGTCCTACTCTCTTACAAGATATCGATGATGCTGCGAAAAAGACTGAGCAGCTATGCAAAAACCGTCGAAGCGAAAAACAGGGAGCTGACAGAGCTGAACCAGTCCCTTGAGAAAAAAGTCTATGAGCGTACCGAAGAGCTCCACGATGCTTACATAAAAATGAAACATCTGGCGGTGACCGACACCCTGACAGGGATCTACAATCGCTACTATTTTAACACCGCGCTCGAAAAAGAGATCTACCGGGCGCATCGTTACGAGAGGAGCTTTGCCCTGCTGATGTTCGATCTTGACCATTTCAAAAAGATCAATGATACCTATGGCCATGCTATAGGCGACATGGTCCTGCTCACACTGAGCAATCTGGTCGTCTCCTGTCTGCGTGAGAGTGACATCTTTGCACGCATAGGCGGAGAAGAGTTCATTATTATCCTTCCCGAGACAGGAGAGGAGCTTTCACTCGAGATCGCGGAGCGCATACGCAAGAACATAGAGTCTTACTCCTTCGAGCCGGTAAAAAAAGTGACGATAAGCATAGGCCTTGTCCGGCACAAGAGTGAAGAGGGTCTGGAGGAGCTTCTAAGAAGAGTGGATTCCGCGCTCTACGAGGCTAAAAACAGCGGACGAAACAGAGTGATCGTCGGCGATTAGAGCTGTGGAGAGTCTCTTTTACAAAGGAGGCCTCCAAGAAGAAGGCCCCTTTGCGTTTAATGGCTCGGAAGAATATTTTTTGGGGGAATGAAATTAATCATTTCGACGGTAATATTTTTGAGCTCTGCCTGCAGAGGGTAGTGGTACATAAAGTCCACGACATCATAAGCGATCGCTTTTGAACGCGAACAGTCGATGATGACATGGGAGTTTTCCGGGATGTTTTTGAGGCTCTTGATAATGCTCGCCTTGTTGAAGAAGGAGACCTCTTCGGCCAGTACGATGTGATGCACATCTCTGCCCTCACTGTTCGTGACCACATCTTTCATATAGTAGGAGTTGCGGTAGCTGTGGTGCAAGGTAAAGAAGATGCTTGCCACAAGACCGAAGAGTACGCCCGTGAGAAGATCACTCACTAGCATCACAAGGATCGTCACGCTAAAGGGGATGAACTGCTCCCATCCGAGGCGGTACATCGACTTGAACAAGGATGCCTGAGCTAACTTGTAGCCGACAAGGATCAAGATAGCGGCCAGACTTGCCAGAGGGATCATGTTGAGCAGATTGGCGATGGCGATTACGCTGATCAGCAGAAGAAAGCCGTGCAGGATCGCCGAAAGCTTCGTTTTTGCACCAAAGGTGATGTTAGCAGAACTGCGGACAACGACCTGGGTGATAGGCAGTCCCCCGATGAGCCCTGAGACAAGATTTCCCAGTCCCTGCGCTTTGAGTTCGCGGTTGGTGGGTGTCACCCGTTTGTGCGGATCGAGCTTGTCGGTCGCCTCGACGCAGAGCAGGGTCTCAAGACTGGCCACAACGGCGATAACGGCAGCGATCTTGTAGACTTCGGGGTTGGTGAGTACAGAGAAGTCGGGGAAGGTGAACTGGTTGACAAACTCGGCTATCGTCGATGCAACGGGCAGGGAAACGATCTGATCGGGATCGAGTGTCAGGCCAAAAAATCCGTTTTGATAGAGATAGTTCATAACAATACCGAAAAATACGACGACAATAGGCCCCTGAAGGATCTGAAAGAAGCGGCCCTTTTTGAGCAGTACTTTGTCCCAGAAGATCAAAATTGCCAGAGAGACCAGGGCAATCAGAACAGCACCCGGCGTCAGATGCTGCCAGGCGACCATAATGGCCGTGAAGGTATTTTCACCGTTGGCCTGAAAAAAGGATTCGTCTCCGAGGTAGTCGGAGGTGTATCCGAGCGCATGCGGAATCTGTTTTAGAATAATCAGGATACCGATACCGCTGAGCAGTCCGGTGATAACGGAGGTCGGGAAAAAGTAGGCGATAAATCCCGCCTTGGCATATCCCATCGCGATCTGCATCAGACCGGCGATGACCAGTGTTGCAAGAAAAGCTTCCCATGAACCCAGTGTAGCGATCGCGCCAAAGACAACGACGGCCAGACCGGCGGCAGGGCCGCTGACCCCAAAACGCGAGCCGCTGGCCATGCCGACAACGATACCGCCGACAATACCGGCGATGACCCCGGAAAATAGAGGCGCGCCCGAAGCGAGTGCAATGCCAAGACATAATGGCAAAGCCACAAAAAAGACGACGATACTCGCCGGAAGGTCACTCTTGATCTCTTTGAGAAGTGTGCTGTTGATCATCTGCATCCTTTTACTTGACCTCACTTAGGGATTTGAACGCATGCTCATCCGGATCATAATACTCAATACCCCCGTTCTCGATGTCGTAGAGCCATCCGTGGATATGCAGTGTCCCCGCGTCCACTTTTTCTTTGACATAAGGGTAGGTCAAAAGGTGCTCGATCTGAAAGACCACGGAGAGTTTTTCGGTGAGGCGCAGAAGCTCCTCCTTTTCGGCGCTCTTGCCTAGAGCAAGAAGGGCGAGGGACTTTGCTTTATTGCCCAGGGTAAGCCATTTTTTGGTATGGATAAAGGATTTTCCCTCGACCTCAGTATAGAGCGAGGAGATTGCGCCGCAGTGGGTATGGCCGCAGATGATGATCTCAGAGACCTCCAGCGCGGTGACTGCGTACTCTATCCCTGCCGCCGTCGAGTGGTAATCCTCGTCCGGCTTGTAGGGCGCGACAAAATTGCCGACATTTCTGAGCACGAAAAGCTCTCCGGGAGAGGTCTGGGTGATAAGGTTCGGCACCACCCGTGAGTCGGCACAGCCTATAAAGAGTGCTTTGGGATGCTGCCCCATGTGGACAAGATCCAAGAGCTCTTTCTCATGTTTTTTAAAATAACTTTTTTTAAAGACTTCATTGCCTTCTATCAGTTCGCTCTGTTTTATCATCTGTATCTGCCTTGAAAATAGTTTTTTTGTCACACTTCTTCGGTTTCTTATAGAGAAAGCCGGATGTTTTATGCGAAGAGACTAAAGTCGGGCGGCTTGAGTAGAATAAAGATTTTTTCATAGGGGTATCGGGTGAGGGTGTGGGGAGAAGAGGTTGTCTTGAAAAATAGGGTGTATTTAAAACGGTTAAGATGCAAAGAGGGCGTATCGTGGGTGTCGCTTGAACCACTGCTCTCTGTCTGCTCAGAAGATGTTTCGACCGGGACAGATTCCTCGCCTGCCATCGAGCTTAGCAGAAGGGAGCCGTTGAGTATGGAGAAGCTCAGAAGAAGCCCTAAAACAAGTGTCATTAAATATCTCATAGCGCGATTATAGCGCAGCGTTGTGGGCAAAAAATGGCAATTTTGTAAAAAAATAAAGAGGATGCGGATATCGGCCGGGGTATTCGCAGGCCTCTACTATATCGAGCTCAATCAGACGAGCCAGGCTCTGTCTCTTTGGAGCGGATGGCAAACTCACTCTGCTCTTCTCGGGCCATGTTCTGCGCCTCCTGGGGTGAGCGATTCTTTCCGTCGTTGAGGTAACTGACAAGGCGGAGATAATAGCGCGCCTCGGGGGAGTCCAGGTCGCTTATCTTCGCGCCGTTGCATAAGAAGCGTTCGCCCTCTTTAAGGTCGGCAAGCCCTGAAAGTATCATCTTCTTTTTGACCTCGTCGATACCGTTGGTGAGGGGGAGTTTTATCGCCTTGGCCATCATCTCTTCGCGGTAGGTCTGCACGGCCTGGATCTGGCGGGAAGCATCGGGCGTCAAAATGGTGTTCATAAACATATCGGCCGCGCCATCTTCAAGACTGATGATCTGTGAAGGAGTAAAAACGCTTAGGGTCATAGTTGCTCTTTTGTTTTTGCTATAGTAGCAAAACGAGGATACGAAGTTTCTTTAGAAAACGAGGATACGAAGTTTCTTTAGAAA
>JACUTT010000004.1 GCA_014859655.1 Campylobacterales bacterium
TCAAAACTAGCCGTGGCGGTCTGCGAAGCAGAAGTTTCCTCCTCAAAACTAGCCGTGGCGGTCTGCGAAGCAGAAGTTTCCTCCTCAAAACTAGCCGTGGCGGTCTGCGAAGCAGAAGTTTCTTTCTTAAAACTAGCCGTGGCGGTCTGCAAAGCAGAAGTTTCTTCAGTCAAGCGCTCTTCGTTTATCAGTGCCCTTATCGTCGCCTCGAGCTCGGATTGTGCATCTGTTTTACCCTCTGGCGACAGAAAAAAAGCCGCGTCATCGATCTCGCTGATCTGTTCTGGCATGTGCAACAAAATATGCCAGTAGCGCGAGGCGGAGAGATTCTTTTCTTTGGCCAGAGAAATGTAATGCGAAACAGTATCTTCTTTGGAAACAGAGAGGTCGGCAAAGAGCGAAGTAATAAGAGAGAGTGCTATGATAAAGAGGCGTATGATGATAGAGCCTTGTGCGATGAAGTCAGCTAAACGGAAAGCTCCGTTTAGCCTGGGGATTATAGCGTAGCGATATTGTCTAACACGTCAGCCATCTGTGCATTTTCAGAGGTATAGATGTTTTTGTAGTTTGTCTGAAGCGCGGAAGCGAATGCTTCTTTGTCTTCAACTGCAAGCAGTTCAGAGAGTGTGTCAACCGACTCACCATGACCCATTGCTATCTCTTTGGCCAATTGGTCCATGTTGGAAGCAACAAACTCTTGGGCACGCTCGTTCATGACGATCTTGGTCTTTGTACAGCCCGAAGTACCTGAAGTGATACCGAAAGTCTGGTTTCCGGAAAGAGCATGATTAGTCGTTGCCTGAAGTGCAAGCAATACGGCTGAACTGTCATCTTTAATTATCATAGAACCAAGTCCACAACCTGTCTGGTTGTTAACACCGGCAAATGCAACTGAGCTTAATGCGGCTATAGCAGCAAGGCTTACAATTAGTTTTTTCATTCTATTCTCCGTATAATTAAGATGGAGTCAGTTTAAAATGTTTACACTTAAAAGAAGCTAATCCACTACAAAATAAAATAATTTTTATTACTGCCAGTGTCTAGGTGTACACTCTTCGTCTATCACGCCCTGCAGCCTCTGCATAAACTCTCTGCGCGAGATCTCGCGTGCGCCCAGGCTTTTGAGATGGCTCGAGGGGACCTGACAGTCGATCATGGTGAAACCCTCTGCTTTGAGTCTCTCGATCAGTGTCGCAAAGGCCGCTTTTGAGGCGTCGCTCACTCTGGCAAACATTGATTCGCCGAAAAACATTTTGCCGATGACGACGCCGTAGAGGCCGCCGACAAGTTTCCCCTCCTGCCAGGCTTCGATGCTGTGTGCATAGCCCATATCGTGCAGGACGCTGTAGGCTTCGATGACCTCGGGAATGATCCAGGAACCTTTTTGACCCTCCCGAGGAATTTCTCCGCAAGCTTTCATCACCTCTTCAAAGGCGGTATCGTAACGGATCTCAAATGATTTGAGACGTTTTTTCAGGGATTTACGCAATGTGAACTCGTCGATAAAAAGGACCAGCCGCGGATCGGGCGACCACCACAAGATGGGGTCCCCGGCATTGTACCAGGGGAAGATCCCCTTGCGATACGCCAACAACAGACGGCTCGGGCTCAGGTCGCCTCCGTAGGCCAAAAGCCCCTCCGGCGTTGCCGACTCCACCTCAGGAAAGGAGAGCTCATAGCGGATATAAGGGATCACGGATGACACGCCGGTACAGAAGTAGAGGTAATGCTTTTCATGGCCTACTTTAGAATGATCTCATCATCTTTGACATCGACGGTGATCTCTCCTTTGAGTTCCTCAAAAAGGAGTCTGTCCGTCAGCGGATTTTTCAGCTTCTCCTGGATCACGCGACTGAGCGGCCGTGCACCCATTTCCTTGTCATAGCCTTTTTTCGCGAGGAAGCGTTTTGCTTCCGGTGTTAAGACAACAGAGACCTTCTTCGATGAGAGCTGTGCATTAAGCTCTGCTACAAACTTCTCTACAATCCCCTCGACCACCTCGATCGTAAGCGGCGAAAATTCGATCACCGCGTCCAGACGGTTTCTGAACTCAGGGGTAAAGAACTCTTTGAGCGCCTCGTTGCGTGAGAGCTCCTCGTCGGCGTTAAAGCCCATGACCGAGCGTGAGGTCGCACCGACATTCGAGGTCATGATGAGGATGACATTTTTAAAACCGGCCTTATAGCCGTTGTTATCTGTCAGGGTCCCGTGGTCCATCACCTGAAGCAAGATATTGACCAGATCGGGATGCGCTTTTTCTATCTCATCAAGGAGCAAAACCATGTAGGGGTGCTTGCGCGCGGCCTCGGTCAAAAGCCCTCCCTGCTCATAGCCGACATATCCCGGAGGCGCTCCGACAAGGCGGCTGAGGGCATGTTTTTCCATATACTCGCTCATGTCGAAGCGTTCAAAATGCACACCCAGCACCTCTGAGAGTGTCTTTGCCAGCTCCGTCTTGCCCACACCCGTAGGACCGGTGAACAAAAACGAGGCGATAGGACGCTCCGGCGGGTTCAGCCCTGCGCGCGAGCGTTTTATCGCCTGCGCTACAAGCTCGACGGCACTCTCCTGGCCGATAACCATGGTTTTAATATCGGCTTCGAGGCTTTTGAGTTTTGCCGTGTCGTCTTCGGATATGCGCGAGGTCGGCACCCCGCTTATCTTCGAGATAATCTTTTCGATATCGTGCGGGGTCACCGTAGAGCGCTTTTTCTTCTGAAGATGAAAAGAGGCACCCGCCTCGTCGATAAGGTCGATAGCGACATCAGGCAAAAAGCGGTCAGTGATATATTTTTTAGACAGATCTACCGCGGCACGCAGCGCCTTGTCGGTGAATTTGACCTTGTGGTGCTCTTCGTATTTCGAACGCAGTCCCTTGAGGATCAAGAAGGAGTCCTCGCAAGAGGGCTCGTTGATATCGATCTTCGCAAAACGGCGAGAGAGCGCCTTGTCTTTTTCAAAGACGTTTCGGTACTCGGCGTAGGTGGTCGCGCCCATGCACTTCATCGCGCCCGAGGCAAGGGCCGGTTTGAGCTGGTTAGAAGCGTCCATACTGCTGCCGTTCACCGCGCCCGCGCCGATAAGGGTGTGGATCTCGTCTATAAACAAGATCGCATTTTTCTGCTGCTTGATCTCATCCATCACGCCTTTAAGACGTTTTTCGAAGTCTCCGCGGTACTTCGTTCCGGCCAGCAGCGCGCCCAGGTCGAGAGCATACAGCGAGGAGTTCTTGATGATCTCGGGAATATCTCCGCTGACAATACGCAACGCCAGTCCCTCCGCGATCGCCGTTTTTCCTACGCCGGGTTCGCCGACAAAGAGCGGGTTGTTCTTCTTGCGGCGGCAAAGCGTCTGAACGACGCGCTCGATCTCGTCCTCACGCCCGATCACCGGATCGATCTTGCCTTTTTTGGCCTGTTCCAGAAGGTCAAGCGTATATTTTCCCAAAAAGCTCTCGTCCGCATTTTGGCCGGCGTCGGCAGCGACATCCTGGTGCGAGATGCTCTCGAGTATATCCACCCGCGAGATATCCTGCTGGGCCAAAAGCGCCGCAGCGTAGGAGTGTTCCTCTTCAAACAAAGCGGCTAACAGATCGCCGACACCCGCGTGCTCTTTTTGGGCACTCTGAATATGACGGATCATCTGATCGATGATGCGCGAAAGCGCTACCGTCTCGAAGGGCTCCTGGTCCACATCATCAGGAAGCGGCTGCATGTTCTGCGTCAGATAGGCTGCGACGAGTTCGCGCATCATCTGCACGTCGCCGCCGCACTCTTTGATGATGCGCACTCCCTCATCCGAGCCGAGAAGGGCGAAAAAGACATGCTCTATGGTGAGATACTCATGATGCTGATCCTTGGCGTAGGTCAGCGCTTTTTGAAATACCGAGTTAAGTTCACTGCTGATCATTTTACACCTCTTCCATGATCGCCTTGAGCGGGAAACCCTGCTCTCGTGCGATTTTTGTTACCTGGGCAACCTTGGTCTCTGCGATCTCGTAGGGATAGACGCCGCAGAGGCCGCGCTGATTCTTGTGCACTTCTATCATTATTATTTCCGCTTCTGCATAGCTTTTGTGAAAGATCGTCATCAAAATATCGACCACAAAATCCATTGAAGAATAGTCGTCATTTAAGAGCAGAACTTTATACTGCTGGGGCTCTTTCAGAGCCAGTTCATCCTCGAACTCTAATGATTTTTTAGTCGCCAAACCGGGACTCCTCGCAAAAATATCCGTAAATTGATGATAATTTATCAAGTAAGACGTGTAAATCTGCTTAAAGAGAGGAGTTAGTCACGCGGCGTTAAGGAAAATGGGAAATATAAAGGGGCACCCGTAGGATGTCTCTGCTTTAGAACTGTGCGGCCTGCAGGAAGTCATTGATGATGTCCTGGGGATTTTCCAGACCGATCGAAACACGGATAAGCCCGGGAGTGATACCCAAAAAGGCTTTCTGCTCCTCGTTAAAATCGCTATAGATCGTTGAGCCCATGTGCAAAGCCAGGGTTCGACTGTCACCGATATTGGCGGTGATGATAGGCAGTGTCGTCCTGTCCAAAAAGGCAAAGGCCTTCTCTTTTGAACCCATGTCTATCGTTAAAAGTGTCCCGCATCCCAGCGAAAACTCCTTGTGATAGCGCTGGTGGTGCGGGTGGGCCTCGAGGCAGGGATGGTTGATGTTCAGCCCCGCTTTCTCGAGCGCTATAGCAACTTTTTCCACACTGCTCACAACCCTGTCCATGCGCAGAGGAAGGGTCTCCATCCCCAGCATGGTCAAGTAGGAGTTAAAGGCGCTCGCACTCATGCCGAAGTCGCGCATCGCACGCTTTTTGGCATTGGGGATCAGGGCCATTTTGCCCATCTTGTTGATGAACTTGTGAATGTCTTTGTAGCGCTCGCTTTTGAACTTCTCTTCGCCCTCAAGCTCTATAGCGCGAAAGACGGCCGCCCCGCCCAGGGCCGAGGCATTGCCGCAGATGATCTTCGTCGTGGAGTAGACAACGATGTCCGCGCCCAGTTCAAGCGGTTTGATGCTCATCGGCGTGATCGTGTTGTCCACCATCAAGACGACACCGTGCCGGGAGGCAATCTGCGCAATGGCCTTGATGTCAGGCAGGCGCATGTTGGGATTGCCCACGCTCTCCAAAAAGATAATCTTCGTCTTGTCCGTGATGGCCGCCTCTATGGCCTCAAGCTCATCCACATCATAAAACGAGGTACGGATGCCAAAGCGCGAAAGGGTCTCCGTGAAAAAGGCGTAGGTCCCGCCAAAAAGACCGCCGATACTGATGATCTCATCGCCTGCAGAGACGATGGACATAACGGCCAGCGTTGTTGCGGCCATGCCCGAACTTGTGCAGACCGCGCCTATTCCGCCGTCCATCTTCGCCAAAATATTCTCTAATTTGGCCGTTGTCGGGTTGCCCACGCGTGAGTAGAGCGGCTTTTTGATCGAACCGTCGAAAATCCCTTCACCTGTTGCGCAGTCGCCGTAGCCAAAGGAGGCAGACTGGGTGATGACAGGCGACACCGCGCCCTCTTTTGCACCTGTCTCCTGTACAAAATAGGTAGAAAACTCTTCAAACTTTTCCATATTTTTCCATTTCTTAAGGGTATAATGCCGAAATTATATCGAAAGAATCCTGCATGGCGAAACGCATCTTTATCACCGCAACCAACACCAATGTCGGCAAGACCTATGCCACTGCGTTGCTGCTCAAAGAGTTCGCCGCGCAGGGTCTTCACGTGGGCGTCTTCAAACCCATCGAGACGGGCGTTGAGGGCACTCCGGCCGACGGCAAAAAACTTTTCGACCTCGCCAAAGAGCTCAACCCCCTCCTGCGCTGCCTTAGTCTCAAAAGCATTGTCCCCTACCAGTTCAGACTCCCCGCTGCGCCCTATGTCGCCAAAGAGAAACACACCATAAATATAGATTTTCTGCTCAGCAAACTCGAAGCAATCGAAGAGCACTGCGATCTCGTCCTGATCGAGGGTGCGGGCGGTCTGATGGTACCGATCGAGGAGGATCTTTTCATGGTCGATCTGATTGCTGCCTTTGAAGCCTCCGTGCTGCTTGTCTGCCCCAGCCGCCTGGGCGGCATTAACGACACCCTGCTCAGCCGCTACCTGCTTGAGAGCAAAAAGATAGCCCACACCTGGGCCATCAACCTCTATGAGGACAGCGAAAGTTTTGAAAAAGTGAGCGCGCCTTTTTACAAAAATGAGTTTTTAAGCTTGCAAAACGACATAAAAACCATAGCAAATAAGCTATAATTTCGCTAATTTAAGGAGAAACGATGCAGCATCTAATCAAAACCAGTGATTTTAGCAATGAAGAGATCCGGGTGCTTTTTGCCGATGCCGCGCGTTTCAAACAGGGCCACATCGTCCCGCTTCTCAAGAACAAGCTCATCATCACCCTTTTTTTTGAAAACTCCACCCGTACCCGCAGCTCTTTTGAAGTCGCTGCAAAGCGTCTGGGTGCGGAGGTTGTACATCTTGATGTGGCCAACAGCTCGACAAAAAAGGGCGAAACCCTGACCGACACCGCGGCCAACCTCGATGCGATGGGGCCCAATGCGATCATCGTACGCCATGCCAACTCGGGCGTGCCGAAGATAATCTCAGAATACACCAAGGCCTCCATCATCAACGCCGGAGACGGGGCCCACGCCCATCCTACTCAAGCTTTGCTTGACCTCTTTACCCTGCAGGAGCACTTCGGCGATGTCAGAGGCAAGTGCATCGCCATCGTGGGCGACATCAAAAACTCCCGCGTCGCCAACAGCAACATCGAGCTGCTCACACGGATGGGAATGCAGATCATTCTGGTCACCCCGCCGCATTTTTTACCGCCGACCACGCTTCGCCACACCCACCACCTCGAAGAGATCATCGATGAAGTCGATGCGATCATGAGCCTGCGCACCCAGACAGAGCGCCATGAGCACCCGACCTACGCCTCGCTGAAAGACTACGCCAGCGACTTTTGCATCACCGAAGAGCTCATCGGCGAGCGAGACATCATCTTGCTGCACCCAGGACCCGTACATCGAAACATCGACATCGACGACGCCATGCTCGCCGACAAGCGTTGCAGAGTCCTCCAGCAGGTCGAAAACGGCGTCTATGTACGCATGGCAGTCCTAAAGAAGTTGACCCTGGGGTAATGCAGCGCCTCTCCCGCCTCGCCTCCGCCAAGACCCCTTTTCTTTTTTACACCAACTTTGATGCCACCCAGACCACAATTTACACCCTTGATGAGCTGGCCGCGCAGGACATCGAGTTTGTCTTCGACCATCACGCCTTCACCCCGCACACCCACCGTCTTAAGACTTTTCCCCAGGATTTTGCGAGCTACAAAAAGGGCTTCGATCTCATCATCGAAAAGATCAGATCAGGCGAGACCTATCTTCTCAACTACACCTGCGCGACACCGATAGAGACGCCGCTTAGCCTCAAAGAGATCTATGCCTGTGCCAATGCCCCCTTCAAACTCCGCGTCAAAGATGCCTTTGTCTGTTTTTCGCCAGAGCGCTTTGTACGCATAGAAAAGAGGCGTATCTGCACCTATCCGATGAAGGGCACCATCGACGCCGCCCTGCCCCACGCCGAGCAGAAGATACGTTCCAATGCCAAAGAGATGGCCGAGCATATCATGGTCGTCGATCTGCTGCGAAACGATCTCTCCATGGTGGCCACTAAGGTCAGGGTCAAGCGCTTTCGCTACATCGACACGATCAAAGCGGGCAGCAAAGAGCTCCTTCAGGTCAGCTCCGAGATAGAGGGGAGACTAGAAGCCGACTGGCCGGAACATCTGGGCGAGATCTTACAAAGACTGCTTCCCGCCGGCAGTATCAGCGGCACCCCGAAAAAACGCACCCTGGAGATCATCAAAGAGGTCGAGGGCTACGATCGGGGCTGCTATAGCGGCATTTTCGGCTACTTTGACGGGGAGAACTTCGACTCGGCCGTAATGGTCCGTTTTATCGAAAAGACAGAAGATGGCCTGCTCTATAAAAGCGGCGGCGGGATTACAATAGAGAGCGATGCAAAAGAAGAGTATCAGGAGATGCAGGACAAGATCTACATCCCCTAAAACTTCACCCCCTCACTGTACTGATAAAACGCGATCGCGTTGGGTGAAGCATAGATAAAACGCTCAATAGGGCGCTGTGTCGGCAGAAGCGTCAAGCGCTGTGGCGATATCGCCCGTGAGAGCGCCACATAAAACTGCGAAGGAGCGAAGATCTCGTTCATGTCAATGACCAAGTCCAAAAGGCTCATCCCCTGTGACTTGTGGATAGTGATCGCATAGGCAAGCGAGAGTGGAAACTGCAGAAGGTCAAAGCGGCTCACCTCCACCTCCTGTTTTTTCCCCTCAACCAAAACCTCTTTCCACTGCTTTTTGGAAAATTTCTCTTTTTCGACGCGCACAAGCTGGCCGTTCTCTTTGAGGACATGAATGCTCTTTTCCGTCTCGTCTATGCGCGCGACAACCCCCTTTTCCCCATTAAAATAATTCCAGGCGTTGCGCATAAAGAGTACCGGAGCACCGACTTTGAGCTCCAGCACTGCGCTCAATCGCGAGTCGCTCAAAAAGCGCTCGACCTCACTCTCTTTGATGTTTTTCTCATACATCTGCACCGTCGTTTCAAAACGGAAAAGCTCGCCCTCAAGTTCGCAAAGCTCTTTGGCATTATGCTTTTCGACGGAGACGTTCTTACCAAAGAGAAGGGTGTGGGTTTGCATATCGCGCGGCATAGGGCGGATCAGCGAATGGATATAGTCCATCACCTCTTCATCCCTGATGCCGTGTCTTATCTTGTCCAAAACATGGATAAAGGCCTCGTCATTGCTTCGTTTCACCTCGTTCAGATTGAAGGTCTCAAAAGCAAAATGTGCCCACGATTCGGACTCAAAAGCGTAGCCGTAAACCCGTGAAACAGTTGTTCCGGGGTTGTTTATTTCATAATGGCGTTTGTCAGACTCGCGTATCACCGGCGGCAGCTGCAAGAAGTCGCCGGTGACGAGCAGCTGCGCTTTTGACTCGGATTGCAAAAGACGAAGGCGGATCATATCCATCACCCCCGAACTCACCATGGAGATCTCATCGATGATGATCAGATCGACCTGCTTAAGCAGTTTGGAGAGCTTTTTGTCAATGCTAATCTTGCCCGCACGCTCCAGCTCCTGCGTATGCGAGCAGATCCCCAGGGCAAAAAAACTGTGCAGGGTCTGGCCGCCTATCAAGGAGGCCGCCATTCCCGTCGAGGCAAGCTTGGCGATCTTTCTGCCCTCTTGCTCATACTGGGCGATCAGCGCACGCAGCAGGAAACTTTTCCCTACCCCCGCACCCCCGGTAACAAATATGTTTTTTCCCTCTTCGATGAGGGTTCTTAGCTGTTTTAAATGTTCCAAAAGTCTCTCTATATCTCTATTTTTTTACCAAAGGGTATCTCGTCTTGTGCATTGCTCACCCACACCGTTTCGATAAGGGGCGCTCTCTCAGGAAAACGCCCCTGAAGGTCGGTGAAATAGAGCAGAAGCGAGGCGTCAAAAAGATGCTCTTCTATGTACGCGAAGACAGGCCGAAAATCCGTCCCGCCACTGCCTTTTAGTTCATACTCCAGCTTGTCCCCGCTGGAAAAGTGCTGATGCGACTGCACCTTGGCATCACAGACGAGCAGATCGATCTCGAAGGTCGAAAAACTAAGCAGTATCGCCTCGAACTCCGCGATAAACTCCCCCAGAAGAACCGTGTCCACCGAACCCGAACTGTCGATTGCCACGACGATGCGCAGCATGCTTGAACTCAGCGAGGGAAGATAGGTCCCCATATACAGAAGCTTCTTCGAGGGCGGTACCAAAGTGTAGTCATGATAATAGTGCCTGTCGATAGCCCGATACAGCTCGCTTCGCCAGTCCACCCGGCTCTCCTGGCGCTCGTAAAAACGCTCCAGGCCCAAGGGAAGCTCGTCTTTGAACTTTTCGGCCGCCTCGTCAAGGCTCTTTTTCCACGACTCCTCTTCTATCGCACGGTACTCATTGTCCGCTTCGATCTTGGGGAGGGTCTTGTCCTGTTTTGCCTCGGGATTGTGCGGCTTGCTCTCCTGGTTTTGGCGCTTGTTCTCTTCGTTGAACCCCGTGTCATTCTCTTCGTTGCTGTCAAACTCTTCGTTCTTGATCTCCTCTTTTAAGACCGCATAGATCTCCTCGGCGTACATCCCCTCGAAACGCGTCTCAACGTTGATCCCAAGAGGCGCATCAAGGCCGTTTTCGATCAGCATCGCATTGATCGCATGGTCCGTTGCGAGCTGCCATAGCCAGGACATTCTGCCTTTTTTGCGCTTGTCGTGGGCCAGGGCTGTGTGCATCGCGGCATTGGAGAGGGCGAAGCCCAGCTCGTCCAGGTCTAGCGCTTTGAGGTAGTCGTCGTTGTACTCGAAGGTGCTTCCGTCGCTCAAAAACGCGTGAATATTGTCGTTTTGTTTAAAAGACAAGCGTGAGGCGAGATTTCCGAAATAGGGGTAATCGACCAGCAGTTTTGCCTTGGCCTGCGAGATTTTGAGCTCTATCTCCTGCGCAGACATCAGCGCTGCCTAGGCCAGAAGATAAGCAAACTTGCGCACCCAGGTCGTAAAGGCATCGGAGTGCTCCATGGAGATGCCATTGCGCTGAAGGTCCTGCACGATCATCACCGAAAATTCGCTTTGGAGCTCAAGGGTGTAGTTAAGCAGGTTTTCCAGCCTCTGCTCCTGCGGATCTTTGAGCACGGAGCTGACCAACACGGAGCTGAGCGTGTAGAGCACTTCGGGCTCTTTGGGGTACTCTCCCTCCCCTTTTTGCAAGATTGTTTCGATGTCGGGAAGCTTGTGCATCACCTTCGCAAAGGAGAGAAAGGCAATCGCCCGCTCTTTTCCGATCGCACCCGAGATGACGTCGAGCATCAGGTTCTCATCCATGCCCGAGCCCAGTATCCCGTTAACGAACTCCCAAGAACGCGGCGTCGCAAAACTCTTCTCGCCCAGCGTCGGATCAAAGGTGAAAAGGTCTTCGCTCTTGTAGCCAATGTAGGCGATGATCCGCTCATCTATGCCTGAGCGAAAGGCCCAGTCTCTCCAATCGTTTGAATCGACCTCCATCTCCAGGTGCACAAAGCGGTTCGCCAAAGGCGTCGGCATGCGGTAGACCACTCCGCGGTCGCTTTCGCGGTTGCCTGCGGCGATGATCGCCCAGCCTGCGGGAAGCACATACTCCCCGACCTGTCTGTCCAAGATAAGCTGATAGGCAGAGGCCTGTACGGCAGGAGGCGCCGAGTTGAGCTCGTCGAGAAAGAGTATCCCCTCTCCCGATTTTGGCAAAAAGGAAGGCGGCGCCCAGACGGAGTGGTGCTCATGCTTGTCGTAAAACGGGATCCCCTTGAGATCGGTCGGATCCATCAAGGAGAGGCGCAGATCGATAAACCTCAGCTCTTTGGCCAGAGAGAGCTGCTTGATGATGGATGATTTTCCGATCCCCGGAGGCCCCCATAAAAATGTCGGTATTTTTGAGTCTATCAGTGCGCCGATCGCGCTTGTCAGTCGTGATGCTTTCATAACCACCCTATATTATCGTTTTGAATATGTTTTCCGAAACTCTCGTTTTCTTTGACGTAGCGGTCGTAGCGTTTATCGAGCTGCAGCTGGCACAGGATATCGACCGGCGTAGAAGTGTTCTTCGAGAGCGCAGTAAGGACATCTTCGTCTTGCAAGAGCGAAAGCTCCCGCAATATTTCAACCGGGCTCGCCCTGTTCCCCGCCAGAGAAATATGGGTCAATGGCTGGGCGTAGAGCGCACGCAGCATCTGTGCACTTACCCTCGTGTTCGAGGCCAGCACATTGGCAATTTCCTCGTTGTGCATTGTATACAATCTTTCATAATCTTTCTCTTGCAGGGCAGGGTTGGAGGCAAGTGCCAGCAGTGTCTTCTTCTCTTTGCAATCAAAAAGCTTCGCTATCATCTCTTGCGAGAGAGAAGGATTGAGTGCCAAAGATGCCTCCTCTTTTTCAAGCAAAAGCGCAAAGAGCGCCTCGTCCAGAGCAATATGCAGGGCAATGTCGCGCGCATGCTTGTCTAGCATTTCTGTCGCAAGCGTATGCTCCAGGCAGCTGTTTTTGGCCAGAGAAGAGGTGAGAAGCTCGCTGTTGAGACTATGCAGATGCTTCTGTACAGTCTCGCTCAGGTCAGCGCGCCCGGCAATCTGTGCTTTTATTCTCTCGGGCGCACACTTCACAAAGCTCTTGATCACCGAAGCAGAGGTTTTGGGATGCAGGGCAATGGCCTGAAGTATCTTGTAGGTGCCGTTTTCAAGGCTCTTGTTCTGCAGGGCTTTTTTGATGGGTTCGAGACTGCTTATCGTCTCCAAAAGGGCCGCATCCTCTGTCTGCATGATCAGGTGCAGCAGGCCGGTCGTCGCGTATTGGACATTGTGGTTTTTTTCGATATCTTTGTAAAAACGCTTGATTAGCGCCGCCGTTGTGTCGCGGTTTTCGTCGTTTTCAAAAAAGCTCTCCCCTTTCCAGTCATAGAGCGAGAGCAGGCGCAAGAAGAGTTCATCGGTGATAAAGTTGTTTTGTATGAAGCCCAGAAGACGTTCCTGGTTTCCGCTGAGTTTGAGGCTCATGTGGAGCTTGGCCGAGTCGATCTGGGCGCAGAGCGCTTTTTCGAGCTCGTCGATAGCCATAAAAGGGGCCGCATCCGCCTTGTGCAGCGCTTCCATCTCTTCGTGTTCGATGGGATTGAGCATCCGCCCTTCAACGATGAGTTCTACCTCTTCGCTATAGCGCTCTGCGCAGTTGATCTTGTGGTGTTCAAGCTGGGAGAGAAACTCGTTTTTTTCAAGCGCGCGGCTCTTGCCCAGAAGGAGGATTGTCTTCTCTTTGAGTGTATCTAAATTCATAAAGTATTATAGCCCAAGAGTTTTCTCTTATTACTTACACGCGGCGGTCGTTTTTAAATTTAAGGGTACCTTTACAGCTCTCCCATGGCGCGTTTGATCGTGTACTGCATATCTTCGTCCAGGTCCATGTTCTTTCGCATCCAGTCGATGTAGCCCCGGTCAGCAAGCACAAGCTCCTCTATCGTCTTGCCCTTGTTTTTTCCAAAACGCAGCGGCTTATTCATATAGACGGGCTGCTTTGTCAGTTCCACGAGTTTTAGCATCGGGTTTTCGTTGGGGTGGAGCTCTTTTGCACGTTTGGTCAAGGCACTCATAAAGAGTTTCAAGATCAGCACGTCGCCTATGGCGTCATGCGCCTTGATGACCACGCCCAGCTTTTGCGCTTCGACCGCCTCCTCTTTGTAGAGTTCAAGCGCGTAGCGCAGGTATTGCAGGCGGTGGAACTCCTGCTCGCCGTAGAGGTGTTTGGCGCAGCGCAGGGTGTCGATCAGCTGCATCTGGTTTTTAAAGCCCTCTTTTTCAAGCATTCCCAGGTCAAAGGGAGCATTGTGGATAATCATGTAGTTTTCATCCGAGTTGAGCTCGACCAGGCGTTTGTAGGCTTCGATGTTGATGCATTGTGGCTTGTCTTCTATCATATCCGGGGTGATATGATGCGTCTCCATTGCGCCCAGAGAGATCTCAACCTCGCTTGAGCAGAACGCGTTGTGCACCTCGACCGCTTCGCCAGGTCTTCCCAGGACAATGTATCCCAGCTGAATGATCCTGTCCGTTTCGCCCGTGCCGGTTGTTTCTGTGTCCAATATGATATATTTTGCCATGATTTTCCGATCGTGAAAATTAAAGTTCTAAAAACGGGTTGATTACAAACTCTTTCGTTATTCTAAGATATTCCGTATTAATTTTGAGTTTAATGACCTCGCTCTTCGGCCCTATCGGCTCCAAGAGGGTGAAAAGCTCATAGGTCTTCCACCTTATCAGCTTGTGATCCACGACCTTGTTCATAACTGCAATCGGCTCCCCCAGGATCTCGTCGACCAGCGAGCTGATAAACCGCACAGATGCTTCGTTCACCTCCAGTCCAAAAAGCTGGCAAACCCTGGACATCGGGACTTCCAGCTCAAGCTCTTTATACTCGTCGAGTGTATAGGTGTGATAGATGGCGTTGGCCAGACGGGCAGCGTCCTTGCTCGGCCACGCAATTTCAATATCTTTTTTGATCGTATGCTCCTGCACTTTAGTAATAATTTTTGATTATATCATAGAAAAATTGACGCTTATTAAACAAAAATGTCAAAATGCCGCCTTTAAATCGATGGAATAACTTTGGCCATACTCCCCGAACTCACTGCCGCTTTTCCCGCCGTCCTCTCCAGAAGCGCCGTGATCTTCTCGGGATGCTGGATGCGGATATGTAGGAGTGCTATCTTAAAAACAGAGTGCCTTCGTTCCCTTGTCTTCATGGTTCGTTTCCCGCGCGCGGTTGTGATGATCATGGTGATCTCCGCGTAGCCGCTCTTGCTTTGCAGGTTGTGCTCGACCTTTTTGATGATCTCGTCGGCCGTTATTTAGAGGTGCCCTTTAGTGTAAAGCCTCATGGACTGATATTCATGCGGCGCTTCTCATAGAAAATACAGTACAATTTGCCACTTTATCGCAAAGGCCTCTCCTCCATGAGCAGACGTATTCCATTCGCCCAACAAAGCCCGGATAAAAAAGATGCTGTTTTTCTTGCCATCTATGTCGAGGCGATCTCGCCGTGGAAATACTTCAAAGACGAGATACTCAAGGTCGAATGTCCTGCCGTCATCATGATCGACCGCTGGGACGGACGGATGGGCTTTCCCGGTGGCACGCGCAACGAAGGCGAGTCGCTCATGGAGGTCCTGGTGCGCGAGATCAAAGAGGAGGTCGGCATTACGATAAAACCCGACAAGGTCCACCCTGTCTCTTCACATGAGTCCAAGATCATCACTCACCTCTACGGGCTGAAGGTGATGGAGATCGAGTTTTTGCACATCTACTACCACATCCTCAACAACTTTTCGCGCTCCATCTTGCTACACGCCTACGAAGAGGGGGATGAGTCGCATTTCATGTCAGAGATCACCGGCATCAAGATCGTCCCGCTTATCCAGCATGCCGGCAAGGGAATAAACTACTTCATCGACAACCATTTCGCCGGCTCGTGCAAGGAGGACCTGCTGATCTTGATGGAGGAGTTTTTGCACATGGACATCTCCCCCTACACAAAAACGCCCTGATGCACCCAAAAAAGCTTTTTTTTGCTCGGTGCATGGGTATGCAAGCATAACGGTCACGGTAGTGCGGCAAATGAAGGCGATGGTCTTTTAGCTGGAAGCCCTGGACGTACCGTAAACATGGAGGAGTTCAGAACATTCCATGCTAACGGTACCTTTTGCAGCGGGTGCTATCAACAAATCGATCACCGATACAACTCTGCAGGCCTGGTACCACAATGTTGTCAGCGTTGCAGATGCAGTCTGGCTCCAAGCAGACACAAAAGTGGAACCGGTAGGCACGACAGCTTTCTGACGGGGCTTGGGCCCTTTTATTCTCCTAATTTTAGCTTGCGCATGAGAGTTGTACCCTCTCATGCTGCTATAGTACTCTTTTAAAATCCCCCTACTCTATCTTTTTATTTGATCTACTGCGCCGATTTGGCCGGGAATTCCTTCAGCATCTCTACGACGGTTTCGTTGAAGTAGTCGCTTCGCTGCTGGGGCGACGTGAACTCAGGCAGTTTTTTGGAGAGCTCCGTGCGCCAGAAGACTTTCTGAGTTTTCGGATCAAGCATGGTTATGAGCATTTTCACTTCGTCGCTGCTGGCACGGTGGCTTGTACCCACCGAGGTACCCAGACCGCGGGAGAAGGTTCCCAGACCGAAACCGAAGCTGAAATTTGAGGGAACATCCTCTTGCGTCACACTCGAAAATGCGACATGAAAATCCGCCGTCTCCTGCGCTGCCGCAGCGTAGTCTTTGCGCTGCAACTCAGCCGTGATCGCTTCTTTGATGCGCTCTTCATTGAGGCTCTCGTAGCCTGTCTTGCTTTTATGGACGATGGCAAATGTCGTCAATACTTTGGTCTGGTACACCGGGTCATAGTCGATCTCGGCCTTCGGGGCGCATCCGGTGAACAGTAGTAAAATAAAGGGAAGCAGATAGAAGTACATAGTCACTCCCTCACATGGTGAATTTGGTATTAGGAGATTATACTGAAAATTTCTGCGAGAGAAGAAGGGAAGAAAAGAGGCCTGTTTTGCATAGGCCCCTTTTAATAAGTAAAAAAGCCGCTTACCAGTTACGGATGCGGATGTGACACGAGGTGCACTGTTTGAGCAGCTGGGTGTAGTCATCCAGCGCGTCATCCATACGCCCCGCTCCGATGGAGAGTATCATATCGTCAGAGTACAGACGCAGCATACTGGCTGTTTTTTGAACAAACTTATAGGCATAAGCCTGATCTTTGGGAAGAATGACTTTTACATCTTCGCTCTCGAGCGAGGAGAGTGTTCCCTGGAGTTTGGTAACTCCGGCTTTCATCTCCTCGCTTGAGTTGGTAAGACCGCCGCGCTGGATCTGCTCCATCGCCTCCATCATAACGCGCATCTCTTTCATGAGTTCGGAACGGGCATCTTTTTTCTCTGCTACAGCAGCCGCGTTCAAAGATCCTACTAAAACGGCTCCTGCCGCCAATGCTCTCAAAGCTTTTTTCATGGTACCTCTTTTTAGTATTGGATGATCTCTTTGGTAAATTCGGACAGTGTGACCGTTTTTACCGAAAAAGAGACCAGTTTTTTTGCTTCCGCCATTCCGCCGTAAAACTCTTTTAGCTCCGGACGAAACTCTTTGAAGTAGTCGTGGAAACTGTCTTGTCCTAAGATCCCGACAGCCCAGAGGGTATCGTCCTCTTTGTGTTCAAGCACTACTGCGCACAGGGGCTGAGTCGCCGCGCCGCCAAGCACTCTGCCCCCGGCTCCCGCATCAAATGCAGAGAGATGAGAAGAACAGACGATCACGCCGCTCTTATCGTAGGCCATTGTTTTTACCGCTTTGGGAACATAGGCGATGAAGCTTTCATTGGGGGTCGGATGAGTGAGCTGATGGGTACAGATCGCGACATAGGCGACGATGGTACCCTCCTTGCCGACACCGCTCTTCCAGACATACTCTTCGCCGCTGTCAGACTTCAGTTTCACGTCTTTTTCTGTGGCTTGCGGAAGGTTGATGAGCATACACGGGGTCGATGCGTAGGGATAGTTAAAAATGTAGTTGACCTCTTTTTTAAGTATCGAAGCTTTGATCGGATTGCCGCTCGCGTCTGTGAGCTGAGTTCTCTCGTAGGCTTTATAGAGTGTGCCGTCACTGGCATAAAGATTTCCGCGAATAAGCGAAGGGTTGACGGCGACTACTGTCGCGCCGGCCGCAACGACTTTTAAAAAATTTCTTCTGTCCATGATGTTTTCCGTGTGAATGATTTGTGATCTAGTGTAGCAGCTTTTTTCTTTTTCTAACTCCTGCTGCTAAGAGCAGAAGTAAAAGTCTGATCTAGTTGAAAAGGTCGCGCATTGCGCCTCTGTACCACTCACGTGCAGCTTTTCCAAGACCGGTTGAGCGGAACTTATTATTCGCTTCGTCGCCTTTTGGAACACTCCCTTTAGAACCGATAACCGGGCCGGCAACCATAAATTCGTGGTTGACCATGATTCCCTCTTCCGGATTGCCGTTAACCATAGAGTAGCAGACGTTTGCACTCGTGTACGGAAGTGCCGAAGCAACGCTGTATGACTTGCCGTGAAGAACGTGCGCGATCTCTTTTGCACACTCTTTGCCTGACCAGATTGCCGTTTGGCCACTTGGAGGGATAGCGTGCCCTACAACGTCACCGACCGCATAGACACTCGCATCGCTTTGGGTCTGGAAAGAGACCGGCTTGTCTGCACTGCTTGCCATTTTGACTTTTTTGAAGGCATCTGGAGTCGTTGCAACGCCTGACATCTCGATAACCGGGTTTGACATATTGTGCGGGATCAGGTTGAAGACGCTGTATTTGATCGTCTTGCTTGTTTTGACGCCATCCGTGTCATCCTCATCCTTGTAGACCGTCTGCTCGTAAGTGATCTCTTTCTTGTCAAAATCAACATCCACGATACGGCAGTTGCTGCGATGCTCTACCATATCACCGTTGATCTCTTTCCACGACTCTTTGAAGGCTGCGCCTTTAGAGATAGAATCTGTTTCGTTGAGCATAATGACCTTGCCCTCTATGCCTTCGTTTTTCATGAAGTTGGCGATCATACTCGCACGCTCAAAGGGTGCCGGAGGACAGCGGAATTTGCCGCTTGGAACGGTAATGATCACATCGCCGTCGTCCATGTTTTTGACCATTCTGTCCAGTGTCACGTGCTCACCGCCAGGAACCAATGCTCCCGGTGCCGCACGGCGGGCCTGTGCGATTTTAGCATCGGACCATGTCGGGAACTGCTCTTTGTAGTTATAGTCGATACCCGGTGCAAGGACCAGGATGTCATAAGCAACCCCGCCCATAGAGGTGTGGACTACCTTTTTTTCACGGTCGATGCCCGTAACGACAGCTGTCAACATGCCATAGCCGTTTTTCTCAACTGCCTGCGCGTAGTCATGCGTCAACATACTAAGGTTGACACCATTAAGTCCGCCTAAGTTGGCATTTGAGAATGGACAAGACATAAAGCTGTCATTTTTTTCGATGATCGTAACATCAAATTTTGAATCTATTTTTTTCAGCTCTTTGGCAACAGTCAAACCGCCCCAGCCTCCGCCGATAATAACAACCTGATGTTTGCCGAGCAGCTTGCACGCTGCAGTTTTCGTGTCTGAAGCCGTACTAGAAGCTCCTCCTGTAACGGCCGAACAGCCAGTTACGGCAGCCGCTGCCGCGCTGATACCGGCAAACTTAAGTAGATCTCTTCTTGAATTATTCATGCGTTGGTTCTCCTATTGCTGTTAGATTTAGTAGCATACTATTGGTATTGAGCTTAAAGGTTTCTAAGATAACACGAAATGCGGCGCATAAGAGATTATTATAAATAAATGGTGATAAAATTGTGATAGACTCAGCACAAAGTTGAAGTAAGCTTCAAAAGGATACCCCGGTAAGTTGAATGCAAAGAGGTCAACATGTTCTAAAAGTATTTTTTGTTTTCTTAATTTAGGGCACCTCTAAAAACCCCAGTTGCCTTCAGTTGGGATTTTTAGAGGTGCCCTTTAGATTGACCACTGTCTCCGGGGAGATTACTCCTGCTTCATTTTCGTTAAAAGCATTTACAAGTCCCCCATCTAAGTAATTTTTGCTACATTCAGTTGTGGCATTAAAATCCAGCATATCTTCCGAGGTAAAAAAACAGAAAACACCCCCCCCATAAGCTAGCTTTCATTTTCTTTCTTGTGGCCGTCAAAAAATTCTAACTCACTCATAATCGTATCGATTAGCCTAGCTCCTTGGTCGGTCTCAAAGCTCTCGATATGCTCTTTGAGTTTAGCCATCTTCTGGCTAAATGCTGCATTGGCATACTCAACAAATATTCCAGTTTCTTCGGTATTGACTATTATCCCATTCTGTAGCTCTTTTTTGAGCGTTTGGAGCTTGATCGCCATTTGCAGCGGGTCGAGGTGTTTTTTATAAATCGCTGGTTTGGTCTCTTTATCAAGATGGGCTTTCAACAGCTTCAACGTCTCGTTGAGCATGCTTTTACACTCAGGAAACCGTTGCTGAACTTTAGCAAGATTATTGTTTTTTGCGGCTTCTTCTAGCTCCTTACCCATATCTTGCAGTATAAGGGCACCTATATTTCCAGCAGAACCTCTAAGTGAATGGGCGTGCAGTTGCGCATCTTGGCTGTTGTTTTCCTCCAATGCTTTTGCCAGTGCTGTGAGAGACTTTGCTCCGTCGTTCACAAATGACTTTATGATTTTATTTAACAATGTGCTATTGCCACCAAGTCGATGCAAAGCCTCTTCTTCGTCCCATAAAACAAGATCTCTTGGCACTGTTTGTTTTAAAATAAGTTCTTTTTCTTCTTTTAAAATCCATTTGATTAATGTCGATTTTAAAACAGAAAGATTGATTGGTTTTGCAATGTAGTCGTCCATGCCGGCACTGGTGCATTTCTGCCGATCGCCTTGCATTGCATTGGCCGTCATGGCAATGATAGGCAGATGCTTATTCTCTTCACCTGCTTTTCCCTCACGTACTGCACGTGTTGCATCGTACCCGTCCATTTCAGGCATTTGACAGTCCATTAGAACAAGGGCATATCTTTGTGTGTCATTTGAGATTCGGATGGCGTCCAGAGCTTCTAGTCCATTCGAAGCCATGTCGCAAGTTAGCCCCAAACTCTCCAATATCCCTTGCGCTACTAGCTGATTAGTAGTGTTGTCTTCAACAACAAGAAGTCGGATATCGGATGGCCAGGAGATATTATTTTCATTGAATTTTTCTTTGGTTTGAACAATAACTTGATCGCTTCCCAGCGCAACCGTTAAATCAATACTAAAGGTACTTCCCTCCCCAGAAATACTCGTGGCGTTTACGCTTCCGCCCATAAGCCCGCTTAGTTTTTTGACAATAGAGAGCCCCAATCCTGTTCCTCCGTATTTACGGGTTGTAGAACCATCGGCTTGCGTAAAGGCTTCAAACAGCATTTCTATCTTTTCATGCGGTATGCCAATACCTGTATCCATAACATCAATACGCAAACGCCCATGCTTTTCATTCTCTTTATAAAGAGAAGCGTTAATGGTAATGTGCCCTTCGTGGGTAAACTTCACTGCATTTCCTACGAGATTGGTGAGAATCTGACGTAAACGTCCCGGATCGGTGATGATGTTGGAATAAGTGATTTTATCGGTATTTAGAATGAGTTTTAAACCTTTTTCTTCGGCTTTAAACGCAATGGAGTGTGTGAAAACTTCCAGCTCATGTCTGAGATCAAACTCGAGCATTTCCAAATCCATCTTCCCTGCTTCGATCTTGGAAAAATCGAGAATATCGTTGATAAGTCCCAGCAGTGAAGTAGCACTCGAGGTCGCAATAGCCACTTTGTGTTTTTGGGATGGATCAAGTTGGGTTTTGTCCAACAGCGCCAGCATTCCCAATACACCGTTCATAGGGGTGCGTATCTCGTGACTCATGGCAGCTAGAAATTGTGATTTAGCATGGTCGGATGCTTGGGCATCTTCTTTGGCTTTTAGTAACTCAGCCTCAAACCGACTGCGCTCATGTGCGACAAACAATACCCAGGAGTAGCTCTCCTTGCCATTGTTAAAACTTCTCTGACAATTGACTAAAACAGGAATAGATTGTTTTTGACTGTCGTAAATCTGCATGTGGATTTCTCGCACTTGTGCTTCATGGTACAAGATTGGCCAAAGGTATGTTTGTAAAAAAATACGGCTCGCAGGGGGAAATAAATCATTTAGGGACTTTTTTTGCCATTCTTCAGCCGTCCCTCCCACAAATTGCAATAAATTAGCATTGGTTATGAGTATATGTCCCGCGGCATCAGTAATCAACACAGGACAAGGCAGTTGATCAATCAAATTATTCATATAATTCAAATTGCCCTGTTAGCCCAAAGAAGTGGCATCAAAATATTCCTTCATTGCTTCTATAACGAGCTTCGGATGACTCATATGCCCACAATGACCCGCCACATTGAGTACTTTTAAGGTACTGTTGCTCAAGACTTCATGCATATAATCACCGACTCCAAGGGGTGCCAGTGCATCTCTGCTGTGCTGAAGAATCAAAGAGGGACACGTAGCCAATGGTAGATCAGCACGATTGTCGGAGAAAAAAGTGGTTTTGGCGAATACTCGCGCCACTTGCGGATCGGTAGAGCAAAAACTCTCCGACAATTCATGCGACACCTCTTCTCCGCCACCCTCACCCGATACCACCGGAGCCAAATAATTAGCCCAGCCTATGTAGTTCTGGTCCATTAAAGACAGTAGTCCCTCCAAGTCCTCGCGCTCAAAACCTCCCAAATACTCAGGCGGATGATTCAAAAAACAAGGCGAAGGTCCTAGCAAAATCAAGCGCTCAAACAGTTGTGGACGTGCAATCGAAGCCAAAATCCCCGCACTGCAACTGACCGAATGGCCCACAAAAGTTACGCCACTGTGTAAATCCAATGCATCACAAACATCCAAGACATCCTGAGCATAGCCTTGTAAACTAGAATATCGTTTACTATCAAATGAGGCCAAATCGGATTGCCCACTGCCAACATAATCAAATAATACTTGTCGGTGAGTAGAACCAAAAGCAGGTGTAATTCGATCCCACATTTTCTGGCTACAGCCAAAACCGTGGGCATACAGAATCACAGGACCTTTGTCCCCTAGTACCTGAACGTTATTTCGCTTGATAATATTCATACTTCCCTCTATCGTCTTATCGTATCTATTTAAGCACATTGTAACATTTATATTTGGACAATGTCTGTTTTTTTAAACCCAAAAGGTTTTATTACTCCGCATAAGCTCGCTCAGATTTTGGGGCATCGTGATTCCCAAATGGTTCACCAGGTCTACGCTAAATTTTTAAATGATGGTAAATTTGATTTTAAAATGGATTTGGAGCTTTATTAGTTGTATGGGGATTTTTTGATTTTTTCAGAAGGTCTTTGAAAGTCCCTATTTTAGGGGGTTTTGAGAGTTTTTTGGTGCGGTCGGGGGGATTTGAACCCCCACACCCTAAAGCACTACCACCTCAAGGTAGCGTGTCTACCGTTCCACCACGACCGCATATTAGAAGATGTCAGCCGAAGCTGACAGAGGTATTCTTAGGTTGATTAACCTAGGAATGGGTTCGCGTAAAGTGCGATAAGCGCGATTACTAGAGTATAGATAACCTGTGCTTCGATCATTGCAAGAGCGATGAACATTGTAGTCATTAGCTTTCCGCCAAGACCTGGGTTACGTGCAGTACCTGCGATAGTTGCAGCAGCAGTGTGACCCATACCGATAGCGCCACCAAGAGCAGCAAGACCAAGACCAACACCGGCCGCGATCATTGAGTATGCTTTTAGTGTTTCGTTAACTACAGCTTCTTCAGCACCGAATGCAGCAGCAGCAAGAGCTAGCATCAATAATACGATTTTTTTCATTTTATCTCCTTTTTGTTGTACAAGGTCCGTTCGGCTAGCGTAACCGGTTTGTGAACCAGCCATAACCACATAAATGCGGCTATGTCCCTACTAAAGACTTCGTTTCGTCGGAAGTTTACAGAGTCGGGGCTAAAAGTAAGATTAAAGAGTGTTTTATTGCAAAAGAAATTTTTGCTATAGCGCAGGCGGAGAGAGCCTTTGCTAAGAAGAGGAAGCTCTACGGCCGTCCGAGGCTGATCTTGTTGCCTTTGAACTCCAGGATCTCGACTTCGATCTCCTGGCCGACAGAGAGGACATCTTCGACTTTACTGACGCGCTCTTTTGAGATCTTGGAGATGTGCAAAAGACCGTCGATGCCGCCGGGAAGTTCGATAAAGGCGCCAAAATCAACCGTGCGTTTCACCTTTCCCATCACGATGTCGCCAACCTGATACTCCGGCGCCTTCTCTTTGGGAGCAGAGAGCAGAGACTCGATGTGTTCGCGTGCGCTTTTGACACCTTTTTTGCTGCTGCCCGAAACGCGGACATTTCCCTCTTTTTTGTCGATGTCGATGGAGACCTCAAACTTTTCGATGATCTCGCGGATCGTCTTGCCCGCCTGGCCGATGACCTCCGCTATGCGCGAAGGATCGATGCTGAAGAGGTCCATACTCGGAAGCTTCTCTTCGTTAATCGTGATATTCTCCTCTGCCTCCTTCATGATGTCGAGGATGTGGACGCGTCCCTCTTTGGCCTGCAAAAGCGCTTCATGCAGAAGTGCCTTGGAGATGCCTCCGAGCTTGATGTCCATCTGCATCGCCGTAATTCCCTTATAGGAGCCCGCGACCTTGAAGTCCATATCGCCGTCGTGGTCTTCAAGGCCCATGATGTCGCTCAAGACGGCGTGTTTGTCGCCTTCGATAACAAGACCCATCGCAATGCCTGCTATAGGATCGCTCATCTCGATCTCGGCCGCACGAAGGGCCATATAGCCGCCGCAGACGGTTGCCATAGACGAGGAGCCGTTGGACTCCAGGATCTCGGAGACCAGACGGATGGTTCTTCCCTGCGCGTCCAAAGCTGCTTCGAGCGCGCGCTTGCCAAGATTGCCGTGTCCGAGTTCGCGGCGTTTGGGCGCACCCACCGGAGAGGCCTCGCCTACTGAGAAGCCCGGGAAGTTATAGTGAAGCATAAAGGCTTCGTTCTGGGTTCCCGCATCAGTCAGGTTTTCAAACATCTGCGCGTCTTTGTTCCCGCCTACCGTCAAGACAACAAGAGCCTGTGTCTGGCCGCGGGTAAAGAGACAGGAGGCGTGTGCGTTGGGAAGAACATTGGTCTCGATCGAAATCGGGCGGACCTGGGTCAGTGTTCGTCCGTCGGCACGCACGCTCTTTTCAATGATCTGGTCGCGTACGCATTTTCGTTTGTAGTTGACGACAGAGGATTTTATCTGGTCGTAATGCCACGCATTCTCTTTCGCGATATCCGAAGCCAAAATCGCCTTGGAGATCGTTTTGAGCGAGTTATTGCGCTCGCTCTTTGCCATCTGGCTGATCGCTGCTTCTATCTGGGTCTTGTACACCTCCTGAACATGGGCATAGATCTCCGAGTTGCTGATCTCTTCGAGCAGTCTAACCGGCTCTTCGGCTCTGGAAAGAGGGATAAAGGCCTCTTCGTACTGCACATTGGCAACATTCAGCGCCTCCTGTGCGATGGAAATCACTTCGATCAGCTCGTCTTCCGGCATCGCGTTGGAGGCAACGGTGGTGATCATCTCTGAGGCCAGGGTCGGATCGATCATCGGATCGACCATCGGCATCGGGATCATCTCGCTCTCTATCGAACCCAAAGAGCGCATCTCGATCATCAAAAGGTCATCCTTGCTTCCCGCGACAAAAAGATCGAGGGTAGACTCTTGCATCTGTGAGTTCGTCGGATTGATCTCTATCTTACCGTCGATCTTGCCCAAACGCACACCCGTGACCGAGGTCTTGAAGGAGAGGTTGGAGTGGAGCATGGCCGCCGAGGCTGCATTTAGCGCCAGACGCTGAAGGTCGGCCTCTTTGTCCACGCTGAGCACCATGATTGTGATCTGCGTCGGGTGCGCAAAGCCTTTTGGAAAGAGCGGGCGCAGAGAGCGGTCGACAAGGCGCGAAGTCAAAGTCTCAAAATCACTCGGCTTGCTCTCGCGTTTGAAAAATCCTCCCGGCATCTTTCCCGCGGCATAGCTCTTCTCAAGATACTGTACGGTCAAAGGAAGAAAATCCCCTTCGATCACCTCGTCGCGGTCAACGGCGATCGTTGCCAGTAGCACCGTGTCACCGACTTTCAGCCATGCGGCCCCGTCTGCTTGACGCGCAACTTTTTCAAACTCATAGGTCTCGATATGGTTGTTGATATCAAAAATACATCTGCTCATTTTCATCCTTGTTCTTCTAAAATAGTTTCAATCTCTTTGTCGCTTACGGGCCTAAAATCTGTGTAATAACAGTAGGTCTTGACATAGTCGCCCACCTCGTGCACGATATAGGACTCATCCACGATCTGGTTCAGTGCCTCGGCAACACTTTTTGGCGCAACGGGAATCGCCACAAAAACCGCTTTGGCGTCCATGTTCATCGCTGTTTTGATCCCTGTCATCAGTTTCATCCCGCTCTCACACCCCTCATCGATGAGCAAAACATGCTCGTCTTTGAGGTCAGTAAAGGGCCTTCCTTTTCTGAGTTTGTAGATCGCGGGGAGAATCTTCTCTTCATGTTTGCGGCGCGCCTCGCCATAGATGTAGTCATACTGCACCCCAAAGGCATTCACCAGCTCTTCGTGCACGACGATCTCTTCGCTTTCGCTGACGCGGCCGAGTTCGCACTCATGGTTTGCAGGTGCCGCAATGGCCTCTGAAAGCAGGATATCCACCTTCACTCCGGCTTTTTTTGCTATAGCGGCAGCGATCTTCAGGCCGCCCGATGAGACCGCGATGATCTTCCACTTTTCCTGGCGTATGCGCTCAATAGGCAGTATGTCGATCAGTTTTGCTGCCGCTTCATCTCTGTCTTTGTGGTACTGGTTCATCGTGCTGCTCCTGCTACGGATGACAAGAGGTACTTCATGCTCTCTTCACTAAACGAGGCCCCGAAGCCCAGGTAGAAATTATCTGCTTTTGTGTTGAGGAAGTTATCCCAGCCTGCATGCACTTCGAGGTGTTTTAAGAAACGGTAGCGCATATTAAACCTCATGTGTGCACGATTATTACGAAAGTCATTGACCGCATTAAGATCATATCCCTCAAGGCTGAACTTAAGATTGTCTTTCATCGCAAAATAGTCCACGCCTACCCCGCCCGTTGTCTCGATAAGACCGGCTCTAAAAAGGAGATCGTCATAGCGTTTTCCATACTGCGCCGAGAGATAGTATTTGTCCTTGTCATGTGTTACCGGCTCCACAAAATCGTTGTTTGCATCTGTTTTCGTGTAGTCGTTCATCGAGATCACACTAAACATATAGTAGGTCGACGGGTCGGGAAGATAGTTGATGTCCACATAGGTTTTCGCATATTCGTCGCTGAACATATAGTGCGAATTGATCCCGAACTGCAGTTCGCTCTTGGTGAAGTTTGAAAGCATCTTGTCCACTTTTTTGAAAGCCTCGCCTCCATTGCTGAAAAAGCTGTCCGCCGAAAGGAGGACATCGTTGAGCGGCTTTTTGTTCTCCTGGACGACCTGTGTAAGATTGTCCTCCAAAGAGATAAACTTATCCATTGCCGCGGGCAATTTTGTGTCGAGCGTTTCGCCCACACTGTCAAAACGTTTCGATAAAGAATCGAACTGCGCCATGATATCAGGCAGTCTGTTGTTGACGGTTTCGCCCATCACCTTGAAGTTGTCGATGGTTTCATACAGGTTGCTGCGGTTTTCCGAGATCACTTCGCGCAGGGATTTGCCTACTTCGGCGAACTCTTTGAGTGCGGATTGCAGGTCATGTCGGCTTTGCGCATCAAAGGTCTGGCGAAGTTCTGATACAAAAAGTTTTATCTCCTGCGCCGCCTGATCCACACTCTCACTCGTCTCTTCAAATGAGGCGAGACGGTCCACGGCTTTCAATACCCCCTCTTCGCCGATATTTTCGCTGGAATGTCCGGGGGTGATGTTGATAAGCTTTCCGCCCAGTACACTGTCTTGGGTAACAACAACAGAGGAGTCAGCCGGGATCATGATCCCCTCGCGAACAAAGAAGCGAAGCTTTACCTTATGATTAACAAGAGTGATATCATCAATATAGCCGATTTCAACCCCGTTCAGCTTCACTTTTGTCTTTTGCTCAAGGCCGGAAGCATCCTGAATATAGGCATTTACATATGTTCCTTTTTCATTGAAACTTCCCAGATCATTCACCTGAGTTGAAAGGACAAACAGTAAAATTAACCCCGAGACAACAAAGGCACCGACTTTAGCTTCTAGACTCATTCAATTTCCGATTTTTTATAATGTACTTCCATCCCGCCCAGCGGTCGCAAGTTTAGTGTTAAATAAAGCACCTTGTCCTGAATAGAGGAGCTTTGGCCGCCTGCATTCATCGTAGGACGAATGTTTTCGAGATATTTCAATTCCAAACCCCAGCAGCGTTTGTTGTAGGCAAAACCCAGATGGCGGTTTTTAGTCTCGCTTCTTTCAACGTCATAGGCGTACCCCGCGTAATACTGCCATTTTGCAGAATAGTTATAGCGCGCGTCCGAAGTAATATAGCTAGCACGCGTACGCACGGTTCTGAGCACTTTATCCTCATACAGATGCGAAACGTTAAAAATAAAAACCGTGTCATTATACCCTAATGAATTTTGTGTTTTTGAAACAAGGTTGCGTTCGTGATTATAAAAGGTGCTATTGTAGTAATTGAAGGCTTTAGTGAAGTAAAAACGAAGCTCGTTCTCCAGTTCGCCGTACTTATCGTATCCGTCTTGCAAGATCAGAGGCTGCTTAAGCCTGTGATAAAGCCTTTCATCCATATTCTCCGTAAAAAGATACTGTGTCAACTCTACCGAGGCCTGTTCTACAAGTTCATTTATCGTATTATATTCACACACGCCTGTTTTGCCGGGAGAACATTTATTTTTGAATTCCTCCTCATAATCCGCATAGAAACCGCTCCGCTTCTCCTGTCCCGGATGTAAATAGGCGAGGGTAATGTCAACACTGTGGCTCATCTCCTCGAAGGACTTCACGAGGTTGGTGTTGAGTTCGACCCGCTGCGAATCTCGTGCGTAGGCTCCGGGCGAGTAGCCAAAAGCTGGAGGCGTGCGTACTCCCGTGTCAGTACCTCTTGGATTGGGATTGTCAGGGTTGTCGGAGCCGTAAAAATTCAGGTGCGAGGCATAGATATTTTCGCTCAGTGTCAGGGTCAGGTACTCATCAAACAAGGAAAACTGAAGATCAAGAGGGATCGTCACTTCGTTCTGCATGGCATTTTTGCGTGTTTCTCTGTAAAAATTCGTACCGCGGTAATCGACGGAGTAGAGAAGATGATCATCCAAAAATGTATTGAGTGCGTGGTGATAGTGGAGAATAGGAAGGTTTTGGATCGTGTCTGAATTGCTCTTTTTGTTAAGGTCTATATAGTACCGAAAATAGCTTCCAAAAAAGTTCTCACTCTGGTTTAAATAGAGGTTCACGCGCGATGCCACCTGCGCCTGGGTAGCGTAGTTCAAGGAATCATTCTGTTTTAGGTTCAGGTACTCCACATCGTTGAGATAGGTGATGTCGACATAAAGCGCCGAACTGCCCTGCGGCGACCAGTCAAACCAGGTGTTCAGCACACCCCTGTGCTGATAGTCAAAATCGATCCCGTAATGCTCCTCATTTTTTAGATTAAACTCTTTTTGATAGCTCTCTTTTTCGCGAAATCCGCCGACAACCAAGGAGCCCGAGGATTTTTGCGAGTCAACAAAGCGCAGGGTCGTGTAGAGACCTTTTCCACGTTTGGCTCGGCTTTGAGGCACGATCTCAAGATCCCACTGCGGGTCTTCGGCGATATAAAGCGGCTGCTTGTACATAAAACCTTCATCTCCGGAGAGTCCGAAGTTAGGCCGCAAGAGTCCGGTGCGGCGTGTCGTGTCGGTCGGATAGGCTATGTAGGGGAGATAGAAGACGGGAACTTCCCCCGCATAGAGGCGTGCATTATAGAGCTGCATCCACTGTTCTTCCTCATCATAATAACCGCTGCTGAAACGAAGGGTCCAGTCGGGGTCTTGGGGATTGCACGAGGAGGCGATGCCCTTGGTGAGTTCGTACTCCTCCTTTTTTGTTTTGGCAGACTGTGCGCTCATCCACAGCTCATCCGCATAGTCTTGAAAAAAAAAGGGACGGAACTGGCGAGTCTGCTCCTGGGTATTGAGCATCAGGTAATCCCCCATAGCAAAATACTGTGCGCCCTTGAGTACGCTGATATTGCCATAGAGTTCGAGTATCCCGCTCTCCTTGCTATAGCTTGCGGTTTCTGCGCTGATATACATGTCCTCATATAAGACAACCACATCCTTGCTCGCTTTGACAAAGGAGCTGTTAGTATCAAGATTGGTCGCAAAAAGTTCGACTTTTTTCTCTGCCGCTGCGCTCAGAACGACACATAACAGAAGAAAAACTGTTCTAAGCATCAACAACCACGGTTCGCGCTGTTTTGTCGTGCCAGGTCTGGCGGGCCGGGTCCAGAAGTCCCCAGACAAATCCCGCGTAGAAGAAGAGTTCGCTGAGCACCCGAACGCTCGCACGGTTCAAGGCACATAAAAATGAGGGATTCGACGCGGTGCGCAGCTCCAGGATGCGTATCTTCATAATGATCTTTCCCGGACTTGCCGCATACTGCATCACAAAAAAAGTGTGATAGATCACTTTCAAGACCATAAATTCCAGCAGATAGGAGTTGATCAGAAGAATCTTCTCTTCGATGCTTTCCAGACCCGAAAAAGAGCCCCAGATGATGCTCAGCCAGATCACAGACAAGATCAGCTCATCGATCATGTAGGCTGCGAAACGCTTCTGCTTGGACGCGAGTTGGAGCTCTTCTCTGTCAAGGAGTCTGGAGATCTCTTCGTTCATGACTTAGGCGCGCAGTGCTTGGTATGCTATATCTGTGCGCAGTTTTTTGCCGGCAAAATGGACCTGTCCGCAGAGCAGATAAGCGCGGTCGCGTGCCTCCTGGATGCTCTCACCCAGGCCGACACAGACCAAAACGCGACCACCCGTCGCATACAAGACGCCATCGGTACGTGTGACGCCCGCGTAGGAAATATGGCTGTTTTTAAGAAGCTCCTGGTGGTGGATCTCGTCCACGACGATCTCAGCAGGTGTAGATGAAGCGTAAGGATACTCCTTGCTGGCCATCACAATCCCCACGGCATATTTGTCGTAGAACTCGACCTTTAGGGTGTCGAGCTGGGAGGTCGCTGCCTTATAGAAGAGATCGAAGACAGAGCTTTTCAGAAGCGGCATCAGTATCTCGCACTCGGGATCGCCGAAACGGACATTAAACTCCAGGGTGATCGGCTCGCCCTTGACGACCATGATCCCGATGAAAAGAACGCCCTCGAAGGGTGCGCCCTCTTTTTTCATTCCCTCAAGCGTCGGTCGGATGACGCGTGCCTTGACCTTCTCGTAGATCTCCTCGTTTACCAGAGGCGTCGGCGCATAGGCACCCATCCCGCCGGTATTGGGGCCCTGGTCGCCGTCAAGAAGACGCTTGTGATCCTGCGCTGCCTGCAAAAGGACAAAATCGTCTCCGTCACAGATGGCGAACATCGAGAGCTCGTACCCGTCCAAAAACTCTTCAATGATGACTTTTAGACCCGCATCTCCGAAGGATTTTCCGCTGAGCATCTCCGAAACCGCTTTTTTGGCCTCGTCATGGCTTGCGGCGATAATGACCCCTTTTCCTGCGCACAGGCCGTCTGCTTTGACGACGATTGGCGTGCTCAGGGTGTCAATAAACTTGAAAGCCCTGTCAATCTGGTCTGTCTCGATATAGGCCGCTGTCGGGATATTGTATTTGGCCAAAAAGTTCTTCATGTAGACTTTTGAGCCCTCAAGCTGCGCCGCCTGTTTTGAGGGGCCGAAGATGGCGAGTCCTTTGGCTTTGAAGATGTCCACAACACCATCTACCAGGGGGCCTTCAGGACCGACTATGGTAAACTCGATGTTCTTCTCTTTGGCAAAAGTGGCCAAGGCATGATAGTCTTCAATCCCTACGTTTTCGCCCAGTGATTCCGTCGCACCGTTACCCGGGGCAAAATAGAGTTTGTCGACGTTCACGTCCTCTTTTAGGGCACGGCCGATAGAGTATTCCCGACCTCCGCTTCCAATTATCATTACATTCATCATGTTCTCCGAGTCGGTGTTAAGATAGAAGATTGTGCGGATTATTCATAAAAACCCAGGGGGGTAGATTTTTGTCAATAATCCTGCGTTTATCCAAGGTGTCCGGGTGGGCGTTCCGCGGTTAGCTTTGGTTCTCAAAGCCGAATTGTAGCAGACTGAGCCAGTTCTAACGGTAGCAGATTCTAAGGCTTGCGCCCTCAAACAAAAATACTTCACACGAACTGTCTACGCCGTCCGCTGTATGAAAATGTAGAACCCCCTGATATGCGAGTTATCGCACCACCCAGGCAGTAAAATTATAGCCTACAAAGCTTAAAAAAATGATGGTCAGACAAGTTTTAAAACGCGCTATAGCGCTCTTTTCCAAGCTTATGACCACAAAAATAACTAAATAAAATACTGGGTTAAAAAAACAAAAAAGAGCCAGTCTCGCACACAAAAGCATAAAAAGAGTTTAGTGCGATTTGGAATGTTGCGCCCCGAAGACGTAGTCAACTACGTCGCAGGCACACTCATTTCAAAGCGTGCCGAAATCTTTATTCCCACTCGATTGTTGCTGGGGGCTTGGAGGAGATATCATAGACTACGCGGTTGATTCCGTCGACCTCGTTGATGATACGGCGTGAGATACGCTCAAGAAGGTCGTGCGGAAGATAGGCAAAGGTTGCCGTCATCCCGTCCACTGCTTCGACGACACGTACGCAGACCGTGTTATCGTAGGTGCGGTTGTCGCCCATTACGCCCACCGACTTGACATTCAAGAGAACGGCAAAGGCCTGCCAGGTCTTGGTGTAGTAGCCGCTTGCTTTGAGCTCGTCGAGCAAGATCGCGTCCGCCTCGCGCAAAAGAGTCAGATCGGGCACATTCACATCTCCCATGATGCGGATCGCAAGACCCGGGCCAGGGAAAGGATGGCGGTTGATCATACTCTCGGGAAGGCCCAACTCAAGGCCGATCTTTCGCACCTCGTCCTTGAAGAGTTCACGCAGAGGCTCGATGAGCTGAAAGTCCATCCAGTCAGGAAGTCCGCCGACATTATGGTGGGACTTGATCACTTCGGAGGGGCCATTCACGGAGATAGATTCGATAACGTCAGGATAGAGTGTTCCCTGCGCCAAAAACTTGATCCCCTGATGCTTTTTCGCCTCTTTTTCAAACTCTTCGATAAAGGTGTGGCCGATGATCTTGCGCTTAGTCTCAGGATCCGATACACCGGCTAGTTTGCCCAGGAAGTTATCCACCGCGTCAACCGTGACCAAAGGTACTTTAAGGTTGATCTTGAAGACTTCTTCGACCTGCTCGCGTTCGCCCTTTCGAAGAAGTCCGTTGTCGACAAAAACAGGGATAAGCTGATCGCCGATCGCTTCGTATAACATCGCCGCAACGACAGAGGAGTCAACGCCGCCGCTGAGTCCGCAGAGCACCTTGCCGTCTCCGACCGTCTCGCGGATCTTGGCGATCTGCTCTTTGAGGAAGTGCTCCATCTTCCATTTCTCTTCGACACCGCAGATATTGCGGGCGAAGTTGCGAAGCATCAGATAGCCCTCTACGGAGTGCTGGACTTCAGGGTGAAACTGCATCGCATAGACGCGCTTCTCTTCATTTGCTATAGCAGCATAAGGGGAGTTAGACGAGGTCGCAATCGGGCTGAAACCCTCCGGCAACACATCGACACGATCAGAGTGGGACATCCATACCGTTCCCATGTCGTCCACCTTCTCAAAAAGAGGCGAGGCCGTTTCAAGTTTCAGCTCCGCCTTGCCGTACTCATGATGGTCCGAACGGATAACTGATCCGCCAAAATCGACAGCGATACGCTGCATGCCGTAACAGATCCCCAGCACAGGAATTCCGAGCTCATATATCCCCTGATCTACCGTATAAGCATTCTCGCTATAGACAGATGAGGGGCCGCCGCTAAGGATAATACCCTTGGGGTTTTTCGCTGTAATCTCTTCTATGCTGGTGTAATAAGGAACTATCTCGCAATAGACTTTCTCTTCACGCAGACGGCGCGCGATAAGCTGTGTGTATTGTGAACCAAAATCAAGAACAATAATGCTTACATTTTTCAATGGGATACCTTTAAATGGTCTAATCATGAAAGGATACTCTATAAATGATTAAAGATCTATTATTACGCTATGGCGAAGTGAGGTTTTTTTAGAAAAAAAAGCGTAGCTGTTGAGGCATTCAAAGGGCCGGAACAGGCCCTTTGATGTTGAAAAATAGAGCTTAGTGCGTGCCCTCAGGAGCTTCACACTCCACCTTGCAGCTTGGGCAAGTTATCGCCGTTGCTTCCGTGTGGTAGTTGACCTCATGGTTGTTGTACAGGCCCATCACTTCAAACTGTCCGTACCAGATCGCGACGGAAATCGCATAACCGACAAAGACAGTCCATGAGAGACGCATATGCGCACCAAAGGTATAGACGCCCTTTAGTTTCCCCATAACACCGATACCCGCTGCAGAGCCGAAACTGATCAGAGAGCCACCGATACCTGCAGTGAGTGTGACGAGCAGCCATTGGTTGAGACCAAGATCCGGGTTGGCTTTCAAGACAGCCGACATGACCGGCACGTTGTCTACGATGGCGGAGAGGAAACCGACACCGATATTGACATAGGTAGGATTAAACATATCGTAAAGCTTCACGGCGTATCCCAGGAAGCCTGCGAAGTGAAGTGCCCCGACAGCCGCGAGGATACCGAAGAAAAACAGAAGGGTATCGTTCTCGACTTTGGCGATTGACTTGTAGATATCGACATCCTCTTTATGTCTTTTCTTCAGGAAATAGACATAAAACTTCAGAATCGAAAGACCGAAAAGCATACCCCACATCGGCGGAAGATGCATAACCTGCTTCGAGAAGACTGCCATGGCGATGGTAAAAATCCCCAGGGCAACAACCACCATACCACCTTTGAGCACCTCATCAGAAGGCATGGGCACCAGCTCATCAACTTTGGTCTGCAAAGGGTAGCCTACGGGCACATATCGGCTCAGTAGATATCCCGTGACCAGCCATCCTGTGACCGAGGCGGGGAAGAGGTACAAGAAGTCGGCAAACTCGCCCTTGTGCGCCGTCCAGGCCATCAGCGTTGTGATGTCTCCAAAAGGGCTCCATGCACCGCCGGCATTGGCTGCGACGACGATATTGATCGCACCAGGGACCAAGAAGGCTTTGTTCGTCTTTTCAATCGTGATCAAGACGGTAGAAAGGATCAGGGCCGTTGTCAGGTTATCCGCAATAGGCGAAATGAAAAATGCCAGGGCCCCCGTTACCCAAAAAAGTCCCTTATAGCTGTGCCCTTTTTTAATAAGCTTGGCCTTCAAGGCGTTAAAGACGCCCCGCTCGATCAAGGCTTCGATGAAGGTCATCGCGACATAGAGGAAGAAGAAGATCTCTGCGATCTCCAGGATCAGGTGGGCGATCTCTGTCTCAAAGGGCTTCATATTCAGCCCGTTGTAGGCATAAAAGCCGCCGATTACCATAAACATCAGCGTACCGATAAAGAGCGCCGGTTTTGCCTTGTTAAGATGGTATTTCTCTTCTGCGGCGATAAAATAGTACCCCACAACAAATATTGCAAACAGCAGCCACCCTATAGGCTCTGTTACCATATCCAACTTTTCGATCATTTTCCATTCTCCTTCAAGTAATGTACCCCTACTGAGGTTTTGCGTTTAAGTGCCGAGGTCACTATCTCTTTGGCCGTGAACAAGCGAAGCTTTAAAAGCCGTCCTATGTGCTTGTGCAGGGTCTCTTCAATAAAGGCCAAAGCCTCCTGCAGCCCTTTTTCAGTGCGGACGATCCCTACATCGTTCCACATTATACGACGAAGTTCGCTTTTGTAGCGCGTATCATCCTCGCAGCGCAGAGAATCCGTGCTGATAGGGAACTGTTTTGGTGCATAAGTAACACTTATCTCATTCATCTTTTTCACCGCACGCACGGCAAAGACCAGTCCCTCCAAGAGCGAATTGCTCGCAAGGCGGTTGGCCCCGTGCACACGCGTTGATGCGACCTCCCCTATAGCATATAGATTTTTGACCGATTCGACTTCCCCGTCAAGGTTGGTCTTGATCCCGCCTATGGCGTAGTGAAAAGCCGGCGAGATCGGAACACGATCGCGAGGAAGGGTGAAGCCCAGGTCTTTCAGACTTGAAGCGATGTTTGGAAAGCGGGCGTTAAAATAATCTGCCTCAAAGTTTTCAAAAGAGAGGTAGACCTCCTGAGCGCTTTTTTGCTTATAGTCAAAGATGGCGCGGCTGACGATATCGCGCGGTGCCAACTCGGCGCGCTCGTCGTAATCTTTCATAAAGGCATACCCTTTTTCATCCACGAGTTTCGCCCCCTCGCCGCGAAGAGCCTCGGTAAGAAGCTGCTTTTGTGCGGCATTTGAGCTGACGTAGACCGTCGGATGAAACTGCAGCATCTCCATGCGCTCAAGCTCTATCCCTTTTTCAAGACAGATTCCCTGCAGGTCCCCGCTTATCGTGTAGGCGTTGGTGTGGTAGGCAAAAAGCGAACCCACTCCGCCTGAAGCGATAATGACATTTTTTGACAGAATATGCTTGAGCTCGTCTCTGTAGTTAACGCAGACCCCATAGCACCTCCCCTCATCGATCAACAGGTCCGTTACCTGGGCCCCTTCGAGCATAGGATGGGGATTATTTTGAAGCAAAAAGTGGTGCAGGTAACGTCCGGTTGCATCTCCGCCCGCATGCAGGATACGGCTCGCCGAGTGCGCTGCTTCTTTGGTGTAGAGAAGCTCTCCTTTCTCATTCGTATCAAATTTGAACCCGCGCGAAATAAGATCGCCGACAACTTCGCGGCTGTGCTCGCTCAGAACACGAACCGCGTCTTCGTCACACAGCCCTGCCCCGGCTTCCATCGTATCTTTGATGTGCAGAACCTCGTCTTTGTCATTGACCGCTGAGACGACTCCGCCCTGGGCATAATAGGTGTTGCACGCCCAGGGGTGGTCTTTGTTGATGATAAGCACTTTTTTGTCTTTGGGAAGGTTCATTGCGGCATACAGACCGGCAACGCCTGCGCCGATGATTACGACATCATAGACCATCTCTACCTGCTCTTCGCATCAGGATAATAGGGCGGGCCTTTATAGCCGCACGCACTTACACTTAACATCAAAACTGTTATAATAGTGACATGAAAAATTCTAAACAACTTGTTTCCCATCTTCGTTCTCAGTCGGCCTTTGCACCACTTAGCAATATGGCTTGCATCAATGCTGTAAAAGAGCTTCTTCCGGAACGTTTACATAGATTTATTCTATTTGGATATATTCGACATAATATCTTATTTTTTGCGCTTAACCACCCCGGCGCAAAACAAGAATTCGATAATATTATAAATTCTATAAAAACACCTTTAAAAAGGATGCCTCCTCTGGCCTGCAAAAAATTCGAGATATCGGATGTCCGTGCCTTCGTCTCTCATAAAAAAAGCCTGAGCTTCACCTCCGCAGAACCGAAGGCAGTTCACTATCTTGAGCGTTCAAGCGCTGCATTTGAGAACACCATAGAAGACAAAAAGCTCCACGAAGTCATTGAAGAGATACGAGACATCATAAAGAAATCATGAACAAACTTAACCCAATCCTTCTAAAACAGATACAACATCTCCCCAAATCTGCCGGCGTCTACCACTATTTTGATGAAAACGGAAAACTTCTCTACATCGGCAAGGCCAAAAATCTCTTCGCGCGCGTCAAAAGCTACTTTAGATTTTCTCCGCTCTTTACACCGAACCCCGCCGTGAGTTCGCGTATCTTAAAAATGCTGCATGAGGTGCATACCATGCACTACATCCTCGTTGAAAATGAGCATGACGCCTTGATCCTGGAAAACTCTCTGATCAAACAGCTGCGCCCAAAATACAATATCCTGCTGCGCGATGACAAGACCTACCCTTACATCTATTTTGACAAAAGCGAAGAGTTTCCGCGCTTTGAGATCACACGGACTATCCTCTCGGACAAGCAGATCGAATACTATGGCCCTTTCTCTACCGCAGCACGCGATATCCTAAACGCCCTCTACGAGCTTCTTCCTCTAATCCAGACCAAAAGCTGTCTCAAAAGCGGCAAAGCCTGCCTCTACTACCAGATAAAAAAATGTTTCGCTCCCTGCGAAAAGAAGATCTCTGGAAAAGAGTATGCACGCTATATCGACAAAGGCGTAGCCTATATCCACGACAAGAAAAGGCTTTGCAAAGACCTTGAAATCCGGATGGTTGAACTCTCCGAAGAGATGCGCTTTGAAGAGGCGGCACTCCTGCGCGACAGTATCGAGAAGATCTCCAAAAGCAGTACGATCTCGCAGATAGACCTGGCCAGCAGCGAAGATATCGACCTTTTCAGCGTCGATGCAGACGAAAAAAGAGCCGTCGTTCTGCGCCTGTTTATGCGCCAGGGAAAGATCATCTCCAGTTCGCACAACTTTGTCCATCTCAACCACGGTTTTGACAGAGATGAGCTCTATAAACGCGCTATAGTAGAGTTCTATCAGTTCTCCCCTTTGACCAGCAAACAGATCATCGTTCCGCACGCTTTTGAGGAGATGGAGGATGTGCAGGCTTATCTGAAAGAGACATTTTCAAAGGCAGTTGATCTTTATGTTCCCAAGCGCGGTCCAAAGGCAAATCTCTGCGCTTTGGCGCTCAAAAACACCCGGGAGCTTCTGAACAATTATGCCCACGAAGCAGACTCATCTTATGAAGATCTTGAAGAGAAACTCCAGGAGCTGTGCACACTCCAAAACCTTCCCAAACGGATTGAAATATTTGACAACTCCCATCTTCAGGGCTCTGCCCCCGTCGGCGCGATGGTCTGTTTTGAGGAGGGGAAGTTCAACAAAAGCGGCTACCGGCAGTACCATCTTGAGTCTCTTGATGAATATGCCCAGATGAGAGAGACACTGACGCGTCGTATCGGACGTTTTGAGACAAATCCTCCTCCGGATCTGTGGATCCTGGACGGAGGGGCCACTCTGCTTTCTCTGGCCAGAGATCTTCTCGAGTCCAGCGGAGTCAACCTTGACGTCCTTGCCATTTCAAAAGAGAAGCTTGATGCCAAAGCACACCGTGCAAAGGGAAAGGCTAAAGATATTCTTCACTCAAAAGATCAGAGTTTTGCCTTAAGCACAAGTGACAAGCGTCTGCAGTGGGTTCAGCGAATGCGTGACGAAGCCCACCGCTATGCCATTACTTTCCATAAGAAGACAAAACTTAAGCAAGACCAAGCTTCCACGCTTCTACAAACCAGGGGCATCGGTCCGGCCAAGCTTAAAAAACTTCTCAACCACTTCGGTTCTTTTGAAGCATTAAAAGAAGCCAAAGAAGAGGATATTGCCGATGTTGTGGGAAAAAATGATGCAACGTCGATTAAGAGACTATACAAATAAGTTATATTTTGAAAAGAATATGATATATTATTCGCTCGCATGCTTAAGGGCACCTCTAAAAAGAAGAGATTAACTGCAAAAGCTATCAATTTAAAGGTTTTTTATGGGAAAAGTGGAAGCGTTGGACGAAGAACTCCTTTTTCAGGGCCGAGTTATCATCAGCGAGACCGATCTCAAAGGTCTCATTACCTACGCTAATAGAAAATTTTGCGAGATCTCAGGATATGAAAAAGAGGAGCTTATTGGCAAGACTCACAACATCATCCGACATCCAGACATGCCAAAAGAGGCCTTTGCAAAAATGTGGAGTACTATCCAAAGTGGTCAGATCTGGCACGGCCTGGTAAAGAACCTGCGCAAAGACGGCAAGTTTTACTGGGTAGAGACAGAAGTTCTCCCTTCAAAAAATGAAAACGGTGAGATTATCGGCTATGTCGCAGCACGTAAGGTAGCCTCACGTAAAAATATCGAAGAAACGGCTAAAATGTACCATAAAATGAAAGAAAAAGAACTCTAAAAAAAGGGAAGACATTGTTACTATACAATCAAAGTAAAGAATTTATTGGTATAGACGAAGACGATCTCAAGGGATTGGAATTTCAAAATATCACCGAACTGCTGAATGAATCAAATGATTTTGCTGATCTTTTTGTAAAAAAACCAGGCTATATCCACAATTTTAAAAACTTCTCATGGATTGACTTCATCCTGCACAGCGAGGCAGACGAGTCTAAGGCAATTGTCCACGCCAAGGGCAAGAACTACTCATGTACCCTGCACATCTCTCCTTTTTATTTCACCTCCGAACAGAACGGCTATGCAGTCTTTATCAAAAATCTCCGCCATCTCAAAGGTGCTGAAGATGCTCAGGCCACAAAAGACCTGGAATCCGCCGGAGGCATAAGATCTACCCCGGCTACAGCCTCCGCACCGGCAGCTGTACAGAGCACTTACGCAGAACCAAGTGTCTCGTTTAAGCAAAATATCGCTGGCGAACCGGAACTGCCGAATTTTGAGCAGCGCTATTCTCAAGAGCTTAACGAGCCCGAAGCACTGCAGATCCCTAAAACACAAGAGATTGATCTGGGCTTCTCTAGCACTGAAAATGAGTTTGGCGCACCTAGTGGTATTGATTACAACAGTCCACTTACGCTTGATGATGATCTGATGATGGATGAGGAAGAAATCGAGCTGCCAAGCTTTGAGATACCGGCAGAAAAGACGCCTAAAAAAAGCGGACAGCCGATGCTGGGCGATTATGTCAGCGGCGGAGAAGAGTATCTGAGCGATCTGGTCAAAGCAGGCACCTACAAATTTGATCCCCAAGTCGCTGCCAATGAACTGGGCCTGCCTGTTGATCTCATTGAAGAGTTTATCGGCGACTTTATTGCCCAGGCCCATGAGTTTCATGACGATCTATATGCTTCAGTCAACACAGGTGATTTTGATAATGTTCAAAACTTGTCGCATAAACTAAAGGGCGTTGCCGCAAACCTGCGCGTTGAAGATGCCTTCGATACCCTAAGCGTGGTTAATGTTTCAAAAGAAGTCGAAGAGATCCTGCCTAACCTTAACCACTTCTACAAGATCATCGCAAGGCTTGAAGGCAAAGAACTTCCCCAAGAGTCTGCTCCTGTCAATGTTCCCGACGAAACAGATTATGCTGTCGGTATCAAGCAGCCCGAAGATGAGCCCTTGATGGCAGATGAAGAGAGCACATATGACGACCTCCTGCCTACGCCGGAGAAAAACGAAGCTCTAGCAACTGAAACAGAGGCGCCTTCCGCGCCATTTTTTGATGACGATGACCTCTATGGCGACCTTCTGGGCGGAGCCGAGAGTTACGGCGAAGCTTTGGCAGAAGAAGAAGCTCCTTCGGCACCATCCTTTGATGACGATGACCTCTACGGCGATCTTCTGGGTTCTTCGCAGAAAAATATTACTGAAGAAATTCCATCCGTACCGGAAGCAAGTACACAAAAACTCACCGTTGACGTTCATCGTACGGCTAATGAGCTGGGTATTTCTGCTGATCTGGTCAATGATTTTATCCAGGAGTTTAAGGAGCAGATACATATTCACCAAAGCGACTTTAAACAGGCGCTTACAGACCAAAACATCCAAGAAGTCAACAATACAGCTACCATACTCAAGGGGATGAGTGACAATCTTCGTTTAAAAGAAATATCAGAAGTTTTAGAAGAACTTCAAAAAGAAAGCGATATCAACAACATAACAGAAGCTTTTGCACAATTGCAAGCTTATGCAGATCAATTATAAGGTGGGGAAACAATGCAAATAGGTCTTAAAGCCAGACTCCGACTAATCAGTCTTTTTCCAATATTTATGCTTATTGGAATCGCAAGTTTTTATGTATATGATTCATATATGGGGTATGACTCGGCAGTTAAGCTGCAGAGTAAACTTGAAGAAAACAAAAAACTAAACGAATTGATCGGGGATATTTCTCGCGAACGCGGTATGACTGTGATGTATATGGGAAACCAGTCTGAAGCAACAGCAGAGTCACTCAAGAGTCAGCGCAGCATCGTTGATCAAAAAGTCGTAGCCTACATACAACATCTCAAAAGCACAGAGACTCTACACGAACACTCCGGCGAAGGCGTCTGTCTTGCCTGTAAAAGTGTCAAAAGTATTGAATCCAACTACAATACTATCAAAGAGACCCGTCCCCTTGTTGACAATCAAAACATTGAGTTCCAAGAGATCTTTTATGACATCTACGGAAATGCTCAAAAAGTCATCATTGACCAACTTGAAGGGGTGCGTAACTACCAGCTTGACGAGAAGATCACCTCAATCGTAACCACCTACCTGATCCTGGCAAAGGCCAAAGAGTTCACAGGTTCCGAGCGTGACTTCATCACCTATGCCCTCGCGCGATCTACAAAATTTGACTCCGAAGAGCTCAATGTCTGGCTGACGCTTATCGGTAAAGCCGACGCGATCAACTACAGCGCCTTAACCGATCCTCTCCTGAAACAAAGCCTTACAGCCCTCTTCACCGACGAAGAAAACGCAGAGCTTTTTGAAGACATCACCTTGGAGCGCGCCGAGATCATGCAGGCTGTGAATGATGGCCTTTATGCAACAGAAGCCGGTATCTGGTTTACTATGCTCTCTGAAAAGATCAGTCTGTTTGACGAAGCGGAGCAGATGCTTCTACTTGCAATGGATGAAAAGTCCGAGATCTTCAAACAAGAGCAGCTGCAGGTCCTTGTTGTCGCCATCGCTATCTGGGCCCTGGCTATCTTGGGTGCGATCTTTGGTATCTTGCTCTCAACCGACATCGCCAGAAATATTAAAAACCTTGAGACCGTGCTTCAGCGTGTTGCGACCGACACCCATGAGGGCGATGACATGAGCTCTAGCGAGATCGCCAGCCATATCAACCTCGATACCTCCAAGGGAACGGCGCAGGCTTACCAGCTCCTTGAGACCATCATTGACCAGACGCGCAAAGATAAAGAGTTCGCCATGGAAGCATCTGAGGCGAAGTCGATGTTCCTTGCCAACATGTCGCATGAGATCCGAACACCGCTTAACGGCATCGTCGGCTTTACCGAGCTTCTTAAAGATACCGCCTTGCATGACGAGCAGCGCGAATTTGTCGATATTATCGAGAAAAGTTCTGAGAACCTTCTTGAGATCATCAACAATATTCTTGACCTCTCCAAGATCGAGAGCAACAAGCTTGAGATCGAAGAGATCGTCTTCAATGCAGCTGAAGAGTTTGAGTCAGCCGTTGACGTCTATGCCGTCCGTGCCTCTGAAAAGCATATCGACCTGGGCTGCTTCATCGATCCGGAACTTGAACGTCCGATCAAAGGTGATCCGACCAAGATCAAAGAGGTTGTCATCAACCTTCTTTCCAATGCGGTCAAATTTACCAACAGTGGGGGTGCTATCACTGTTGATATCCGCCGTATTCCTTGCGAAAAAGAGGGGCGTGCACGCATACGCTTTAGTGTAAAAGATAGCGGAATCGGTGTTACCCAGGAGCAAAAAGAGAAGATCTTTGATGCCTTTAGCCAGGCCGATAGCTCGATTACACGCAAGTACGGCGGTACGGGTCTTGGTTTGACGATCTCCAGCCGTTTTGTCGAACTTATGGGCGGAGAACTTGACCTTGAAAGCGAGCCAGGACAAGGGACAACCTTCTTCTTCGAGCTCGAGTTTGAAGAGATCGAGACCCTAAACGAATCGCTCCGCGGCCAGTTTTCAAACATCAACGCCCTTATCCTTGAGAGCGACAGTAAGAAAAAAGTGCAGGAGAAAAACCTGCGCGAGTATCTTGACTTCTATGGCGTCGCCTATAAATCCTTCAAAAATCTTGAAGATCTCAACAAGCTTGAGCAGAAGGTCAGCTATGATCTGATGTTTGTGGATTACGACTATAGTAACGAAGAGATGCTGCATGAATATGTCAAACACCCTGAACGCACTATTTTGATCACCAAATCATATTACATGAAGAAGATAGATTCGCTCAACCTCGATGTCTTCAAGGTCATATATGAACCGCTCAATGCGTCAAAGATACGCTCGATCCTGGAGATGCATGACGTTGAAGAGTTTAATAGGCCTAAGACCAAGACCATACAGCGCCGCAAATACGATGAAAAAACATCGCGTTTTAATGCCCGGGCCCTGGTTGCGGAAGACAACCTTATCAACCAGAAACTGATCAAACGTACCCTCGAAGATATTGGTATCGAGGTCTCACTTGCAAACAACGGTCTTGAGGCCTTTGAAAAACGCAAAAACAACCAGTTCGATGTTATCTTTATGGATATCCAGATGCCGGTTCTTGACGGGGTCGAGGCTACGCAGGAGATCTTGGAGTATGAAGAAGACAACAATGTCGAGCATACGCCTATCATCGCCTTGACTGCAAATGCGCTCAAGGGCGACCGCGAACGTTTCATGGGTGCCGGTATGGATGAGTATACGACCAAGCCTCTTGTGCGCAGCGAGATCATCTCCCTACTCAACCATTTTATCGGGCACAAGATCGTTGATGCAAAAGCTGTAGAGAAGCAGCCTGAGCAAGAGACAGAAAAAGCACCCGAACCCAGAAGAGACCTTCTGGATGATATGAGTCTTGAACTTCCCGAAGAGACGTCTTTTGGCACCGACCTGGATGATTTTGACTTTAATGAAGAGTTCTCAGGTCTAGAGCTTGAAGAGGATAGAGCCGAGCCTCTTGCCACAGAGGCAGCAGAAGAGATGCTTTCCGCAGATACTTCAGCAGATGCAGCGCTCTCTTCGGGCTATGATGCCGACATCTTGTTGGCAAAAAAGAGCTCTTTCGAAAACCGTCTTTTTAAATCGCTGCTTGACGACCTTGGCTACACTTCGGTTGCAGTCGATGGTACACAGGCGCTTCAAGAGGCATTGCAGACGAAGAAATTCAAGCTTCTTCTTTTTGACAAAGAAACAAGCGGCCTCAATGTTTCAGATATTGCAGCTCTCATAAAAGCCCGCGAGACCGATACAGCTCTCGTGCTTATGATCGACCCTGCATTTGAAGCAGAAAAGAGTGATGCGAACTATGTCCATGAGATTATTAAAAATATCGTCAACAAAGACCTGCTCCGTCTTGTCTTTGAAAAATTTATTTAAGGCTAAAACATGAAACAGATAAAAGTGCTTGCAGTGGATGACGATATCATTAACTTGAAACTCCTTAAATCGATGCTGATGAAGCTTCCGAATGTCTCAGAAGTCCTCGAAGCCAAAAACGGCGAAGATGGCCTCAAGATCCTGAAGAGCCGAACAGACATTAACCTTATTTTGCTCGACATCATCATGCCTATTATGAACGGGATCGAGATGCTCAAAATCGTACGTTCTGACGAGAGTCTCAGCAATATTCCGGTTATTGTGCTGACGACAGATGAGACAAAGAAAAGCGAGGCTTTGGAGTGCGGGGCAAATGACTTTATTATGAAACCAGTACGCGAGAAGAATGTATCCGAAAAGATAGCGCGTCTTATCAACATCTAAACTCTTAAAAAGGCAGGCCTTGCGCCTGTCTCTTCTAGTCTACTAAAACAATATCCAAAACCTCTTCAACACGTTTGACACCTTTGATCTGCAGTGCTTCGCGAACCTCTGACGGAATATCTTCCAGATCACGCTCGTAATTCTTTTGGGGAATAAGCACCAGTCTCATGCCGGCGCGATGCGCTGCGATAAGCTTTTCACGCAGTCCGCCGATGGGAAGAACATCCCCGACCAACGAGGTCTCTCCTGTCATAGCAACATCTGAACGGATCTTTTTGCCGCTGAGTATGGACGCGATAACGCTTACCATTGCTATACCGGCGCTCGGACCATCTTTTGGCGTTGCTCCGTCGGGCACGTGTATGTGAAGATCATAGCGTCTATAGACCTCAGAGGCCTCGATCTCGGCCTTGTCGTCACGCTCTTTTATACTCAGCGGAATGTTCTTTTCATCTATCTTGAGCACATTGGTGTCGATGAGTATCTTTACAAGGCTCATTGCAATGCGTGAGGACTCTTTCATCACATCTCCCAGGCTCCCGGTGATCTGCATCTGCCCCTTGCCTTTGATACGGATGGCTTCGAGTTTCAAGACATCACCTCCGACGGCTGTCCATGCCAGTCCGTAGACGACACCGACACGGGGAATACTGTCGGTTCTGTCAATCTCAAAGACTGTTTTTTCGAGAAAATCTTTAAGATTTTTCAAGGAGACTGAGATCTTGTGCAGCTCTGGATTTTCCAAGATCATCTTCGCTGATTTTCGGATGATATCTGCCATGCGGCGGCGCAGGTTTCGCACGCCTGCCTCGCGGGTGTGCTTGTTGATGATCTCTTCGAGGGCACTTTTTGAGATGGAGAGCTCCGAACTCTTGAGACCGTGTTTTTTCAGCTCCTGAGGAAGGAGGTAGCGCTTGGCGATCTCGAACTTCTCCTGAGGCGTGTAGGAGCTGACAAATATAAACTCCATCCTGTCGCGCAGAGGTGCGGGAATACTGCCGACATCATTGGCCGTCGCGATAAATATCGACTTAGAGAGGTCCAGATTGAAGTTGAGATAGTAATCTCTGAAACTCTTGTTCTGCTCCGGATCGAGTATCTCCAGCAGTGCCGATGTCGGATCGCCCCGCTGTGAGCGCCCCACCTTGTCGATCTCATCCAAAACGATGACAGGGTTCATCTTTTTCGCATCAATCAGACCCTGCACGATACGTCCCGGCATAGCACCCACGTAGGTGCGTCTGTGACCCCGCAGTTCGTTTACATCTTCGAGCCCGCCCAAGGCAATGCGCACAAGCGGACGTTTCAGCGCTTCGGCTATGGAGTTTGCCAAAGAGGTCTTTCCGACCCCAGGAGGGCCCGCGAAGCACAAAATAGCGCCGTGTGCCTCTTTTTCGCTGATGCCGCGCAGCTCCAGAAGCTCTTTGACGGAGAAGTACTCGACGATGCGGTCTTTGGGCTTTTTCAATGAGTAGTGGTCTTTTTCTAGCTGCTTTTCAACCTCTTCGATCTTCAGAGGTTTTTTGGCCATCTCGCCGTAGGGGAGCTCAAGTACCCACTCCAGATAGGTCTGTATCATCCCTGCGTCCGAGGAGTCGGGGTGCATGCGCGCGAAGCGCTCGAGCTGTTTATGCACCTCTTTGTAGGCATCCTCGCCCATGGATTTTTTCTTCTTCTCGAGCTTGACTCGGTACTCTTCGATCTCCTCTTCGCGTTGCGTGTCGGAGCCTAGTTCGCGCTGGATCTGTTTGAGCTGTTCTTTGAGGAAATACTCCTTGTTCACCTTCTCGATGCGGTTGTGCACTTTTGAACGGATCTCTTTTTGGAGCTTGTTAGCTTCTATCTCGCCGCTGAGCGCGTCGATAAGTTTGAGGTAGCGGTTCTCTAGATTCTCTTCTACAAAGAGCTCAAAGGCCAACTCTTTTCTCAGTTTTATAGAGCTGCAGATCAGATCCGCAATACGGCCATGCTCATGGTTCTCTTCGATGGTGCGCAAAAGGTCAGGCGGGAAATAGCTGCTTACCTGTGAGAGCATACGCACTTTTTCGCGCACAATCTCCAAGACCGCGTCCATCTTCAGGGTGTTCTCCACGCTGCTTTCGATGATATCAACATTGGCAAGCATCGGGTCATGTTCGATTTCTTTGATCACCTTGCCTCGTGCAAGTCCTTGAAAAAGCACCTTTACGCGGCCATCAGGAAGAGAGACCTTGCGCATGATCGAGCCGATAACGCCCGCATTGTAGATCCCGTCAAAATCGCGTGAACCCTCTTCATCAGGAAGGGTCGGGCAGACAAGAACCAGCGAGTTGTTCTCTATCGCTATAGCAGCGGCCTGGATGTTTTTCTCGTCGCTCAAGAAGAGTGGAGAGATCATAAACGGATATAAAAAAAGTTCATCTTCCGCAATAACTGGAATAATTGCTGGGAAAGAACTGTAGTGACTTAGTTGCATATATTTTCCTCTTATAGTAATAAAATTATTCTTTTATATTTCCCTGCGTATCCTGTGCCATGACACTTCTGGTCTCAGGAATCCAAGAAGCATACCAGCTGGCCGTACCGTCTCCTTCAAAGATCTCTCTGTACCATGACGTATCAGGCGGTCTCACCTCGTCCCAGTTGATCCAGCTCTCCTGCTCTTTCTGGGCATAAAAAGCTTGGGCCTTAGGCTTGTCTATTCTGCCATAAAGAGAGGAGATCGTCTGGTTTAGATTTGCACGCGCTAGATAAAGCCTTACTAGCATCGTGTCCACTGCCGGCAGATAATAGGAGCCGTAATAGGTCTGTTTAAAATTTTCTCCCTCTTTGAGCGCGTTATTGATAAGCGTCTGATCGCGGCGCGGATTGGGAAGGGCCATGAATTTTGCACGCATCTTTAAAAAGGATGCAAACTCTCTCTCATTAGCGGAGGCAAAACGACGGATATACTCATCCAAAAAGTGCTCCGCCAGCATATATTCGCCCGCTTCCATATGGGCCTGCGCCATGATCATCGTCGCTTCACGCAGCAAAGGCGAGCCGATATGCTCGCTTTGAAGTGATGAGAAATAGCCGTCCGCTTTTTCCAAGGAGGCATTGGCCACCGCATCAATCATTTTTTCATACCAGTACACCGCAGGTTTGTTGTACTCGGCTATCTCTTTGCCGCAGCCAACAAAAAAAGTCAACACAATAAAAATCATTGCGGAAATTCTAAATCTCATCGTTTATCCTTATTAAAAGAAGGATGATTTTAGCCAAGTCGGAGTTAGGAAGAGTTTAAAATAAATTCCAATTCTTGCCTTTTAATAGTTGTACTGCTACAATACCCGACAAACTATACGATACAAGGCAATCTATGCTATTTGAGCTAAAGCTCCCTCTTTTGGGATTTGAGTCGATCAAACAGATGAAACTTACAAAAATTGACGATATATTCATGCAGCTTGAAAATGTTACAAACAAGGGAAAACCCTCATTTACGCTTATCGACCCCTTTGTTTTAAAGCCCTACGAGATCGAGATACCCGAATCCGTCCAGACACTTTTAGAGATCAATGAAAGCTCAAATATTTTGATATACAACATCGTTGTTATTCAACAGCCTCTGGAAAAATCAGCCATAAACTTTATCGCGCCTCTGATCTTCAACACAGACAACCTGACCATGGCACAGACCATACTTGATGGAAAAAGCGCGCATGGACACGGCATGGCCGAGTGTATCTGCGACTTTATGAACAAAGACGAGAAGAAGAACAAAAAGGAGAGTGACCATGTCTAAAACGATCACGTTTATCGGCAACGGAAACATGGCACTTGCTATAGCGCAGGGGCTTAAACATAACTATGAAATAGAGGTCGTCGGACGCACACCTGCAAACCTTGAAAAGTTTGAAAAAGCCCTGGGAAAAAGCATTCAAAAGCATGCGCTGAAGGGCTTTGACATCTCCGGCAAAACAGTCATCTTTGGAGTAAAACCCCAAAACCTTACAGAGGTCTCCGCCCAGCTTCAAGGAAGTGCCGAAACGCTCTACTCGATCTTGGCAGGCACCACGCTTCAGAGCCTCAGAAGTGCTATCAAGGCCAAAAGCCATGTTCGCGCCATGCCCAATATGGCCGCCTCCGTGCAAAAGTCGATGACGACCCTGACAGGGGATGCAAGCGTGCAAGAAGAGGCGCTTTCCATCTTCTCTGCTATAGGAAAAGCCCACTGGCTAGGAAGCGAAAAAGAGATCGACGTCGCAACTGCGCTGGCAGGAAGCGGACCCGCCTACCTGGCGCTGATCGCCGAAGCCCTTGCCGACGGCGCGGTCAACCAGGGGCTCAAACGCGTCGATGCTATGGCTGTCATGCGGGGACTTTTTGAAGGTTTCGGCGCACTTATCCAAGAGCAGCACCCTGCCCTCTTAAAAGACACGATAATGAGTCCCGGCGGCACAACCGCAGCCGGATACGCGGCCCTGGAAAACGGCAATGTCAGAAATGCCTGCATCCAGGCAATTGCCAAGGCGAACGAACGTGCCAAGGCACTTTCGTAAACCATCGGTAAACCAAGAGTAAACCCTCGGATAACGCCCCCTCCTAAATAAACTTTTCTAATATCAGAGCCCTCTTCTTAACATAGATTGAAGTATATTTGTGGGTATAATAAGTCAACACAATTCTCACACATTCAGGCTGAGTCCTCTTTGTGAGTGCAGCAAAACAAGGATTGGCTTATGAAACGATTTTTGACCTTTATTTTCTTTTTCACGCTCTCTTCGGAATTAATTTATGCCGACATCGAGCCGGACAATAGCTCGTGCATCGGCGAGGAAATCATAACTGAACTTCACGGAACAACCGTGCAGGTGACGCACTCTGTCGCGGGTAAGGTTTTGGCCGATACCGACGAATTTGACCACTATACCTTTAAGCCTGCGAGTTCAGGGAAATTTGTTGTCTCCTACAGCTCTACTGAAAACAGCGACTTTGCCGTAACCGCTGTCACCGACTGTTCTACCAACAGCAATGTTCTTGTCAGCAATGCAAAAACATTAGCAGACACTACCATTACCGTTGCCAGCGGAAAAACAGTACATATCTACATCAAAAGACGCTCCAATAAGAGTGCCGACTACACTTTCTCTATGGTCTGGACGCCCGACGCTATTATCGCCCCCGAGATCGATACTCCCGACGATTGCAGCACAACAGGTGCGAGCAGCGGGCAGCGCGACTTCTGTCGGCGTTCAAGCTTGATCACGCGCGGCGGGATGGTCACTATCGGAAACACTGTTTTGGTACCGCCAGATCCGAACACTCAGGACTGCTCAGCTTACTCTAACGGCGATTTTATCTCCGATTTCTCCACATCAAACGCTGATGCCAATCTCTGCTCATACAAACTTCTTCCCGGGAAAAACTCCACCTCCGCAAGACTGACCCTTCCTGATGCGGCGAACAGCGAGATCCTTTTCGCCGGACTTTACTGGCAGTCGATCGTTCCCGATACGGCGCTAAGCAGTTTGACCGGAATGAATGTTCATATTCAAAACGAGGATGCCACAGGAGGAGGGGCCGGGCTCAAAGCCGTGACTGTTGATAAACTTGACTACGAATTAGGTGCCGGTCGAACCGGTTTCTACTCTTATGCCGCATTTTCAAATATCACCTCTGTCTTTACTGCCAATAATTGGACGGAGGGGAATATCATCGTAGAAGGTATCCCCTCCTACCAGGGTAACATTCCTGTTTTAGGAAACTACGGTGCATGGTCGCTTGTCGTCATCTACAAAGACCCGCAGCAGCCGCTTAAAAACTTCTCCGTATTTGACGGCTGGAAAATCGTCAAAGGGGCGGTTAACACTGAATTCTCGGACTTGGAGATAGGTATACAAGGATTTTACACTCCAAAAGTCGGCTCCATAAACTCATCTGTATCGATTTTTGTAGCGGAAGGCGACAAATATATCTCAGGCGACGATCTGACCATCGTTAATGAACTCACCGGTACTCAAGTCAGCCTGGGTACGCAAAACTCAAGCATCGACAATGTCCCAATACGAGAGCCCTTCTTGATCAATAACAACGGCATAGATATCCATACCTACTCCGTGGGAGATTATTTGCAAAACCAACAGAGCTTTGTGCGCTTCCATTTTAAAAATACCACAAATAGCACCGACACCCACTGGCCCTCTATGATAGCTTTTGAGACGGACATCTATGAGCCCAGCTTCTGTTATGATTATGCCTACTCTCAAAACAGCTCCTTCTTTACCAATGAGAACAACGGAACAGAGCCACCCAGGATTGAAGGCGATCCGGTTCAAGCAAATGATTTGGTCACTGTCAATTTATATGTCAGAAACCTTGAAGACTCTGATATAGAGGCAAGGAATGTCTTAATTGATATCACTGACATCAACACCAGCCAGGCCGTCTACTCGAGAGATTCGGTGAAACTCACCTATCCGAACTCTATTTTCCCGCTTGCGGTTGATGACACAGATTTTGTAGTCGGCGACAGCTTCGTCAAGGGCATAGACATCGGGAGTGTGCGTGGGAAGGATTATTTCTATGCACATTATGAGCTGATGCCCTCCGTCACGACGATCGACATGCCTATCAACGCAACGATGCGCTATGACCTGGTCTTCTCCGACGGAACTGTTATCCCCTTTGAATCCACCCTGGGAGGCGAAAAACTGCCCATGTGTGGCGGGGCGAGCTCTAACTATAGCCCTACTTGGAGTATCTTTGATATTGTCGATGCCAATCTCTACAGCACTGGTAACAAAAAATACAATATCCCGACCCAGGTTGCAAGACGCCCCGGCTACTTCAATCTTGTCTCCTTTGAACCCGCTGATCTGACCACGCACAAGCCCGTCAGCACTATTGTTGCGGTCGAGCTTATCGATGCAGGGGCCTACCACGTCACCTCGGCCTCCTGTTCCGAAACCTCCTCTTCCATCTCAGGAAAGATATGGATCACCTTCGGTACCGGTGCTGGCGGCGGCGAACCATCGGATGTAGAGACACTCAATATCGCCGCTGCGATCAGCGGCGGACTGATTATGCAGCACCCGAATTATCCGATTGCGAGTCCAGAGGACTTCTACTCGGTTGCACGAAAAAATGCTGCCTTTAGAATCAGCTACAACGTCGCCAATGACGACGGGGAAGAGCTTGTTCAGCTTGGCGGTGGCGATAACGCTTGGCAGATCTTGAACTTTACCAAGCTTGTCCAGGACATCGGCGAATGCTCCTCTCCCGTTCTCTTTAATCCCAACAGCGACCAGCTCACCACCCAGGTAGCGGCCGTATGCGGCAACAGCGGAGGCGTAGGCGGCTCGGCCTTGAACAACTGGCAGCTCGCACGCTGCCAGGAGTGTATCTATGGCTACAGAACAAAATATGTCTGTTCACGCGATAACTTTGCCATCCGTCCCGAAGCGCTGGACGTAAAAATATTTGACCGCCCGCAAGAAGCAGGCCCCGAAGTGCAACTGGAAAAAGTCTCCAATGCTGCCGTAGGCTATATTTACAAGTATGACATTACAGCGACAAGCCACACTTCCAATCTGCCCACAATAGGCTATACCCAGTATTTCAATGACGGCACCGATGCCAACCTCTCTTTTGAATGGTCACCTCTGCCCGGACGTGATGTTTCAGGCTGTAATGATACAGATCACCAATCTCCCTTTTTGTACATCAAAGATGGCCTCGATCAGAATGCAGAAGGCAGTAGCAGCAAACTGGGGAGATATGACATAAAACTCATCGACAGAGAGTGGACAAAAGTCGATGTGAACCCACCGCACCACACAGGCATCAATCCGATAAGCGGCTTTGACCACTCTGTCTATTTTGAACCCGATGACTGTATCCTAAACAGCAGTGACGTGCCGCTCTCAATCAATAATTACAACGCCAACAAGGTGGGCTGCGATGTTAAGAGCTCGCATACCAATCTCTACACGAACACGCTCTTTGAAGACCACAACCTGACCTTCCGTCCCTACGAATACCGTGTCTATACTGTCTCTGAAAACAGTAACTCCTTGCTGATCACCAAGGGCGAGAATGACCAAAACATAAGCGCAAATGACTTTGTCTACATCAACAATATCCAAACAACAGAGCAAGGTGGTACTATCCCTCCTGAAAATATAGGAATGTCTACACGCTACCGGGCCTTTATCCGTCCGGTAGGCGCAGAAAACAATGACACACTTCCAAATTTTGTAAACAACTGCTATGCCGAACCCTTGCAGCTGGAGACAAATATGATCATTCCCGCTTCTACTCAAAATCTCAGGAGGCGCGTACTCACAAGCGACCTCATCACTGACATATATTCTCTTCCGGCGGCGATCACGACCGGTATAGGTAGTCTTAAAACCGACGTAAGTAGTGTTATGACAGCCTCCACCCCGGTCAATCTCATGCCCATCATATTCACAAAGAGCGGTCGCGGAACAGTAGCGCTTGAAGTTGATTATAACTACGACAGAGAACGCAACGTCAGTGTCAACCCTCTCCAGATCAACTTTAGCGATTCCAACCTAAGTTGTTCTAATATAGCCGATTGTACCCGCGTCGCCGACTTGATTGACAGCTCTCCACATACAGACCTTGTCTATGATAACAACGTCACTTACATCTACGGCCGTCTACATAGCCCCCGCCAGCGCGTTGCCCATATCGACCCAAACTCAATCCAGACGACTGCTGTCATTCCACTCGAATATGAGTTTTATTGCGATAGCATTACCGGCTGCGATATCGCAAACTTTAACAGCGCGCAGCCTCTTGCGCTTTCGCCTATTGGCCTCTTGAGTCCTGATGATGTCCGCTGGTACCGACAAAATGAGCACAATGTCAGTGTTGACGGAAATGCCACGGCAACACAAACCCGTAACGGAAACGACGACGACAAATTCACAACGATGCAAATTGATACAAATGCAGTTACCGGAACCTATACCTACAGCGGAAGCCGCGATTACCCCTATAAGGCAACCATAGAGCTCTTTGCTCCCAACTGGCTTCTCTATAACCGCTATAACGGAAATGCCATTGCTAACGACTTTGAACTCGAGTTTTTCAGAACCGGTAACTGGGCAGGCAGAGACGAAAGCGGCATGAATATTGACCCAAGTTCGCCTACTAATGTCAACAGGAGAGTGGAATGGTAAGACCTGCTTTTACGATGATAGAGCTCATCTTTGCCCTTGTCATTATGGGGATTGTATTTGTCTCCCTCCCCTTGATCTTGATTAACAATGCCAAATCTATCGAGGATAACCTCATCCAGGAGAGCATCTTTTTGACCTCATCAAAAATAACGCAGATCATGAGCTTTCAATGGGACAACAGCAGCAGTGAAACCGGTACAGGCATGCTCGCCGCATCCGATGTCGTTAATGTCACAGCCGGAGCAGCTGCGCTCGTCAGAAACGCCACCACCGATTTCAGAGTCGGCCATTTTCAGCAGGATAAGCGCCGAAGGATGACTCCTGTCGGAAATCCCCGCTTCGCTACGCCCGTCGGACCAGATGTCAATGATGCAGGTATTTTTGATGATGTTGACGACTTCCACGGGCAGACTGATGCTGCCCTCGTACAATCCGCTAGCGCGCTTACCTCGGGTTCCGGCTACAAAAAAGCCTACCGTACAAACACCACCGTCACTTATGTCGACGACGACGCAGGCGGGACTTTTTTTAACGGCAATACTGTCCAAAACTTTATCTTCACTACCGCTGCTGCCGGCGGAACGACCAACCTGAAGATGATAGAAGTATCCGTTGATCAGAACAACTCCGGCGACTGGGACACAACCCTGCTTCTGCGTGCCTATGTCGCCAACATCGGCGAGACCGATTATCACAAGAGGAGATACTAAAAGATGAGAAAAGGGTTTACCTTTATCGAGATGCTCTTCGTTATTGTCATCATGGGCATCCTTGCCAAGTTCGGCTCCGAGATCTTCCGCAATGTCTACCTCAACTACAACCAGAGCACGGCCAACAATGAGCTGCAGATCGACACCGAGCTTGTCCTGCAGCAGATCGCCAACCGCTTTCAGTATCGGATAAAAGATTCCGTCATTGCCAAAGTTTCAGGAGAAGTTAACTTCAAGAGTATTTCATCTGCCGATGCAAACTCTACGGTGTTTGAATGGATAGGCTACGATATTGACGGATGGCTGGGCGATGGCACAAGTACGCTGCCGACCTGGACAGGGTTCATCGATCTCAACGCGCTTGACACTGGCAATGCAAACCAAAGTACGCTCTTCTCTCCCGGTACAGATACGGGAAGGATCAACACTGTCATAGCGGCACTCAGTCCATCGGGTGCTGGCATAGGCAATGCGGTCATCTTCTTCACCGGAGAGAATGCCGACGTCCAGACCGACTATGGGTGGGATGGAGTTAACTTAACCACTCAACGCGATGTCGCTGCGCATAGGATAGACGCAGGAACGAATGCAGACCAGTTAGTAGCCCATGCTGCCGGTGCAAACTTCACTGACACCGACATCTACGAGCAGTATAAACTCGCATGGACAGCCTATGCCTTGGAGATCTCTACGGATGGAAACCTGACCCTCTATTATGACTACCGGCCATGGGAAGGCGGGAGTTATAACGATCCTGCAAACGCTTCATCGGCACTGCTGATGCAAAACGTAACAACAGCAAAGATACAGGCGGTAGGAGAGATCCTAAACCTGCAGGTGTGTGTAGGCGGCGAAAAAATAACAAGCCTCAATGGCGATGGAGGATATTCAATATGCAAAGAAAAAGTAATATTTTAAGCCCCTATGTCCCTTTTAAAAAGGGTATCGCCATGCTTATTGCTATAGCATTTCTACTGATCACGGCTGTTTTGATGGCCATCATGGTCAACATGACAGCGCAGACAACCAAGCGCACCGCCGATATCTATCTGCAAGAGCAGGCCCAATTGTTGGCTAAAAGTGCCACAGAGTTTGTTCTGCTGGCGATCTCTGGGCACAACAGAGACGTAAACAGCTGTCTGACCAAGATCAACATCGTCAGTCCTACCGGCAACTTTGACATCAATACGACTATCCGCTATATCGGTCTTTCAAGCCTTGGCGGAAGCTGTTCTGGAGCGAACTCGCTGATCGACTCCATATCCACTCCCGAGTCCAACGGGACTATTCTTATCGACACCTACGTCACGACCACTGCACTTGCCCGTGTTACCGAACCCGTGCGTTTCCACCGCCGCACTATGCAGAAGCCTTAAACAGGCTTTTGCGCTTTAATAATCTTTAGCCAAAAAAACCCCATAACTATTCTTAAGAATCCACACGTTATAATCAAAGCACTCCACAACAAGGAAAGATTATGAATATTAGTATGGTCGGACGTCACGTAGAACTTACCGATGCGATAAAACAGCATATTGAGGCTTGCGTTGACACATTTACCAAGTTTAATCTCGACATTATCTCTGTGCGTGCTATAGCATCTGCCGAAGAAAAAAAGGGCAAAAAGGGGATCACCTTTGAATTTACTTTAAACCTTCCAAACAAGAACACCATCGTCATCAAACAGCGAGACGATGATCTCTACGCGGCCATAGACATTGCGGGCGGGCGTGCCCAAAAAGCACTGCGCCGACACCATGAACGTATGTTCGATCACAAAAAAGCAGGTATCAACGACGCCAAGGCGGCTTCACTCGATATCAATCTCAGTGATGAGAAAGAGGCCCTTGAAGACGAGATCGTTCCGCATCAGCTCGATCTCTACAAGCCTCAAGAGGTCCAGGATGTTCTCGAGAGCCTCAAAGAAAACGGCAAGCAGTTCGAGATCTTCAATGACATCGACGGAAAGACCCGCGTTCTCTACAAGCGCAACGACGGACGCTTCGGACTCTACTAATTAAATTTGCGATGCCCTTATGGGCATTGTACGCTTTGCGCTTTTATATACTTCTGCACCTGTAAAATTATTTCTTCGTCATCGGCCATATCCACATACCGAAAATTCACTCCGCTCTGCTCCGCCCCGCTTAGCAGATCACCGCTTTTTCTATAGCGAAGGTCAAGTTTTGCGATCTCAAACCCGCTCATCGTCTTTGAAAAGGCCGATAGACGTTTGGACTCTTGCAGATTGGTGTAGAGATAGCAGTAGCCCTTCAGTCCCGTCCGGCTGACGCGTCCGCGAAGCTGGTGCAGGCTGGAAAGCCCCAGTCTCTCCGCCCCGACGATCACAACGGTGCTCAGGCGCGGAAGCGATATTCCCACCTCGACAACCGTCGTGGCCAAAAGAACGCTCCCTTTCTCTCTAAAATCGTACAAGACCTGCTCTTTTTGCTTATCCTTACCGTGGGTCACATAGACATTCTCAAAACGGCTCTCCCAAAAACCGCGCGCCTCTTCGATGCTCTGGTAGAGTATCGCTTCGCTCTTTTCGACAAGCGGATAAACGATCAGTATCTGATGCTCCAGGGCAATCTCGCTTTTGATATGTTCCAAAAGGCGGGCAAAATCGCTCTTTCGGATAAGGGAAGTGTCTATATCTTTCTCAAAAGGGGTCTGCGTGATCAAGGAGACATCGATCAGCGAACTGTCTATCATCGCCTGAGTCCGAGGGATGGGCGTGGCTGAAAACTGGAAAAAATGGGGACGCTTTTCCGATCTCTCCATCAGCTTGGAGAGGCGGTTGCGCTGGGCCGTTCCGAAGCGGTGTTGCTCATCGATCATCACCACCGCCGCATCGCTCAGCTCTCTAAACAGCAGGGCGTGCGTACCGATGATGAAGTCATAGTCCGCAAGAGACTCTTTTTTGGAGCGGTTGGTCACGAGGGCTATTTTCATGGATGCGGGCAAAAACTTCTGTGCCTCTTCGAAGAGCTGATTGGCAAGCACGGTTGTTGGTGCCATAAGCACGGCACCTTGCTCTCTTGCCATGTAGGCGCAGGCCAGGATGACCATCGTCTTTCCCGCACCAACATCGCCGACGACCATCCGTTTTGCCGCTATAGCGCCGCTCAGGTCTTTTTGTATCTTCTTTATCGTGCGCAGCTGATCTTGCGTAAGCTCAAAAGGAAGGGTCTGCGTCCAGGGCTCATACTCGGATGAAAATGAGTTCAAAGCCGGGTAGGACTCTTTTTTGCCCGACAAGAGCTGCAAGTGGTTGTAGAGTTCGGCAAACTTCAAGGCGTAGAGGCTCGGCAAAAAGGCTTCGCTCTCGGCCTTGGGCGGCATTTGCGCGGGAAAATGCAGCGCTCGCAAGGCTTGTGCAATCTCCTCGCTCAAGCCCTCCTGCATCAGCCTCTCAATCGTGAGGTATTTTAAAACCAGTGCGCTCATCACATCCGCCCGCAGTACACTCTTATAACTCGCGGCTATCCCGCCGGCATCTTTGACGATACGCGGCTGTACCAGCTGCAGCTGAGAGAAGTTTAGCTCAAGCTTGCCAAAGAGAAAGAGTCTCTGCCCCACACCAAACTGGTGGCGGTGGTAGCTTTTGGGCTGGAAGATCACCGCGTCGATGCATTGGGCAAGATTGTAGGCATAAAGGGTCATTTTGATCGACTTGCCGGTATGGACAAAGCTTTTTATCTCGGCGTCAATGAGCTGCAGGTTTCCTATGGCAGGCATGGTGTAGAGGTTTCTGTCTTCATAATGCGAGGGCACGAGCAGGGCCAGTTCGATGGCGTTGCGTATTCCCAGCTTGGCAAAAGCGGGGCGATCTTTCGCGTCGAGCACAGGAGGCATAGAACTACTGGGTGACTATCGCGTAGGAGAGGTTTAGTATCTCTTTGTGTTTTGTAATGAAGCGGTTAAGATCGTCCAGTTCAAGCACTTCTATCTTGTCAAGTTCACGCTGGGCATTGTCCAGAGGTGCGCCGTTATAGTAGTCCATAAAGGTGCGTGAGAGGCGCTGGGAAAGGGTCTCGACACGAAGCGGCTCGCTTCCTAGAAGGAACTTCTTCGCCTGGTCTAGCTCATCCTGGCTCACCCCTTTGTCCACAAACTCTTTTATCACTTCGTTGACGCTTTTGCGCGCCTCGTCCTGTGACTCGAGCTTGGTCTGAAGATAGCCGGAAAAGAAGGCATGCGAACGGTTCACATGCACACGGGCGTAGGCGGAGTAGGCCAGCCCTTTTTTCACACGGATCTCCTCCATAAGACGGCTTCCAAACCCGCTTGAGCCCAGGATAAAGATCGCCACGCGCGCCTTATAATACTCTTCGTCGCCCGTCTTCATGTTGAAAGGACTGCCAAAATAGACATAAGCCTGCTCCGTTTTTTTGCGTATAATCTCCTCTTCTACCTTCGGGTTGACGCTGAAATAGGGAAGCACAGCCTCTTTTCCTTTTTCAAGGCCAGAAAGCAGTGCTGTGATGCTTGTATTGGCTTCGTCCCTGCTCACATCTCCGCCGATAACACAGATTGCGCGGCTAGAAACAATGGACTCTTTAGCAAAGGCCTCGATCTCTTCGAGCGAAATGGCCGTGACACTTTCGGCTGTTCCGATAGGGCTCTGCGCCAAAACAGTGTTCTTGAAAAGCAGGCCTTTAAGCGCTCTCTCCGCCACATAATCGAAGTCGGTGCTCTTTCGCTGGATCTCGCCAAGCGTGACTGTTTTTACCTGATCGAGGGCGTCCTGGGTAAGGTTCGGGTCATTAAGCAGCGAGATCAGCGCCTCAAGTGCCTGGGGGAAGTGCTCCTTCAAACAGGAGAGCTCAAAGACAAAGGTCTCCCCGCCTGCATGCGCAGAGATATGGATCGCCTTGGCTTCAAGCTGCTCGGCAAAGGCGGTGCTTCCGAGAGTCTTTGTCCCCTCGCCGTACATCTTTGCCACGGCGCGCGCGAGGCCTGCATGTTTGACATTGGAGACAGAGCCTCCGTTTTGAAACACCACCTGCATCGATACGATCGGCAGGCGCTTATCCTCTTCGAAGATCACCGGCACGCTAATGCCCTGAACATCAATCTTTAATATTTCGTTTCCCATTATAACCTCGCTCATTAAAATCATTGCAAACAACAGTCGTTTCACTAAAAAATCTCCAAGGTATCGTATGCTGTATTTCTCACCGCCGCGGTCTCGCCGATGTCGTTGATAAGATGTATCATCTCGTCTTTTGCCATTGTGAAACCCGCGCCCGCACTGCGTACCACGTTCTCTTCCATCATCGTAGAGCCCAGGTCGTTTGCGCCGAACTTCAATGCCATCTGCCCGATATAAGGCCCCTGTGTTACCCAGGAACTCTGGATATTGGGGACATTGTCAAGAAAAAGACGAGAGACTGCAAGCAGACGGAGATAGCGGTTTGACGAGGGTTTGTCCATCGTGCCCATCTCTTCTAGCAGCTGCGTGTTCTGTCCCTGAAACGACCACATGATGAAGGCGCGAAACCCGCCCGTCTCGTCTTGAAGCTGGCGCACCAGGTTCCAGTGCTCAACGATCTCCTCGTCCGTCTCGACGGTTCCGAACATCATCGTAGCCGTTGACTTTATCCCCAGCTGATGCGCCTGTCTATGCACATCTATCCAGACCGAAGAGTCATGTTTTTTCGGCGCGATGATGTCGCGCACCCTGTCGCTGAGTATCTCGGCACCTGCGCCGGGAATAGAGGAGAGTCCTTTGGCTTTTAGGCGTTCCAAAACCTCTTTGAGGCTTATCTTCGAGACCTTGGCAATGTAGTCAAGCTCGATAGCGGAGAAGGCGTGGATGGTGATCTGCGGGTATTTTTCATGGATATGGCCGACAAGCTCTTCGTAAAAATCGATCTTGAGCTTGGGATGCACTCCGCCTTGAAAAAGGATCTGTGTCCCGCCTATAGCAACCAGTTCGTCGATCTTCTGATCGATCTCCTCATGGCTCAATATATAGGCATCGTCATCTTTGGCATGGCGGTAGAAGGCGCAAAACTTGCAGTCCACCCAGCAGACATTGGTGTAGTTGATGTTTCTGTCGATGATGAAGGTGGTGATGCCCTTGGGGTGGAGCTCTTTTTTTCTGGCCGAGGCCATCTTACCGAGCTCTTTGAGGTCCGCTTCGCGGATGAGTTTTAGGGCTTCTTCGGATGTCATTCTTTTCATAGTTTACCTCTTTAAATACCATTGTCAACGCGTGCCGGGTCTATGAGCCTGTCGGATGGATACTTCGTTTCAATCAGATCAAGCTGACAGACTCCTGGAAAGAGGAGTTGCCAAGCAGGAGACATGGTCTACTTTGTATTGGCGATCGCGTCGAGCACACCGTTGATGAACTTGGGGGACTGCTCTGTTCCAAAGGCCTTTGTAATCTCTATCGCTTCGTTGATGATTACCGCAGAGTCAAGCTCGCCAAAAAGTATCTCATACCCACCCAGACGAAGCGTAGCACGCTCAATCGAGCCTAAACGGTCGAATTCCCAATCTTTAAGACTGGCGATGATCTTCTCGTCGATCTCGTCAAGATGCTCGATGACGCCTTTGAAAAGGTCCATCGCAAAGTCGCGTTGTTTGTTGCGGATCTTCTTCTCTTCGAGTATCTCATCGGAGTGCTCAGCTATGTTTTTATTGCCCAGGTCATAAGCGTAGAGAAGACTGACTACGGCCATTCTTGCGTGGTGTCGTGTCGCCATTATGCTTGGATCTCACGGTAAAGGTTTATCATCTCGATCAGTGTGACCATCGCTTCTGCACCTTTGTTTCCGGCCTTGCTTCCTGCACGCTCTATCGCCTGCTCTATCGTGTCTACCGTCAACAATCCGAAGGCTACGGGCTTGTTAAACTTAAGTGCCATCGTTGCGATGCCCTTGGTGGCTTCGGCAGAGATGTAGTCAAAATGCGGAGTAGCCCCGCGGATAACAGCGCCCAAACAGCAAACCGCCTCGTACTTTCCGCTCGCCAAAACGCGCTCAAGCGCCAAAGGCAGCTCGAATGCGCCCGGTACAAGGATAAGCTCCAAGTCCTCTTCGTTTCCGCCATGGCGGAGGTAGGCATCTTTTGCGCCTTCGACCAGACGGTCGGTGATGATATGGTTAAAACGTGAGTTGATGATCGCTACCTTTTTGCCGGGTACGACCTGAAGTTTTCCTTCTACAATTTTCATAAATTGTCCTCTGTGAAATTTAAATTATCTGTTTAAAAATTATATCGAAGATACCTCTTGTATCTTCTGAAGCGTGGCGACCAGCTTTTCAAGATCGTCCAGTTTGACCATATTCGGCCCGTCAGAGAGCGCTATAGCAGGATCGAAGTGGGTCTCGAAAAAGTAACCGTCCACGCCCACCGCAGCCGCGGCTTTTGCGAGGTAGGGCACCATAGAGGAGTCCCCGCCCGTCTTGCCGCCCGCGGAACCCGGCATCTGCACGCTGTGCGTTGCATCAAAGATCACCGGCGCGAACTTTTTCATGATGACCAGAGAGCGCATGTCGACCACAAGATTGCCATAGCCGAACGTCGATCCACGCTCGCAGAGATAGACGCCGTGCTTGAGCGAGTTCTCATAGCTCGCCTCTTTGCAGCCGCGAGTATTGAGCACTTTGAGTACCGGATAGAGCATATCTGAAGGCGAAAGAAACTGCCCTTTTTTGATGTTGACGATGCACCCTGTCTTTGCCGCGGCGACGAGCAGGTCCGTCTGGCGGCACAAAAAGGCCGGGATCTGAAGGACATCGACGACTTTTGAGACCGCCTCGACCTGAGAACTCTCGTGGACATCGGTGACAATCTTGAAGCCGAAGACGTCTTTGACCTTTTGCAAGATACGCATCCCCTCTTCGAGTCCGGGGCCTCTGTAGCTCTCCAAAGAGGTGCGGTTCGCCTTGTCAAAGCTCGCCTTAAAATAAAAATCGATCTGCGGATTTTCGTGGTAAGGACGAAGCGCCTCCGCTATCTTAAAAACATTCTCTTCACTCTCAATAACACAGGGGCCTGCAAAAAGTACCATTTTTTATCCTTTTAATAACGAGATTATAGCTTATTTTTTAATGACCAAAAGGCCTGCGATGAAAATCGCCGCAATACCGAAGGCGCTTGTCAGGTTCGGCAAGGCGTCTCCCATAAAGAGGCCGATGATAATGGCAAACACGATGTTCGAGTAAGAGACCGCACCGACTATTCCGGCTCTCGTCACGCCGTAGGCCTTGGTCATATAGACCTGCGCCATCGTCGCAAAAAGCCCAAGCCCGAGGATGTAAAACCACGCGATACCCCTGGGCATCGTAAACTCCGCAAAGAGAAAGTCAAGCTCGTCCGTATGGATAAAAGGCTCCAGAGCCAGAAGCATCAGCGGACCAAGGGTTCCCACCGCCATAAAAGAGAGCACGATCGCGCGGGTGTCATAATAGTTTCGCAGCTCGCGTACCGAGGTATAGGCCAGAGCCGCGCCAACGCCGCTGAAGATACCAAGAACATCCGTCTTGCTCAGGGTGAAACCGCTGGGCTGCGCGATCAGAACAATGCCCGCAAAACCCACGAATAGGGCTATCCAGCCGTAAAAACCCATCTTCTCTTTTAAAAAGAGGTAGGCAAAAAAGGCGGTAAAGATCGGCGAGGTCTTAGAGAAGGTCATCGCGTCCGCCAGCGAGATGTGCGCTATGTTATAGAAAAAGGCCAGCAGCGCCAGAAAACCCATAAGACCGCGAAAGACGAGCAGAAAAGGGCGTCCACCCTTTTGCACCAAGGGAGTTTTCAACACCATAAACCCTATCATCACCACGCCGAAAATATTTCTGAAAAAGACCACTTCCAAAGAGCTCATACTCTCGCTGAGCTCTTTGGCAAAGGCGCCCATCACAGCAAACAAAAAAGAGGCAAAAAGCATGTAGAGCACGCCTTTGTCGATCAAACTTATTCTTCGTAGCATTTTAATCTTCTCCATTTGATGTTATGCACTTTAGGAACAAAGTCCCTAAAGTGGCAGGGACAGATGTCCCTACGACCCCCTAAAGCTACCCGCATCCTTCGGATACGGCAGATAAACTGACCTTTCACACCTTGTCAGGGCAAGATGCGAAAGGTCAGTTATTTAATGCTAGAATTCTAGTCAAACTTCTATTAATGACAAGGAAAACAATGTTCAATCTCATACTCTTTGGTATCGTCGTCTATGTGCTTTATCGCATCTTCAAAAGCTATCAGCGTTTTCAGCAGCACTACTACACGCAGGCACAGTTTAAAAACATGCGCATTTCCAAAGAGGCGATCGCCGGCAGCGAGCTGGGTCTTTTTGTGGCGCTATGTGCCAAGGTCGCCAAGGCAGACGGGCGCATCGACGCGCTCGAAGCCGAACTCATCGGCAATATGTTCACCGACATCTCCCGCGTCTTTCCCGAGCCCCAAAAGGTCAAGGAGTACCTCAAAGAGATCTTCAGCGAGGAGAAGAAACAGCCGCGCAATGTCGACCGCATCGTCTCGGAGCTCTACATCCTGATCCACAAAGACAGGCAAAAGTGTCAGATGATGATGAGCTTTTTGATCAACATCGCCTTTATCGACGGCAAGGTCACCCACGCCGAAGAGAGCCTGCTGACCAAGATCGCGGCCTTCTTGCACTTCAACTCAGCCGAGTTCGAGTCGATGATGGATCAGTTCCGCTCAAGCTTCTCGCAAACGACAGTACACAGCTCCATAGAGCAGGCCTACAAACTTTTGGGTGCCTCCGCCTCGGACGATCTCAACACCATAAAGAAAAAGTACCGCACACTGGTCAAAAAGCACCACCCCGACATCATCAAAGCCCAGGGTGCGGATGAGGATTACGTCAGGGCCGCGACGAAAAAGATCCAGGAGATCAACGAAGCCTACGAGACGATCAAGAAGCAAAAAGCCTAACGAAGAGAATTCTGGTAGCTCTCAATTGTCTTCTTCATCGTGCTAAAATGCTCAAACTTCAGATGCATCAAGGTCAGCCCCAGATACAAAACCGCCATCATCGACCAGACGATAGCAAACTGCCGAGCAGGCTTTTTGACCAAGTAGGAGATGAGGAGGTTGAGCTGCACGTAGTTCCCCACCCCCGAGATGATATACAAAAACAAAAAGATGAAGATCACGCTGGCCGTCGGGTCTATCCACAGAACAAAACGCTCCACCTCATGATTGAGCATCTCGCGCAGATACTTATAACTGAGCAGGCTCACCAGAGAAAAGAGCAGAAATTTAAAGGCCAGCACCACGCCTTGGTCAAAAAATAGCTTGTGGAGGTTCACCTTGGTATGCAGTCCAAAGAGCACATCAAAGATCAAAAACGAAAAAAGAAGGGTGATGATAAAGGCTTCCATCAGGTCCGAAGTCAAGGAAAAGAAGAGCATAAAGAGCAGGAGATGATAGCCCAGCTTCTGATCCAAACGGTTTTTCGCATAGAGCCGGGCGATAGTGTCGCGGCTTTGCAAAAGCTTGTTGCCTAAAAAAGTCCAAAACAAAAAGAGGACCACAAAAGCGCCCAGGGTCAAAATGATCCAGCGGGCATTGAGGCTCAACAGGACCGAGGCCTTGATAAAAAGCAGAAAAAACGCCCCGCCGACAAGAGGAATGACAATAAGAAAAAAGGGCAGTTTGATATAGAACATGATCAGGCGCGAGGCATCCTTGTCTTTGATCAGGGCGTTGTAAGTCAGCGAGAGCCTGTTGTTGGCAATGATAAGACGCAGCGGATAGTAGAGCACCAGCGTCAACAGCAAAAAAAGCGTTGTCGTCACCTGCCGGGTCGGTTCATAGGCGTTGAAAAGGGTCAGCGTGATAAAGGCGATCGCCAAAAAGAGAAAAGAGAAGGAGGCGAGTTGTTTAATCATTTGAAGAATATTACTATAAACTTCTTGCTAAAATTCTAAAAAAAAGGACATCTTTGGGAACTGTTTTTCTGGCTGTCTCTTCGATCTATATCTTTATCCTTATCGGCTATAGCGCCAAATACTTCTTCAAAGAGAAGATCGACGAGAAGTCGCTGAATCTTCTCTCTGTCTATTTTCTGCAGGTCTTTTTGACCTTCTGGGGTCTGTTAAAGCGCCCCATCGACAGCGAACTGCTCCTCGCTCCGCTGATCTATCTGGGCATCATCGCTATCATCCTGACCCTCACATTTTTGATGGCACGCCGGCTCTTTTTGGACCCCAAAGAGCGTTCCATCGCCTCCATAGCCGCCCTTATCGGCAACACGGGAAATCTTGGCATTCCCGTAGGAATCGCGGTTTTTGGCGAGGAGAGCATCCCTTTTACGACGCTGATCAACCTGGCCAATATCTTTATCGTCTATACCCTGGGGGTCTACTTCTATTCGCGGGGAAATTTTTCCATTTCGCAGTCTTTGCGCAACATTGTCAAACTCCCCGTCTTGTGGTTCGCCCTGCTGGCACTGGGCTTCAACTTCTACGAGGTCAGCCTGCCCAAAGAGATCATGAAGGTCCTGGAGATGGGGGCCTACTCGAGCATGGTCATCCAGCTCATCATCCTGGGGATGTTCCTGCACAGCGTCAGGCTCCGCCACCTCAACCTCAGACTCATTGCCTTTGTCAATGTGACGAAGTTCATTCTGCTGCCCGCACTGGCCTTTTCTCTGCTGCAGTTTGCCCCGCTTTCAACGATGATAAAGGGGGTCATCTTTATGGAGCTCTTCATGCCACTGGCCGTTGCCAACGTCAACCTGGCTTCACTTTATGGCTGCCGCAGCGAAGATGTCACGGCCCTTATCTTTATCTCTTCATTGCTCTTTTTGCTCTTTGGGTTTTTCGGGCTAACTTTGATTGAGAAGTTTTAGTCCAGCATCTCCGGGGAGAGTCCCACGATCCACTCATAGGCGATCACGCTGGGTTTTTTGTCGATCTGCACAAGGAAAAAGTGGCGATTTCCTTCAAGAAGTTCTGCGTCAATAAGCTTCGATTTTTCCGCTTCGCTTGGACGCATCTTCAGCAGCACCCTCGCCTTCTTGAAGATCTCTTGCGTCTGCTCTGCGCTGGGATCGGCGTACTCTACACGGTCACCCTTGCGGATAAGCAAACGTTTCAGAAACTCGAAGCTTTGCAAACTTGAGCGAAAGAGAAGAAGGCAGAGCAGCACCACAAACACGCCTACTCCCCAGTGAATGACAGAGAGCACAAAGCCCAGACTCAGGACAAAGAGAAGGTAGAAAAAGAAGAAGACGGGCGTGAACTTTTCAAAGAGCATCACCCGCGAAATGATAAAAAAACTCCGCAGCAGATGCGTATAGGGCTGCAAAGAATCCCTGAGAGAACTCACGATTCGTTTTCCAGAACATCTTTTTCCCAGAAAAACTCTATCCACTCTTTGGCCTCATTTATGGCAAAGTCGGGCTGCACAAGCGCCGTCGGCTTGTAAAACAAAGCCGCGACCTTGAACTCGACCTGCGGAAAGTTTTCTTGCAAGAGAAAAAGTATTGCGCTTATCGTCTCGCCGCTGTCGACGATATCATCGAGGATCAGCACCTTTTTGGCTTCGCTTAGATCGGGAAGATTGAAGAGCTGGCATTCGCTACCTTTTTGCTCCTTCTCGTACAAAATAGAGTTGATGCTAAAGAGGCGGCGGTTGTCTGTGGCAATAGCGTAGGCATGCGCCAGCGTCAATCCACCCCGTGCCACAGCAAGCAGGGTGTCGGCTCTATAGGCTTTGGAAAGCTCGAGAAGTTTTTTTGTGTCTTTTACAAATTCGTCGTAGGCATAGTAGCGCATGGGCATCCGTAATATTGAAAATTGCCATCATTGTAACGGGAACTTTCTTTTTTAAAGGACAGTTTATGCTAGAATCACTGAAAAATTCAAGGGTACGCATGGAAGAGTTACAGAGTATATTGCATGAGGTTTTTTTAGGCAACAGTGTCGCGCAATGGATGCTCTCCTTTGGTGTCTTCTTCTTCTTTATCCTCCTGCGCCGCCCCTTTGCCCAGCTCTCTATCGAAATTTTGCACAAGGCAAGCGTCAAGACGAAAAACACCCTGATCCAGACGATCATTACCGTTATCGAACCGCCTTTGCGCCTGATCATTGTCCTTGTCGGTTTCTACGCGATGTTCGCTTTTTTAACCCTTACCCCCGAACTCGATGCCTTTCTTATGCATTTCTTCCGCTCCATGTTTGCCTTCACCCTCTTCTGGGCATTTTACCGCATCAGCGACGGCTTCAGCGACTACCTTGGCGCGCACAAGGGGAGCCTCGTCAGCACTCTGCGCTCCGACCTGACGCTCTTCTTTATCAAGGTCGTCAAGTTTGTCCTCGTCGTCATGGGATTTGTCATCATTGTCCAGGAGTGGGGCTATAATTTTACGGGCTTTTTGGCCTCTTTGGGCCTGGGCGGTCTGGCCTTCGCATTGGCGGCCAAAGACACGGCGGCCAACCTTTTCGGCTCACTGGTCATCTTCTCCGACAAGCCTTTTGATGTGGGCGACTGGGTAAAGACGCCCGACGTTGAAGGTGTCGTCGAAGCTATCGGTATGCGCTCAACGCGTATCCGTACCTTTGAAAAAGCCCTTGTCGCTGTTCCTAATGCGATCCTGGCCAACAGCCCCATCACCAACTGGTCGCGCATGACAATGCGCCGCATCAAGATGACGATAGGCCTGACCTACGCCACAAGTGCTGAACAGATGCAGAATATTCTCGGCGACATCCGCACGATGCTCAAAAATGACAAAGAGATCAATCAGCAGACGATCATGGTCAACTTTACCGATTTTCAGGACTCCTCTTTGGGGATCTTCTGCTACTTCTTCACCAACACGACAAACTGGCAGGAGTATCTGATGGTACGCGAACGTATAAACCTGCAAATCATGAAGATTATCAAGGAGAACAAGGCAAGCTTCGCCTTCCCTTCGCAATCGCTCTACATCGAGAGCCTGAGTGATAGCCTGCTCCCCTCACCAAAGGCCGCCTTATGAAAAGGGTCACATTTATGCTGCTCTCCCTGTTCTTTATGGGCTGTAGCGGAGCCAAACAGCCCGAAGTACTCTCTTACCCCTCTTGGTACCTCAACCCGCCGCACAATGACGGCAGTTCTCTGTACGGTGTAGGCGAAGGAGTCGACCTCTCTTCAGCCAAGATCTCCGCGCTCAACGCTATAGCAGCCTCCCTCTCCGTCACAGTAAGCTCAGAGTTCAAAAAAAGCGAGTCAAGCAGCAGCTTCAACGGGCGCGAAAATACCTATCACTCCGCCATAAACACCCTCAAGGCCGAGGTCAAAGAGATAGAGTTTGGCGACTATACAGTAGTACAAAACCTGGCCCTCTCCGGCAGGATCATCCTTCTCGTCGAGGTGTCGCGCTCCAGGCTTTTCAATGCGCAAAAGGCCAAACTCGAACAGTTCTCGAAAGAGCTCCGGGCCGAACACGCCAACATCTCTCGCAAATCACCTTTGCAACAGGCATTTGCCTATGAGCAGAGTATGGAGAAGACGCAAAAGCTCACCGCCCTAGCCCTGCTCGCCAAGAGCATCAATTCCAACTTTGACACCGCACCTTATATCGATCAGGTCGCACAGATCAAGCAGTACCAGGAAGATGCTCTTGGCAACGCAAAGGTCTCTGTTACGGCAGATCCGGAGGCAAGGGTATTTGTGGATGCGCTCAAAGAGGGGCTCAATGATGCCGGTATACAGACCGTCTCCAGCGGCGCGAACACCCACATCCATCTGCAAAACAGCTTTCAGACCGATGTGATTTACGGCTTTACCATCGTCAAGGCAACTCTTCTGCTCTCAACCAAAGACGCCCAGCAAAGAAACATCGCGACCAAGACGATAAGCCTTAATGGCAAGTCGCGCTACGACGCTGAAAAAGCGAAGCTCAGTGCCGCGCAGTCGCTTTCGCTAAAAATCACGCAAGAGGGTATCTATGCCCTTATCGGCATCCAATAAACAGGAGTTTACATGTTCAGATCTTTCGCATCCTTTGTTCTTATGCTGCTTTTTCTTGGCGGCTGCGGTGCCTCCATCGGCTCACTCGAAGCCTTTGCCCCGGTTCCCCTTGAAGACTCGGCCTTTATGCCGACAAAAGAGGAGATAAAAAGCGGCAAGACCAAGGTGATTCTCACCCCCATCGATGATACCAAGTTCACTTTGGCGCAAAAGGCCAACCTTGGACAGTCTTTGTATGTCGAACTCGAACGCCAGCTTAGCACCAGCGGCACGGTCGAAATCCTCGACAGGGATATCTCACAGAAGTTTGAAAACGAGATCCGTCTCAGTGAGCTGAACCAAGCCTCCCAGATGAGCGAGATCGATCTTTCTGTGGCAAAATACGCGATCTCAGGAAGCCTCTCCAACGCCCAATTTGTATCACGTTTCGTTCAGACGCAGCGCTGGCAGGACAAAAAGGGAAAGGTCCATCTCATTCCTGCGCACTACATCTATACGGCCTCGGTAAGCGGCATCCTCAAGATCTATGCCATCCCTTCGATGAAGGTCTTAAAAACCATAGAGTTTTCAGACAGTGCCAGACGCAGCGAAGACAGTAAGTACTACGGCAGCAGCCACTACCCTTCAGATGTCGGCGGCATGCTCAATCAAGCGGGGCGTTCAGCGATCCACTCTACCCGCCATGACTTCAAAAATTACCTTGCGCCAAAGGGCTACATAATGCAGCAGCGAAGCGACGGGAAGAAAAAGATAGTCCAGGTCAACATCGGAAAAGCCGACGGGCTTAAAACAGGAGAAGAGGTGGATATCTATTCGGTCCAGAGCAGCACAAACCCCTTCACTCAAGAGGAGGAGACAGAGAGCATAAAAATTGCCAGGGGACTTATCTCAAACAAGATTGATGAGCATCGCGCATGGATCATCATTGAAGAGCAGAGCCAAGAGATCAAACTGGGCGATTACATCAAGGCCAACTACACCAAAGAGTTTTTTGACTACATCAATGACTTTACAAAAGGCTATAGCGGCCTGATCTAGATATCTGGCGGATGTGGGGCTCCCAGCATTTGACTCTTGGGGGAAATTTGCTACAATTGCCAGATCAACATAAGGAATTCGTATGAAAAAAAGTATTGGATCGATCTTTTTGGCTGCCGCAATGGCCGCCACATTTGCAGGCTGTGCCGACAAGGCTGCCGGTGTAAGCGCTGAGGAGAAGGCTGATTTCCGCTGCCGCATCAACAACGTTTTGGCACCTGAATGGGCCTGCGGAAACGAGAGCGTTGAGGGCGCGATCACTGCTGTCGGTTCGGCGCCTATGAGCAAGCTGGGCGAAGGTTTTTCACGCCGCGAAGCAATCGCCAACGGCCGCTCAAACCTCGCACAGCAGATCCAGACGCTGGTCAAAGACAAGGTCGAGACTTTTTCACGCTCAACAGGTGTAGGCGGGGATGAAGTCGCGGACAAGGTCTCTACGCAGGTCTCCAAGCAGGTCGCACAGGTAACACTCAACGGCTCCAAGCAGATCAAACGCTGGCAAGATCCGACTAACAACGATATCTATGTCCTGATCGGTGTAGACGAAGGCGCGATGAATCAGGAGATCAAGAACAGCGTTAAGTCCTCTTACAAGAACGACAATGCGCTATGGCAGCAGTTTCAGTCCAAACAGGCCTTAGAAAGTCTTGATAAAGAGTTCCCGACAAACTAAACCGAAGATGAGCAGACAATCTGCTCACTTCTTTAAATCCAAGGGCACCTTGGTGCGCTTGGATTTAAAGACACCCTAAAAGAAGTCAAATGCCTATTAACAGACCCCATATTCTCTCTCTCCTATTTTTAAGCTCATCGCTTTTGTCCGGTTCGGATGAGGCCTTCGAGCAGTTTAAAAATTCTCAGGAACAGGAATTTGCACAGAAGAAGACCCACTTTATCGATTACAAAAAAGCCGAAGAGGCGGCCTTTGCCCAGCACCTCGAAAACGAGCGCAGAGAGATAGCCGCCTACACCAAAAAAATTGAGCAATACTGGCCGAAGGCGGAGCTTGGAAATCCTCAAAAGCTCGTCACCTATTCGAACGACCTCAAGACACAGCGCATCATTGACTTTCAAAACAACACCCTTAGCATCTCTCAGATTTCACCCGAAGACTCCGACGCCAAAGAGAAGCTGCTGCAAAACCTCGATGCGACCTTGAGTCTGGACAACACCCAGGCCTTCAATGAAAATGAGCTTGAGCAAAATATCAACAAAATCAGCCAGACAACGCCCTTTATAAAACATGCCAAACTTGACGGGCAGAAACTTCTTGACAAAACAGAGACAGCGCCCCAGAACATTTCCATCGTCAAAAACGAGAAGGGCTACCAGCTCACCTACACCCTGCCCAAGGATGCCACCTTCAAACGCTCTTCCAGCTATCTCGTTCCGGCCAAGGCCAATGCAAAACGTTTCAATCTCAAAGCCCAGTGGCTGCTTGCGATCATGCACACCGAAAGCAGTTTCAATCCGCTCGCGCGCTCGCACATTCCCGCCTACGGCCTGATGCAGATCGTCCCAAAATCCGCCGGCATAGACTCCTACTATTTTCTCTATAATGAGCGCCGGCTGCTGAGTGCCTCCTACCTCTACAACACCCACAAGAACATCGAAACGGGCTCGGCCTATTTACACATCCTTTACTACAAATACCTCGCCTCCATAAAAAACCCCACCAGCCGGCTCTACTGCGCTATAGCCGGTTACAATACCGGGGCCGGGAATGTCGCACGCGCCTTTGTGGGAACCAACAGCGTGCCCAAAGCTGCCGAAATCATCAACACCATGTCACCCGAAAGCGTCTACGCCTATCTTCTCAAAAATCTTCGCTATGACGAGCCCAAACACTACCTCAAAAGAGTGCGCGAACGCACACTCAGCTACGAAGAGCTGTACCAATTATAAGCAGACATTAAGAAAATTATTTATTTACCCGCTAACCTGCTATAATGCCACAATTAAAACTGGAACTGAGTATTACTATGAAAAAACTGGCCATAATCGGACGTCCTAATGTCGGAAAGAGCTCTCTCTTCAACCGTCTTCTAAAACAGCGTGACGCGATCACATCAGATCAGGCAGGCACGACCAGAGATGTTAAAAAACGCATCGCAAAGATCCTTGACAAAGAGATACAGATCCTCGATACCGGCGGCCTAGACAAGGGCTGCGAGCTCTTTGACAAGATCAAAGAAAAAGCCGTCAAAGCGGCCTACGAAGCCGATATCGTCCTGTATATGACCGACGGCAAGACCATCCCCAACGATGAAGACAAAAAGTTCTTTTACGAACTCCAGACAATGGGAAAGGCCGTTGCCCTTGTTGTCAACAAGATCGACAACGACAAGATGCAGGAGAAGCTTTGGGACTATTATGAGTTCGGTACGGAGACGATCTTCGGTATCTCTGTTTCGCACAACCGCCACATCGTCAAGCTTGTCGAGTGGATCTACGAGCAGCTCTCCGACTCTCCTGTCGCGCAAAACAGCGAAGAGAATGAGGTCGGCGGCGAGATACTAGAGCCTGAGATGGAAGATGAAGAGGCCTTTTATGATGCCTTTGATGACGAAGGTGAAAAAGAAGAAGACTCGAGTATTTTCGAGCTAAACGACAACACCCGCTTCTATGACCCTGAACGCCTAAACCAGGTCAAGGTCGCCATCATCGGGCGTGTCAACGTCGGAAAAAGCTCCCTTCTCAATGCCCTCATCGGCGAAGACCGCTCTGTCGTGAGCAGCATCGCAGGCACGACCATCGACCCCATTGATGAGATGATCGAAGTCGGCGACAAGCGCGTCACCTTCGTCGATACGGCCGGACTCCGCCGCCGCGGCAAGATCCTTGGCATCGAGAAGTTTGCGCTTATGCGTACCAAAGAGATGCTCAAAGACGCCGACATCGCCCTGCTGGTTCTGGACGCTTCCGAACCCTTCAAGGACCTCGACGAAAAGATCGCCGGACTCATAGACGACAACCGTCTGGGCTGCATCATCGTGCTGAACAAATGGGACCTGACTGACAAGGATTTCGACAAGTTTACCCTGGAGGTGCGTTCACGCTTCAAGTTCCTCCACTATGCGCCTATCATCACGATCTCGGCACTGACGCATCAGCGCGTCAACCGCATCATGGACAAGATCCTCGAGATCAACGAGAACTACTCGCAGCGCATCGGCACCTCCAAGCTAAACCGCGTCCTCGAACTCGCACAGCGCAAGCACCACCTTCCGTCCGTCCGGGGAAAAATCATCCGTATCTACTACGTCACACAGTACGATATCCGTCCGCCGCGCATTGCCCTGGTCATGAACCGTCCCGAAGGTCTGCACTTTACCTACCGACGCTACCTGACCAACAAACTGCGCGAGGCTTTCAACTTTGAGGGAACCCCGGTTCTTTTCCACGCGCGAAGCAAAAAACAAAAGACCCATGTCTCGGATGAGCCCGACTATGTACTCGACACCTTTGGCGGCGTACCAAGCGCCGAGGAGGAGTTCTATGAAGAGCTCGACGACGATGAGTTGGAAGACTTTGACGGGGACGACGAGGACGAAGGTTTTGTTGACATCGACCGCTAGTCTCAGCCAACCAAGGGCTTAAAAGGGCTTGACAATCACCATCGCCACGATAAGCAGCAGCAAGATGGTCGGTGCTTCATTGTAATAACGAAAAAACTTTCCGCTTTTTGTGCAGCTGTCGTTCAAAAGTTTTTTGCGGTAATGCCCCATAGAGAAAAAATACCCGATCAAAATCGCGGCAAACAGAAGTTTCGCATGCAACCAGCCCCCGCTTTGAAAGAGGCCCGGGTTGAGCGCTATCATGGCCACTCCCGAGAGCAGTGTCGCCCAAAATGCGGGAACACCGATCGCGTAGTAGATCTTGCGCTCCATCACCTTCAACACCTTGATAAAGTCTGCATTCTCCACATTTTCCATATGGTAGACGAAAAGCCGCGGCATGTAAAAAAGCACGGCAAACCAGGCCACCATCGAGATGACATGAAACCATTTTATCCAGAGATAATATTCCATTTTTATCCTTTAATTGTTAGAGTTCTTGTGGAACTCTTGAATACGGTTAATGAGCAAAAGCCCATCAACCTGCGCTGACCCTGAGTTTTCTTCGGCAGAAAGCCCGCATGCCCTTGGTGCTATGAAGGCTTATAAAAGCCCCTAAGCTCGTATTATATGACAATAAAGTACAATTCCCCCAACAATCGACAAGGATTTTATGTGAAAGTACTAGCAGGTATCCAGCCCTCAGGCGATCTCCATATCGGGAACTATTTCGGCTCCATCAAGAAGATGATCGAACGCCAGGAGAGCGACAGCGTCTATGCTTTTATCGCCAACTACCACGCGATGACGACCGTCGGCGACGGAGAACGTCTCTCTACGCTGACGATGCAGGCGGCCACTGACTTTTTGGCCCTGGGCATAGAGCCTGAGAAGACGATGTTTTGGGTGCAGTCGGATGTCAAAGAGGTGCTTGAGCTCTACTGGGTTCTTTCGCAGTTCACACCGATGGGATTTTTGGAGCGTGCGCACTCCTACAAAGACAAGGTCGCCAAGGGGATCCACCCCCACCACTCCCTCTTCTCCTACCCCGTCTTGATGGCCGCGGATATTCTGCTTTTTGACTCTGAGGTGATCCCCGTCGGAAAGGACCAGATCCAGCACGTAGAGATCGCGCGGGACATGGCCATACGCTTCAACAACGAGCACGGAGACATCTTTCGACTGCCCGTGCACCAGGTCGATGACGAGGTCGCGACAGTGCCCGGAACCGACGGGGCGAAGATGTCAAAATCCTACGGCAACACCGTCAATATCTTCGGAGACGAGAAAATGATCCAAAAAACGATCAAGAAGATCGTCACCGATGCTACGCCTCTTGAGGAGCCCAAAGCCTACGAAAACTGCAATATCTACGCCCTTGCCAAGCTCTTCCTGGGCCCAAGCGAGCTTCTGGCCCTGCAAGAACGCTACAAGACGCCGGGCGAAGGTTACGGGCACTTCAAACTCTATCTGCATGATGTGATGTGGGAGTATTTCAGGCCCTACCGCGAAAAACGCGCCTATTATGCCGCGCACCAAGACGAGGTACGCGACATCCTCAAGGCCGGTGCCGACAAGGCCCGTGCTATAGCGCAGGAAAAGATGCAGATCGTCCGCTCCAAAACCGGCATAGCTTACTAAAAACTAAAACTGCGCCCCTAATAAGCTCGCCCGGCAGATATTAAAGGGCATTTCACTAAACTTTCATCTTTAAATCAGGGGGCCAAATCGCCCCTATTAAGGACAATAAATGTTTCAAGTATCTGTACCCCAGCAATGCGGTTGTTTTAGACGAAGCGGAAAAGAGGCTTCAGTCAGCTTTGAGAACAAAGACGATGCGCTTATGCACGCCCAGGAGATGGCGCAGGAGATGAACAGTGAGTTTTGCAAAAAACATAATTTCTCTGTTTTAGAAGAGGGAAAAGATTTTATTATCGTTATGGCAGCTTCGAACTAAGACGCAAGAGGCACAAGTTGCCTCCTCTCTTTATTTAAAACCAAGACTACTTACTAGCGATGCAGATCTAACCAGACCATCAACCCCTTTTGCGCATGCAGACGGTTTTCTGCTTCTTCAAAGATAAGGCTTTGCGGCCCTTCAAGGACCGCTTCGCTTACCTCTTGCCCGCGGTAGGCCGGCAGACAGTGCAGGAAGATTGCATTGCTCTGTGCCGAGGCCATCATCTTCTCATCAACGATGTAACCCGCAAAGGCTTTGATCCTTGCCTCTTTTTCATCTTCTTGTCCCATTGAGGCCCAGGTGTCTGTTGTAATGACCGTTGAGCCTTTTGCCGCCTCGGCAGGGTTGTTGGTCACAATTATTTTACCACCGCTTGTCTTGCAGAACTCCAGGGCTTCTTGCAAGATCGTCGCGTTTACCTCGTAGCCCTTGGGTGTCGCAATGCGAAGTTCAAAGCCGAGTTTGGCCGCAAGCATCATCCATGAGTGCGTCATGTTGTTACCATCGCCGACATAGGCTACTATGGGGTCCTTGTCCATGCCCTTTTCCACCATCGTCATGTAGTCCGCGAGCAGCTGAACCGGGTGGTAGGAGTCGGTCAGTCCGTTGATGACGGGAACGCTCGAGTAGGAGGCGAACTCTTCAAGGCGCGAGTGCTCGAAGGTGCGGATCATGATCATATCGGTCATGCTGGAGATAACGCGCGCGGTGTCTTTTACCGGTTCGCCGCGTCCAAGCTGTATGTCTTTGTTAGAGAGAAAAAGCCCATGACCGCCAAGCTGCGAAATCCCCGACTCGAAGCTGACGCGGGTGCGTGTCGAGCTCTTCTCAAAGATCATAGAGAGTGTCTGTCCATGAAGGTATGGCGGCTGGGCCTTGGCTTTGAACTCTTTTTTGATCTTAAGGCCCAGGGCGATAATCTCTAAAATCTCTTCTTTTGTATAATCTTTTAATGTTAAAAAATGTCTCACTGCTGTCCTCTTAATTTCAAAATTTCCTCACCGCTCATCACATGTCCGATGTGATAGCCCTGCACATACTCGATACCGATCTCTCTTATGGCCTCAAAGAGCTCACTGCTGCTGACAAACTCGGCCACAACTTCGATGCCGAGCTTGCTGGCAAAGTCGTATATCCCTTCGACTACCTGGCGCTCTTCCGCGCTTGTGTTCATCCGCTCGATCAGCGAACCGTCTATCTTGATATAATCGGGCTTGATCTGCATGAGGTAGGCGAAGTTGGAATACCCCGTACCGAAGTCGTCTATAGCGATCTTGAATCCTGCACGCTTGATCTGCTTGATAATTGTAATATATTTTTCTTTAAGCAGCTCTTCGGACTCGACCAGTTCGATCACCACCGACGCTGGTTCTATCTTGTATTTTTTTGCCTCGGCAATAAGATAAGAAATGATCTCCTCGTCCAGATCGTCGCGCGTCATGTTGATGGCAAGATCGATCTGAAAGGCTTCATAGCTCTTGAAGCTTTGGCTGATGACCAGCTTTGTCAGCTCTTTCTCGTGCCCCGAGTTTTGGAGCACATCGAGAAACTCCGCCGGCGAGACCACCAGATCGCGCTCTTTGTCATGCATGCGGATAAGCACTTCATACTTCACGATCTCCGCTGTCGACGCCCGTGCAATAGGCTGATAATAGACGGTAAAGAAGCCTTTCTTAAAGGCTTCGGCGATCTTTTTTACCCACTCCAGATTTTCTTTGTGCCGTTTTTCAAAAAGTGCATCCTCGTCATAATAGGAGAAGCGCTGATGCGTACGAATGGCATGGCGCGAAGCGATCTCTGCACGACTGAGCTGTGAGGACTGAGAGTGTTTTGTATCGGAATTAGCGATGCCGAAAGTAAAGGAGAGCGGCATCTCAATGCCCCCGTGTTCGATGATATAGGTCTCTTTGAGCTTAGAGATCAGCAGCTCGGTATACTCCGGTTGTGAACAGATCAGCACGAACTCATCCGAGCCCATTCTGTAGGCTTCCGTTTTCAGTTCGGGCCGCCGCGAGCCCAGCGTGCCCGAGATCTCTTGAAGCATCCGCGCTGTCTGCTGAAGATAGACATCGCCGACGCTTTGGCCAAAACTGTCATTGATATGCGAGAAGTTCTGGATGTCGATGTAGATGATCATAAAATCCTGCCCCGATTCTTGCATCTTCTGCATCTCTTTGAGAAGTTTGTTGCGGTTTGGGATGTGGGTAAGCTGATCGGTCTCATAGGTGTGCTCTATGATCTTGATCTGTTCATGAATCTTGGCATTGAAGTCAAAAAGCGTGCGGTAGATCGTCCCTAACTCGCTTTTTGACTGCAACAGCAGGAGCTGGTCTTTTCCCCTGATGCTGCGCTCTTTGAGGAAATTGAGCAGGGTCCGCAGAGAGTTTCTGATGTCCACAAAGATAAACCAGGCCACAAAGAGCGCAAAAAGAAGCGGCAACAAGAGCATCAGCACATTTCGTTTAAAGGCTTCATTGTTGCGCAGCAGCTCTTTTTCAATCTTTGCCTTTACGCTGTTGCTGTTGAGCAGCTCAACCGCTTTTATCTCATCCATGTAGCGCAGATAATACCCCAGCCATTCCTCAATCTCTATGCCGCCGACCTTTTCTCCTACCTGCATCTTCAGCTCTTCAAGCATCTCGTTGAGATGGATAAACGAGGCACTGGAATAGAGTTTTTGGTAAGCCACGATGGCCTCGGCTTCGGCAAAGGTCTTGAAACGGTCAAGATAGGCCTGCGATTTGGCATCTTGGGTTATGATAAGGTCGTACCAGATCTGATCAAAAGCTTCCTCTCTTCCTACCGCCACCTGCACGAGCGACTGCTGCAAGGCCGCGTACTCAATCGCATTGATCAGGTTGAAATAGGCATTAAAATCATTCGACTCGATCTGCGCCGTCATCAGCGCGATAAGGTCAATAAAATGCTTTATCAGGGCGTCTGTGTAGTGGCGGACGATCTCATCGCCGTCTATCTGAGCCGCGTCCACTTCCATACGGATCTTTTGTAAGGAGGTAATCTCGCTGCCTAAAAGAGCCAGCTTGACGCTGATCTTTTCGTTGGCAACGGCGCCGAGCGTTTGGCGGCACTCACCAAACTTCGCCAGATAGAGATCACTTTCGTGACGCACACCTTCCAGGGCATCCGCGACCTGGGCATGTTCAGCAAAGGCGACGGAGTAGGTCCGCTCTTTTTGAAGAGAAAATACAATGGCATTGATCTTTTCTGCCGTCTCAAAGGCAAAGAGCAGCTTTTCTGTCCGGGCATTTTCTCTGATCGTGTCATTGAGATAGGAGACATTCCAAAAAAGAACGCCCGAGATCAAAAAGACGATCAGAAAAGCGACTTTGAGCTTGACGCTGAAACGGCTAAGAAAATAAAGAATAACTTGAACCATAAGCCTCCGATTTAGTGGCCTAAAAGTTTTGCAACTTCTTTGGCATGGTAGGAGATGATGATGTTTGCACCCGCGCGTTTGAAGCCGATCATCGTCTCCATCAGCACCCGGTCATAGTCGATAAGCCCTTCTCTACCCGCAAACTTGAGCATTGCGTACTCCCCGCTGACATTGTACACGGCCAGTGGGCGGCTTGTGTTCTCTTTGATGTCGCGGACGATGTCGAGGTAGGCCAGTGCGGGTTTTACCATCAAGATGTCCGCGCCCTGGGCCTCATCCTCAATGCTCTCGGCAATCGCTTCGAGGCGGTTTGCCGGGTCCATCTGGTAACTCGAACGGTTGCCGAAACTCGGTACCGACTCGGCCACATCCCTAAACGGCCCATAGTAGCCGCTGGCAAACTTCGTCGAGTAGGCCATGATAGGAAGCTCGTTATAGCCGCCTTCGTCCAAAGCGCTGCGCAGGGTCTGGATGATCCCGTCCATCATGCCGCTCGGCGCTATCATATCCGCGCCCGCTTTGGCATGCACAAGGGCCTGTTTGGCCGAAAGCTCCAAAGTCGCGTCGTTGTCCACCGTTTCACGCTGCGTGTCGATGATTCCGCAGTGGCCGTGGTCGGTGTACTCGCAAAAACAGAGGTCTGTGACGACGAACATCTCAGGGTGTGCCGCCTTGATGGCGCGTATCGCACTGGCGATAATGCCGTGAGAACAGAGTGCGTCCGAGCCGACCGAGTCCTTCACCGCGGGGATGCCGAACAAGATGATGGAGTAAAGACCCAAAGCTTTGAGGCTCTCGCACTCTTTAAGCACCTCGTCGATGCTCATCTGGTAAACACCCGGCATAGAGGCGACCTCGGTCTTGATCCCTTCTCCGGGACGCACGAAAAGCGGATAGATGAAGTCATTGACACTCACAGAGCTCTCTCTGACAAGGTTTTGAAGCTGTGGATTGATGCGCAAACGGCGGAAACGATGAAACATTCTTAACCTTTGAGAAAAAATAATAATGCTATAATCAAAATTATTTCCCATTCTAACAAATCTATCACAAAAAAGCAGTTAAACATGAACTTAGAGATCTCCGAAGTTGCCAATCTACCCACAAAACACGGAACCTTCAAGATACAGGCCTTCAAAGAACACCACAAAGAACATCTTGTCATATTTACCGAAAAACTCCCCGACATTCCCATCGTCCGTGTGCACTCCGAGTGCCTCACCGGAGACGCACTGGGGAGTCTGAAATGCGACTGCGGCGACCAGCTCGATCTCTCGCTGAAAATGATTTCCAAAGAGGGTGGCATGGTGCTATATCTTCGACAAGAAGGCAGAAACATCGGTCTTTTGAACAAGGTCAACGCCTACGCGCTTCAAGACAGGGGCTTCGACACCGTTGCGGCCAACCACCAGCTGGGCTTTCCGGCCGACGCGCGCTCGTATGAGATCGTGCATGACATCTTGAAGCACTTCAAGATCAGCCGCATCCGCCTGCTCACCAACAACCCCGAAAAGATAAAATCCCTCCAGGCCATCGAGATCGTAGAGCGCCTCCCCATCATCGTCAAGACAAACGTGCACAACCAAGACTATCTGCAGGTCAAAAAAGAGCAGATGGGGCACTTACTGTAATTTATACACTTCGGCGAGCTAAGCTCACCTTCGTTACGATGACTCTGCGTCCTCCTCAGCGGAGTGCTCGCGGACAGTGAACCGTCCTGGGGGTTTGGTCTTGTCGAACACTTTTTTTGGCTAATTTTGTTTTTACCGCCTAATAAGCACTTTACTTTCTTATCTTCGTTTGGATGCTGAAGTTATTATCTCGTGTCACCTCTCCTGAGGTGACACGCATACGGCAGTCCGAACGTAAAGCACAGCGGCTGTGTCTAAGCAGGTGAACTGCCTATGCGTTCCACCTCGGGAGAGGATGGAACGAGGTTATACTTTTCTGAGCTCTCATGTCACCTCTCCTGAGGTGACATGTATACGGCAGTCCGAGCATAAAGCACAGCGGCTGTGTCTAAGCAGGTGAACTGCCTATGCGTTCCACCTCGGGAGAGGATGGAACGAGGTTATACTTTTCTGAGCTCTCATGTCACCTCTCCTGAGGTGACATGTATACGGCAGTCCGAGCATAAAGCACAGCGG